>NZ_JBVJPE010000003.1:439735-559992 GCF_055582805.1 Streptomyces sp. NPDC107498 | reverse complement strand
GAAAAAGGAAAAAAAGACATGTTGCAACAAGCAACACACGTCCAAACCCCCCTTCGCAACCCCCCCCGCCCCCCCCGCCACCGGGTCCTGCACCCCCCCCCCCCCCCCCCCCCCCCCCGGGCCCCGGGCCCATTCCCGTACAGGTTTTCATTTTTCGGCAGCGCTACGCGTGTAGATGTCTCCCTGGCACGATAACTTCGCCCCGCCCTGCCCTCCCGCTCCCACTCCTTCCGGCCAAGGAGAGTGCGTCATCAACGCGTCCAGCCCCCCTGCCGTAGAACTGCACGGCATCACCAAGCGCTTCCCCGGCGTCGTCGCCAACAAGGACATCGCCATCACGGTCCGCAAGGGCACCGTGCACGCCCTCATCGGCGAGAACGGTGCCGGCAAGTCGACCCTCATGAAGATCCTCTACGGCATGCAGAAGCCGGACGAGGGCACCATCGCGATCGACGGCGAGCAGGTCACCTTCTCCACCCCCGGTGACGCCATCGCCCGCGGCATCGGCATGGTGCACCAGCACTTCATGCTCGCGGACAACCTCACCGTCCTGGAGAACGTCGTCCTCGGCGGCGAGAAGCTCCACGGCATCGGCGCCAAGGCGCGGAAGAAGATCAAGGAGATCTCCGACGCGTACGGCCTCGGCGTCCGCCCCGACGCGCTCGTCGAGGACCTCGGCGTCGCCGAGCGGCAGCGCGTGGAGATCCTCAAGGTCCTCTACCGCGGCGCCAAGATCCTCATCCTCGACGAGCCGACCGCCGTCCTCGTCCCGCAGGAGGTCGACGCGCTCTTCGACAACCTGCGCGAGCTCAAGTCCGAGGGCCTCACCGTCATCTTCATCTCGCACAAGCTGGGCGAGGTCCTGAAGGTCGCCGACGACATCACCGTCATCCGCCGGGGCACCACGGTCGGCACCGCCGACCCGAAGACCGCCACCACCAAGCAGCTCGCCGAGCTGATGGTCGGCAGCGAGCTGCCCTCGCCGGAGACCCGCGAGTCGACGGTCACGGACGTCCCGATGCTCCGGATCGAGGGCCTGACCCTGACCGAGGCCGGTGCCGCCTCGGCCGCCCCGCTCACCACCGCCGCCCCGCCGGACCCGTCCGGCTCGATCGCCGTCCAGGAGATCGGCACGGGCCGCAAGCTCCTCGACGACATCTCGCTCACCATCCACAAGGGCGAGATCCTCGGCATCGCCGGTGTCGAGGGCAACGGCCAGACCGAGCTCATCGAGGCCCTGATGGGCATGTCCACCCCCGACGCGGGCGTCATCACGCTCGACGGAGAGGACATCTCCAAGGTCTCCGTGCGCAAGCGCCGCGAGGGCGGCATCGGCTACATCCCCGAGGACCGCCACCGCCACGGCCTGCTCCTGGAGGCCCCCCTCTGGGAGAACCGCATCCTCGGCCACGTCACCGAGGCCCCCAACTCCAAGCGCGGCATCCTCGACCCGAAGGCCGCCCGCAAGGACACCGAGCGGATCGTGCGCGAGTACGACGTCCGCACGCCCGGCATCGACGTCACCGCGGCCTCCCTCTCCGGCGGCAACCAGCAGAAGCTGATCGTCGGCCGCGAGATGAGCCACAACCCCAAGTTCCTGATCGCCGCCCACCCCACCCGCGGTGTGGACGTCGGCGCGCAGGCGCAGATCTGGGACGCGATCCGGGACGCCCGCCGTGCGGGCCTCGCGGTGCTGCTGATCTCCGCCGACCTCGACGAGCTGATCGGCCTGTCCGACACGCTCCGGGTCATGTACCGCGGCCGGCTGGTCGCCGACGCCGACCCCGCCACCATCACGCCCGAGCAGCTGGGCTCCGCCATGACCGGCGCAGCCACCGGCCGCCTCGAAGGCACCGAAGAGCAGTCCGAAGACGGTGACGCCCGATGATGAAAATCGACAAGGACAAGCTGATCATCGGGGCCGCGGGCCCCGTGCTCGCTCTGGTCTCGTCCTTCGTGCTCACCGTTCTGGTGCTGCTCGCGACGGGCCTCGACCCGATCGAGCCGATCCGGCTGATGGTCGAGAACGCCGGGTTCTCCGACGTCCAGGTCCTGATCGTCAACTACACGGGGACCCTCTACCTGGCGGCCCTCGGCGTGGCCATCGGCTTCCGGATGAACCTCTTCAACATCGGCGTCGACGGCCAGTACCGCCTCGCGGCGATGCTGTCGGCGCTGGTGGGTGCCGCCGTCGACCTGCCGGGTCCGCTGCACGTCCTGCTGATCGTCCTCGTCGCCACCGTGACCGGTGCCTTCTGGGCCGGCATCGCGGGCATCCTCAAGACCACCCGCGGCGTCTCCGAGGTCGTCTCCACGATCATGCTGAACGCCATCACCACCTCCCTGGTGGCCTGGCTGATCCTGCCGAAGAACTTCGGCGTCCAGCCCGCGGGCTCCAACGACCTCACCACCGGTCAGATCGCCGAGTCCGGCTGGTTCCCCGGCATCGACATGGGCGAGGGCGGCCAGATCTACGGCTTCACCTTCGTCGCGCTCGCGCTCGGCGTCGTCTACTGGTTCGTGCTCAACCGCACCAAGTTCGGCTTCGACCTGCGCGCCACCGGCGAGAGCGAGTCCGCGGCCCAGGCCAGCGGCGTCGACGCCAAGAAGATGATCCTCACCGCGATGCTGATCTCCGGCGGTCTCGCCGGTCTGTCCGGCATGCCGATCCTGCTCGGCGAGACGCACACGTACAGCCTCGCCTTCCCGGTCGGCGTCGGCTTCACCGCCATCACCGTCGCCCTGCTCGGCCGCAACCACCCGGTCGGCATCCTCTTCGCGGCCCTCCTCTTCGCGTTCCTCGAAAAGGCGTCCTCCAGCCTGGACATCGCGGGCTACCCGAAGGAGATCACGCAGATCATGCAGGGCATCATCGTGATCGCCGTGGTCGTCTCCTACGAGCTCGTCCGCCGTTACGGCCTCCGCCGCCAGCAGCAGAAGGTCGGCGAGGAGCTCGCCGCCGGCGGCGCCATCAAGACCGACAAGGAGGTGGCGGCATGAGCACCGGCACCGTTGCCAAGCCGAGCGCCGCGCCCAAGAAGGCCGGACGCCGCAAGCTGACCTGGCCCTGGATCCTGCTGATCGTCGCGGCCGGCCTCGTGCTCTTCTCACTGGTCCGGGTCGTCTCCGGCGCCAATGACCTCACCTCCGTGGGCCAGGTCTCCGGCGCGCTCCAGCTCGCCGTGCCGATCGCCATGGCCGGTCTCGGCGGTCTGTGGTCCGAGCGCGCGGGCGTCGTCAACATCGGCCTCGAGGGCATGATGGTCCTCGGCACCTGGTTCGGCGCCTGGGCGGGCTACCAGTGGGGCCCGTGGACGGGCGTCGTCGTCGGCATCCTCGGCGGCGCGCTCGGCGGCCTGCTGCACGCGATCATCACCGTCACGTTCAACGTGAACCACATCGTCTCCGGTGTGGCGGTGAACATCCTGGCGGTCGGCTTCACCCAGTACCTGTCGAACTTCACCTTCGACAAGGCCGAGGGCGGCTCCTCCAAGCAGTCCCCGCGCATCGACCCGATCACCGACATCACCATCCCGGGACTCTCGGACTGGCTGGTGGACCTCCAGCAGAAGCACTGGTTCCTGATCTCGGACCTCGCCGGCATCCTCGGCGGCCTGGTCACCCACCTGTCGCTGCTGACGATCGTGGCCGCCCTGCTCATCCCGGGCACCTGGTGGGTGCTCTGGCGCACGGCCTTCGGTCTGCGGCTGCGCTCCTGCGGCGAGAACCCGGTCGCCGCCGAGTCCCTGGGCGTCAACGTCTACAAGTACAAGTACATCGCCGTCGCCGTCTCCGGCGCCCTCGCCGGCCTCGGCGGCGCCTTCCTGGCGATCGTCTCCACCGGCATCTACCAGGAGGGCCAGACCGGCGGCCGCGGCTACATCGGTCTCGCCGCGATGATCTTCGGCAACTGGATGCCCGGCGGCATGGCCATGGGCGCCGGCCTCTTCGGCTTCACCGACAGCCTCAAGCTGCGCGGCGGCGCCGAGAACGTCCATGCGCTGCTGCTGCTCGTCGCGCTGCTCCTGGTGATCGCCGCCCTGTGGCAGATGTACCGGAAGAAGTGGGTGGTGGCCGCGATCGGCGCCGTCTTCGCCGTCGGCTTCTTCCTCTGGTACGTGCTCACCGACGAGGTCCCGAGCCAGTTCGTCGACGCCGCCCCGTACATCACCACCCTGCTCGTGCTCGCCCTCTCGGCGCAGCGCCTGCGGATGCCGAAGGCGGACGGCCTGCCGTACCGCAAGGGCCAGGGCAAGTGACGCCCGCCCTCCCCGAGCCCGACTGGGACCTCCTGCGGGAGACCGCCCGCGAGGCGATGTCCCACGCGTACGCCCCGTACTCGGGCTACCCGGTCGGCGCGGCGGCCCTCGTGGACGACGGGCGGGTGGTCTCCGGCTGCAACGTGGAGAACGCCTCCTTCGGCCTCGGCCTCTGCGCCGAGTGCGGGCTCGTCTCGCAGCTCCAGGCGACCGGCGGCGGGCGCCTGACGCACTTCGTGTGCGTGGACGGCCGGGGCGAGTCCCTGGTCCCGTGCGGGCGCTGCCGGCAGCTGCTGTACGAGTTCGGCGGCCCCGGGCTCGTCCTGGAGACCCCGGCGGGGTTCCTGACCCTGGCCGAGATGCTCCCGCAGGCCTTCGGCCCGGACCACCTCGCCAAGTAACACCTCGGAGCGGCCCTTCCGGCACGATGGGAAGGGTCGCTCCCCCTTTCCCCCTCTATGCGCGTAGAAAGAGGCACCACCATGGACGTCATCTCCGTCATCCGCACCAAGCGGGACAAGGGCGAGCTGAGCCCCGAGCAGATCGACTGGGTCATCGACGCGTACACCCGCGGTGCGGTCGCCGACGAGCAGATGTCCGCCCTGGCCATGGCCATCCTGCTGAACGGCATGAACCGCACGGAGATCGCCCGCTGGACCGCCGCGATGATCGCGAGCGGCGAGCGCATGAACTTCGACTCCCTCTCCCGCCCCACCGCCGACAAGCACTCCACCGGCGGCGTCGGCGACAAGATCACCCTTCCGCTCGCCCCGCTCGTCGCGGCCTGCGGTGCGGCCGTGCCGCAGCTCTCCGGCCGCGGCCTCGGCCACACCGGCGGCACGCTCGACAAGCTGGAGTCCATCCCCGGCTGGCGCGCGCTGCTCTCCAACGAGGAGATGCTGCACGTCCTCGACACCACGGGCGCGGTCATCTGCGCGGCGGGCGACGGCCTGGCCCCGGCCGACAAGAAGCTGTACGCGCTCCGCGACGTCACGGGCACGGTGGAGGCCATCCCGCTGATCGCCTCCTCGATCATGTCGAAGAAGATCGCCGAGGGCACCGGTTCGCTCGTCCTGGACGTCAAGGTCGGCACCGGCGCCTTCATGAAGAACATCGAGGACGCCCGCGAGCTGGCGCGGACGATGGTCGGCCTCGGCACCGACAGCGGGGTGAGGACCGTCGCGCTCCTCACCGACATGTCCACCCCGCTCGGCCTCACCGCCGGCAACGCCCTGGAGGTCCGCGAGTCGGTCGAGGTCCTCGCGGGCGGCGGCCCGAAGGACGTCGTCGACCTGACGATCGCCCTCGCGGCCGAGATGCTGGCCGCCGCGGGCATCAAGGACGCCGACCCGGCGAAGGCCCTCGCGGACGGCTCGGCGATGGACGTCTGGCGCCGGATGATCGCGGCCCAGGGCGGCGACCCCGACGCGACCCTCCCCGTCGCCCGCGAGCAGCACGTCGTCACGGCCCCGTCGACCGGTGTCCTCACCCGCCTCGACGCGTACGACGTCGGCATCGCCGCCTGGCGCCTGGGCGCGGGCCGCGCCCGCAAGGAGGACCCGGTGCAGGCGGGCGCCGGCGTCGAGCTCCACGCGAAGCCGGGCGACACGGTGACGGCGGGCCAGCCGCTGCTGACCCTCCACACGGACACCCCGGAGAAGTTCGACTACGCCCTGGAGTCCCTGTCGGGGGCGTGGGACATCGCGCCGGAGGGCACGGCGTTCACCGCGAACCCGATCGTCCTGGACCGCATCGCGTAAGTCGGGGCACACGCCCACGGCGCCTCCGTGCGAACGGGACCGGTGGACCCCCACCGGTCCCGTTCGGCATGCGGGGACCGGCGTCGCACGGGAAAGGGAGACCGCCACGCGTCATGGGCCGAGCCCAGGGCCTCGTGCGGTGCGCCCGCCGGGGCGCGGAAGCCGATGAGTTACGGGCGCCGCGCCGGTCTCCCCGTCGTGGACACTTCTCGCGCCCTCGAACTGCGGCTCTCCGGGCCGCCCGCGCCCGACGACGTCGGGCGGCTCTGCGCCCTGCTCGACGCCGCCGAGCCGACCGTCGTCGTCTGCGAGATCGGCGGCCTCGCGCCCCCCGGACTCGCCGCCGTCGACGCCCTCGCCCGGCTGAAGCTCGTCGCCCGACGGCGAGGGCACCACCTCCGCTTCGAGGGAGCCGGGCCCGACCTGCGGGCCCTGCTCCGACTCGCCGGCCTGGCCGGGACCCTAGGCGTCTAGCCGCGCCGGCAGGTCGAAGAGCGGGAACCAGCGCTCGGTGTCCAGGAAGAAGTCCATCCCGGCGACCTTGCCGTCCCGCAGCTCCAGGACGATCAGCGCCCACGGGCTGAAGCCGCCCGCCGGGTCCGGGTGGTAGTGGGCGAAGGCCGGGGAGCCGTTCGCCACGGTCGCGACCAGCTTCGAGCCCCGGCACACGTCGCCGACGCCCAGCATCCAGCCGACGATGTCGTCGTGGCCCTGGAGCCACAGGTCGTACGGCGGCATGGACATCGTCGCGTCCTCGTGGAGGAGCGCCGTCAGCGCCTTCATGTCGTAGCCCTCGAAGGCCGCGACGTAGCGCTCCAGGAGCGCCTGCTGCTCCTCGTCCAGCGGGTTCGCCGGGTCGGAGGCGGCCGGCGCCTGCTCGGCGAGGGTCGCGCGGGCCCGCTGGAGGGCGCTGTTGACGGAGGCGACGGAGGTGTCGAGGAGCTCGGCCACCTCGCTCGCCCTCCACGCGAGGACCTCGCGCAGGATGAGCACCGCCCGCTGCTTGGGCGGCAGGTGTTGGAGCGCGGCCACGAAGGCGAGCCGCACGGTCTCGCGGGAGACGGCCGTCTCCGCCGGGTCGCCGGCCGAGGGCAGGACCCGCCCGTCGGGAACGGGCTCCAGCCAGGTGATCTCCGGCTGCTTGACGAGCTGTGCCCGTGCGACGGGCGTCGGCCCGGTCAGGTCCATGGGCCGCGCCCTCCTGTTCCCCGCGTGCAGCGCGTCCAGGCAGACGTTGGTGGCGATCCGGTACAGCCAGGACCGCAGCGAGGAGCGGCCCTCGAAGGAGCCGATGGCCTTCCAGGCGCGGACCATCGTGTCCTGCACCGCGTCCTCCGCCTCAAAGGAGGATCCGAGCATCCGGTAGCAGTAACCGGTCAGCTCCCTGCGGTACTTGTCGAGATCGTCGGTCGTCGCGGTCACGGCGTCGCTCATCGGGTCCACACCCCACTCACCCTCACCGGCACCCGTTCGGTGCCGGTGAGAGGGAAGCTACCGCAGCGGACTGACAGCCGGGGTCAGGTTCCCGGCTTGCGCCCGTAGACGAAGACGTCGTCCCCGTTCCTGAGCAGGTTCCAGTACGCCTTGGCGTCCTTCGACGTCATGTTCACGCAGCCGCCGGAACCCGGCGGGTTCCACATGGACTTGGTCGTCGAGTGGAAGGCCTGCCCGCCGTCGAAGAACTGCGAGTACGGCATGGAGACGTGGTAGAGCGTCGACCAGTGGTTGATGTTCCGCCAGTAGATCTTCTTGAGGCCGGTACGGGTCTCGGTGCCGTCCTTGCCCGTACGGACCGGCACCGGGCCGTACTTCAGGCGCGAGCCGTCCTGGATCCAGCTCAGCTGCCGGGTCAGGTCGACGCAGGCGATCCGGCCCTTGTTCGTCGGACACTTGCGGTCCTTGTTCGGGTTGGTCCCGGCCGCCTTCTGCTGGATCATCGTGTTCATGGTGCGCCAGGTCAGCGGCCCGGCGTACCCCACGGTCGGGGTGATGCCGTGCTTGCGCTGGAAGGCCTGGATCGCCTGGCAGTCGGCGAGCGACTGGCGCCCGTCGACCGGCCGTCCGAGGAACTTCTCCACCTGCTTCTGGTACGGGCCCGTCGTCACGTTGCAGGACGCCGCCTGCGCCGGGGCCGTACCGAGCGCGATCGTCACCGGCACCACGAGCGACGTGATGCCGGCGGCGATGCCCGCCCTTCTTCCCGCGAGCCGCGCGATTCGTTTCATGATCTTCAACTCCCCCTAGGGTCCCTGTGTTCGAGGACGTACGGGGGAGTGTGACGGTTGCGGTCCGGATTGGGGAGTCCCCGGGGACGGCCGGTGGCCGGTTCCTACGCCGCCGCCGGGTGCAGCCGCCGCGCCTCGACGCGCGCGCTGTGCGAGCCGTACAGGGTGACCGAGACGACCCCGAGGACCGCGACCAGACCGATCAGGACCGTGCCCGCCCAGCCGCCCGCGTGGAAGGCGATCGCGCCGAGCGTGCCGCCCGCGCTGCTGCCCAGGTAGTACGCGGACTGGTACAGCGCCGAGGCCTGCGCGCGGCCCGTCTTCGCCGTGCGGCTCACCGAGGAGGAGGCGACCGCGTGGCCCGCGAAGAAACCGGCCGTGATCAGGACCAGGCCCGCGAGCACGGGCACGAGCGCGTCGGACAGCGAGAACAGCAGGCCCGCCGCCGTCGTCGAGACCGCCAGGTACAGCGCCCCGCGCCGGCCGAGCCGCCCGACGAGCTTCCCGGCCGCCGCCGAGGAGACCGTACCGACCAGGTAGATCAGGAAGATCGATCCGATCACGCCCTGCGGCAGCGAGAACGGGGCCTCCACCAGGCGGTAGCCGATCACCGTGTACACGGCGCCGAAGACCGTCATGAACAGCGCGCCGATCACGTACAGCCGCATGAGCAGCGGGTCGGAGAGGTGGCCCCGGACGGTCCGGGCGAGCGCCTTCGGGTTCAGCGTGCCGGGGACGAAGTGCCGGGCCTTCGGGAGCAGCGCCCGGAAGACGAGCGCGCAGGCCAGGGAGGTCAGGCCGACGGCGGCCAGACCGGCGCGCCAGCCCCACAGCTGGGCGACCCAGCCGGTCACGAGCCGTCCGCTCATGCCGCCGATCGAGTTGCCCGCCACGAAGAGGCCGATCGCGCCGATCAGAGCCCGGGGCCGCACCTCCTCGGCGAGGTACGCCATCGCGGAGGCCGGGAGGCCGGCCAG
Organism: Streptomyces sp. NPDC107498; assembly: GCF_055582805.1. NCBI lineage: Bacteria > Bacillati > Actinomycetota > Actinomycetes > Kitasatosporales > Streptomycetaceae > Streptomyces > Streptomyces sp. NPDC107498. The sequence continues at coordinate 550,771 of NZ_JBVJPE010000003.1, read as the reverse complement.
CGCGGCGCCCTGGACGGCGCGGAGCGCGATCAGGGACGCCAGGTTCGGGGCGAGCGGCACCAGGAGCGCCACGGCGACCGCGACCGAGAGGGAGGCCGTCATCATCGTGCGCCGCCCGAAGCGCTCCGAGAGGGCGCTGAGCGGCAGGACGCAGAGGGCGAGGGCGGCGGTGGCGGCGGAGACCGTCCAGGAGGCGGCGGAGGCGGTGGCGCCGAACTCGGCCGAGATGGCCGGGAGGAGGGCCTGCGTGGAGTAGAGGAGGGCGAAGGCGGCCAGCCCGGCGGCGAAGAGCGCGAGGCTCATCCGGCGGTGGCCGGGGGTGCCGGGGGCGAGGCGGGTGTCGGCGGACGCGGTGGTGGCGGCCGCCTTGGTACTGGCGGAAGGCATGCCACGAACGTAGGCGGGCCCGGTTCATGCGTCCAATGCACGGAACTGCTGTAATTGTTCCCATGGTGCATGAGTACAGGTCACAGCCTCGCCTGTCACCGAACAGTAACGAAGAAGACATGGGACAGCTGCTCGCGCCGCGGCTCGCGTACTTCGCCGCCGTCGCCCGGCACGAGCACGTGACCCGCGCCGCCGCCGAGATGGGCGTGCCGCAGTCGACGCTCTCCCGGGCCATGGTCCGGCTCGAACAGGACCTCGGCGTCACCCTCTTCGCCCGGCGCGGCCGCACGGTCTCCCTGACCCCGGCGGGCCGCCGCTTCCTCACCGCCGCCGAGCGGGCCCTCGCCGAGGTGGAACGGGCCGCCGACACCGTACGGGCCGACGCCGACCCGGCCGCCGGCCGCGTCGCCTTCGGCTTCCTGCACACCATGGGCTCCGAGACCGTGCCCGGCCTCATCCGCGCCTTCCGCGTCGACCACCCGAGGATCCGCTTCACCCTCGTCCAGAACTACGGCGAGGCCATGATCGAGCGGCTGCGGGCCGGCGACCTCGACCTCTGCCTGACCTCGCCCGTGCCGGACGCCCCCGACCTGGTGGCCCGCCGCCTCGACGAACAGCGGCTGCGGCTCGTCGTCCCGGACGACCACCGGCTCGCCGGCCGCAAGCGGGTGCGCCTCGCCGAGGCCGCGGAGGAGACCTTCGTGACCCTGGAGCCGGGGTACGGGCTCCGCCGCATCACCGACGACCTGTGCGCGGAGGCCGGCTTCAGGCCACGGGTCGCCTTCGAGGGCGAGGAGGCCGAGACCCTGCGCGGCCTCGTCGCCGCCGGTCTCGGCGTCGCCCTGCTGCCCCCGCCGGCCGTCCCCCGGCCCGGCGTCGTCGAACTCACCGTCACCGCCCCGCGCGCGGTCCGCGAGATCGGGGTCGCCTGGCTCGACGGCCACCCGGACACGGCCCCGGTGGCCGCCTTCAAGAAGTTCCTGCTGGGCAGGCGCGGCCACCTCCTCCCGAAGGAGCCGTCACCTCCGGCGTGAGCCCCCGAATCCGGCCGCCAGCGGCATCCGCAGGCCCAGCGGCGGGGGAGCCGCCATCGCGTCGGTCACCGGCCGGGCGACCGGTCGGCCGAAGAGGGCGCCCAGCACGAAGTCCCCGGCCAGGGCCCGGACCTCGGCCGCGTACTGGCGCAGCGCGTGGCCGTCCGAGTGCACCTCGAAGCGGCAGGTGTCCCGGTTCGCCTTCTTCGCCCGCTCGGCGAACCGGAACGACAGCTCCGGGTCCGTCCGCGCGTCGTTCGTGCCGTGCACGAGCAGCACCCTGCGTCCCACCAGCTGCCGCACCGGCTCCGGCTCCGCCGCCACGTCGTCCTCCGGCAGCCAGGGCGCGAGCGCGAGCACCGCGGCGACCGCGGGGTGCCCGGCCGCCCGCAGCGCCGCCCGCGCCCCCATCCCGTGGCCGACGAGACAGACCGGGACGTCGCCGTAGCGCCGTACCGCCTCCGCGACCGCCCAGGAGGCGTCCGCCACGAGGTCCGCGTCCGCCCCGTTCCAACCGCGCGTCCGGTAGCGCACCACGTGCGCGGCGAGCCCCTCGGACCGGCCCGCCCGGGCCAGCGCGCGACCCAGCGGAAGCAGCGCCGCGTGCGTCCGCGCGGAGGCCCGCCGCGCCGACACCGGCTCGCCGTCCGGCAGGAGCAGCACCACGCCGCCCACCGCCGTCGACGTGCGGGAACCTCCAACAGGCCGTCCGAGCCGGGGTCTCCGTGCCTCGGGCGGCCCCACGAGTGCGAAGTGCGCCATGACAGAACAGTCTCAGAAGCGGAGGTGTACGCCAGCCGTACGCGCGGTCACTGTTACGTATCGCCGCCGCGCGCCGCCGTACCGGGCGGGAACGGTCGTGCGTGTCAGGTCCGTTCGAAGCGGGCCACCGAGCCGATGGTCGTGAAGCCCTTCCGGCCGTACCAGTGGTGCGGCCAGTCCTCCCCGAACGCGGTGAGGAAGCGGGTCGGGCAGCCCGCGTCGGCGGCCTCGCGCAGCGCCGTGTCCAGCACCCTCCCGGCGTACCCCCGCCCGAGGTGGGCCTCCGCGGTGACCAGGTCCTCGATCTGCGCGATCCCGGTCGCCGGGTCCATGTACAGGTCGGCCCACGCGGCCACCTCGCCCGCCGGGGTGTGCGCGGCGAGGAACCGCACGTCGTCGGCGCCGCGCCGGCGCGCCGGCCGCCGCTCCACCAGGTCGCGGACGTGCTCCGGCGGTGCCTCCGGGGCGAACCGGGGCCAGGAGTCGGCCACCGGCCCGCGCAGCTCGTCGAAGTCGACCTCCCGCGCCCCGCCGTGCTCCGGCACCGGGCCGGTGTGCGCCATGACCAGCGTGGTGGCGTGCCGGTACCCGGCCCGCTCCATCGGCGTCCGACAGGCGGCGGCGACCGTCTCGTCGAGGACGTACGCGGAGCGGTGCGGGAGGTGGGCGAGCGCCTCCTCCACGTACCCGGGCAGCGCCTCGGGGTCCACGGCCCCGTCGACGAGCAGGTGGTTGTTGCCCCGGGAGTTCCGGTAGGCGTCGTCGAGCACCGCGAAGGCGCCCGGGAACTCGACGGTACGGGCCGCCTGGCGGCGGTGGAAGTCGGACAGGAAGCGGTGCACGCGCGGGAGTTCGGACGCGGCCGCGGGCGAGGTCGAGGTCATGCGGGCAGGCTAGGAGGACGGCCCTTCGCCCCGCCACGAGAAATCCGGCGCCACGCGAGGTGTTCTACGCGCGTAGGGGCTAGAGTGCGGAGATGACGAGCCAGACCCCCAACGTCCCCACCGCGGACCAGATCCGCCGTGCCCCGAAGGTGCTGCTCCACGACCACCTCGACGGCGGACTGCGCCCCGGCACGATCATCGAACTCGCCCGGGAGCAGGGCTACGAGCAGCTCCCCGAGACGGAGCCCGACAAGCTCGGCATCTGGTTCCGCGAAGCCGCCGACTCCGGCTCCCTGGAGCGGTACCTGGAGACCTTCGCGCACACCTGCGCCGTCATGCAGACCCGGGACGCCCTCTTCCGCGTCGCCGCCGAATGCGCCGTCGACCTCGCCGAGGACGGCGTCGTGTACGCCGAGGTGCGGTACGCCCCCGAGCAGCACCTGGAGGGCGGACTCACCCTCGAAGAGGTCGTGGAGGCCGTCAACGAGGGCTTCCGCGAGGGCGAGCGGCGGGCCAGGGCCGCCGGCCACCGCATCCGGATCGGCGCCCTCCTGACCGCCATGCGGCACGCCGCCCGCGCCCTGGAGATCGCCGAACTCGCCAACCGCTACCGCGACTCCGGCGTCGTCGGCTTCGACATCGCGGGCGCCGAGGCCGGCTACCCGCCCACCCGGCACCTCGACGCCTTCGAGTACCTCAAGCGGGAGAACAACCACTTCACGATCCACGCCGGCGAGGCCTTCGGGCTGCCCTCGATCTGGCAGGCGCTCCAGTGGTGCGGTGCCGACCGGCTCGGCCACGGCGTGCGGATCATCGACGACATCGAGGTCGCCGACGACGGCTCGGTGAGCCTCGGCCGGCTCGCCGCGTACGTCCGGGACAAGCGCGTCCCGCTGGAGATGTGCCCCTCCTCCAACCTCCAGACCGGGGCCGCCGCCTCGTTCGCCGAGCACCCCATCGGACTGCTCCGCAAGCTCCACTTCCGGGCCACGGTCAACACCGACAACCGGCTGATGAGCGGGACGAGCATGAGCCGGGAATTCGAGCTGCTGATCGAGGCATTCGACTACACGCTCGACGACATGCAGTGGTTCACGGTCAATGCGATGAAATCAGCGTTCATTCCTTTCGATGAACGCCTCGCCATGATCAATGAGGTCATCAAGCCCGGATATGCCGAGCTGAAGTCCGAATGGCTGTTCCGGCAGACCGCCGCGACCAGCGATTCTTCCCGTACGGCGGGCTGAGGAGCGTCCCGTGAAGGGGGCGGGGGCGGCCGGGTCGATGCGACACCCGGCCGCTTTCCGGTGTTTGCGAAGGCGACGTTCGCTGGTTAGGTTGCAGAGCCGCTCTCGATTCCCAGGATTTCCCCTCCCGGCTTTCCCCGAAGCCCCCGGATTCCCCAAGGAAGATTTTTGATGAAGCAGTCTGCCGCCAAGAAGCTCGGTGTCGCCGCCCTCGGTGCCGCTTTCGCCGCTGCCGCCGCCGGCACGGCCTCCGCAGCGCCGTCCCTGCCGCTCGACGCCGACGCGCTGGGCACGGTGACCCAGGCCGTCCCGCTCGGTGACGGCCTCACCACGCTCCCCGACGGCGCCGCCGAGTCCCTCGGCGCCGGCCAGGGCGCCCTCGGCCAGGGAGTCGACCAGGGCGTGAAGACCCTCCCGGCCGCCGCGGGCCAGGCCACCCAGAACCTCCCGCTCGACGCCGCCGCCGGCGGCCTCGGCGCCACCCCGCTCGGCGGCCTCCTCGGCGGCCTCCCGCTCAACGGCCTCCCGCTCGGCTGACCCCGGCCCCACACGCCGAAGGGGCGCGCACCCGGACCTCTCCGGGTGCGCGCCCCTTCGGCGTGCTCGTACGACGACTACCAGGCCGTGCGCGCGGTCTTCTCCGCCGGCAGGAAGATCCACAGGCCCAGGTAGATCAGGAACTGCGGCCCCGGCAGCAGACACGAGACCAGGAAGATCAGACGCATCGTCGTCGCGGAGGTGCCGAAGCGCCGGGCCAGCGCCGCGCACACTCCGCCGAGCACGCGTCCGTCACGGGGGCGGGTCAGTGCGGCCATGGTGGGCTCCTTCGGAGTCGGTCCGGGAGCCGCTCCTGCGGGCTCCCGATGACTCCATACTGCTGCCGGACGGGGGGACGAAGCGTCGGTCTACGGGGCGATCGGGACCCTGGAAATCGTCGGGGTCGCACCCTGAGGAGCCTCGTCCCGCAGCAGGGCGGCGCCGCCGTCCGGCGTGCTCCCCGCGGAGGAGGACGGCCTCCCCGCCTCCCACCTGCGGCGCAGCCGGGTCCGGCCGACCGGGACCACCAGGAGGTGCGCGAGCGCGACCCCCACGGTGTTCAGGAGCACCGAGTCCACGTCCACCACCTGGCCCGGCACCGCGGTCTGCAGGAGCTCCACGGCCAGCGACACCAGCGCGCCCGCGGCGGTCGTGCGGGCCAGGGAGGCCCACCCGGAGACGTGGAGCCGTCCGTCGGCCATCGGGAGCAGCACCCCGAGCGGGGCCAGGAGCAGCAGGCCCTCGCCGATCAGCCGGGCCGCCTCGGCGCCCCCGAGCGCGAGCACGGTCCGCAGGCCGTGCAGCGGGACCGTGTTCGGCGCGGTCACCCAGGCCACGTCCCGTGGGCGCAGACCGACCCAGGCGACGAGCAGCAGATGCGCGAGGAGGAGGACGAACCCCGCCACGCGGACGACCACGGCGGCACTGCCGCCCGAACCTTGACGCTGCACGCCTCCCAAGACGCCCCCGGCAGCGGAATCGGTTCCGCCGCCCCCGCCGCCCCACCGGGGGGTGCCCCCTCGGACCCCGTTGCGGGCGGTCGTTCCGCCGGGGCGGTGCCCTCCCCACGGGGGGGGCGCGGTCAGGGTGGCGGTGGGCTCGTGGGCGGGGCCGTCGGTGGGGGAGAGTCCGGGCGCTCGCGGAGCTCCGTCGTGCAGCGGTACCGCTTCGGCGGATACGCCCCCGGCCCGCCCAGCAGCACCGTGTGCCCGCCCGCGCCCGCCGAGCTCTCCGCGAAGGTGCAGACGAGCTGCGACAGCGCCGTCGGCGCCAGGTCCTCCGGCTGGCGGCTCAGCCGCAGCGTGCCCGTCGGGTCGCCCCGGTGTGCGCCGCCCACGGTCAGCGGCCCGCGCACCTCGGTCGTGAAGCCGGCCTGCCGCTCGCTCTCCGAGGGCTCGGCGAGCAGTTGCGCGAGCAGCCGCCCGGCGGTCCGCACCGGATCTCCGCCCGCCTTCTCCTCCGGCAGCGGCGACCGGCGGTCCACCGTCTCCAGCTGGGAGCCGCAGACCAGGAACACCCGGACCGGCACGCCCTGGGCCGCCGCCTCCGTCGTACCGTCCTCGGTCACGGTGCACGGGACCCGGGACGGGGCCGCGCCCGCGTCCACCGGGACCGACGTGGTCCGGATCCCGCAGCCCGCGACGAGGACCGTGAGCGCGGCCCCCGTCAGGGCGAGTACGCGACGCCTCACGCTTCCTCCACCTCGCCCTGGCTGCTGCGGGTCTGCACCTCGCGCGTGATGCCCGAGGCGTCCAGCGGCAGCCGCAGCACGAACACCGCGCCGTCGACCTTCCCGTCCTCGCCGATCGAGTTCGACGCCGTGATCGAACCGCCGTGGATCAGCGCGTTCTCCATGGCGATCGACAGGCCGAGCCCGCTGCCCTCGGACCGCGGCCGGGAGGCGCTCGCCTTGTAGAAGCGGTCGAAGACGTGCGGCAGCACCTCCTCGGGGATGCCCGGGCCGTGGTCGCGCACCGCGATGACCAGCTCGTCGTCGTCCGTGCGCACCGAGACCCGCACCGGCGACCCGCCGTGCTTGAGCGCGTTCCCGATGAGGTTCGCCAGGATCACGTCCAGGCGCCGCGGGTCGAGCGGCGCCACGATCCCGCGCTCCGCGTCGAGGTCGACCGCGTCCAGCCAGGCCCGCGCGTCGATGCACGCGGTGATCTGGTCCGCGATGTCCACGTCGTCGAGGACGAGCCGCGCGGTGCCCGCGTCGAAGCGGGTCACCTCCATCAGGTTCTCCACCAGGTCGTTGAGGCGCCGGGTCTCGCTCACCACGAGGGCCACCGCCGGGGCGATCATCGGGTCCAGGGAGTCCTGCTCGTCCTCCAGGACCTCGGTGACGGCCGTCAGCGCGGTCAGCGGGGTCCGCAGCTCGTGCGACATGTCGGCCACGAACCGCCGGGAGGACTCCTCCCGCGCGCTCATGTCCGCGACCTTCTTCTGCAACGACTCGGCCGCGCTGTTGAACGTACGGGAGAGGTCGGCCAGTTCGTCCGCGCCGGTGACCCGCAGCCGGGTGTCGAGCTTGCCCTCGCCGAGCTGCCGGGCCGCCTCGCCCAGCCGGTGCACCGGGCGCAGCACGGTCGTCGCCGCGACCTGCGCGAGCAGCACGGAGCCGGCCACCGCGAGCGCGGTGGCGATCCCCAACGACCAGGCGAGCGAGTTCAGATCGGCCTTCTCCGCGGCCAGCGACTTGAACATGTACCCGGCGGGCCCGCCGCCGTCGATCCGCGTCCCGCCGACCAGGTACGGCGTCCCGTTCCGCTCCGTGCGCTGCCAGAACAGGTGGTACGGATACGGATTGGCGTCCGTCACCGGCCGCTTCGTGTCCACGGCCTCCCGCAGCGGGCGCGGCACGTCGGCCAGGGTGAAGTCGTCCGGGTCCGAGGCGCCCACGATCGGCTTGCCCGCGTCCCGCTCGCCGAGCAGCAGCACCTGGTAGTTCGCGGCGCTGCCGGACGCCATCTGCTCGGCGGTCCGCCGCAGGTCGTCCTGGGTGGGCCGGAGCGGCAGCGTCGCCGTCCGGTTCTGCATCTCCTGCCGGAAGTCGTTGAGCGCCCCGTCCTGGGTGCGGGTCAGCACCGCCTCGCGGTTGAGCCAGTACGCGATGCCGGAGGCGGCGACGGCCGCGGTGAGCGCGACGAGGGCGAAGACGACGACGAGCCGCAGCCGCAGGCTCGAGAGCCGCAGCCGTGCGTAGATCCCCTTGCTCACGCAGGGACGTCCAGCCGGTAGCCGACCCCGCGCACGGTACGGATCAGCGTCGGCGAGGACGGCACGTCCTCCACCTTGGCGCGCAGCCGCTGCACACAGGCGTCGACGAGCCGCGAGTCGCCCAGGTAGTCGTGCTCCCACACGAGCCGCAGCAACTGCTGGCGGGACAGCGCCTGCCCGGGCCGTCGGCTCAGTTCCAGGAGCAGCCGCAGCTCGGTCGGGGTGAGCTGGAGGTCCTCGCCGTTCTTGGTGACCGTCATCGCCGAACGGTCGATCACCAGGGAGCCGTACGTCGCCGAGTCCGTCGACTCGCGCTCGCCGCGCCGCAGCACGGCCCGGATGCGGGCGTCCAGGACCCGCCCCTGCACCGGCTTCACGACGTAGTCGTCGGCGCCGGACTCCAGTCCGACGACCACGTCGATGTCGTCGCTGCGCGCGGTCAGCAGGATGATCGGCAGCTGGTCGGTCCGGCGGATCCGCCGGCAGACCTCGAAGCCGTCGATGCCGGGCAGCATGACGTCGAGCACGACCAGGTCCGGCCGCTGCTCACGCAGCAGCTGGAGCCCGTCCTCGCCCGTCGCGGCGGTGGCCACCCGGTGGCCCTGCCGGGACAGGGAGAGTTCGAGGGCCGTGCGGATGGCGTCGTCGTCCTCGATCAGCAGCAGAAAAGGCACGGCGTCATTCTGTCGCATGGGCCGTCCGAGATCGACCGCTCGTGGACTCGCTTCCGTCCCGTTCCCTGTGACACGCCTGTGACAGTCGGCGGACAACGCCATGAAGTCCGAACGGCAAGCTTCTTGGCACACGGACCGAAACACACTCCAACCGACGGGGGGCGCGAGATGAACGCACTGCACAGCACCACCTCAAGCGCAGTTGTCACGCGTCTCCACGACGTCGTGCGGAGCACGGAGAAGTCCGGCGCTGTCACGAACGGACGGGGGTGCGTTCGCAGCGTCGGGCGTCAGCGCAAGGCGCCGTACATGGTGGCCGTCGCTGACGGGGGAGCGGCGTACGGGGAGGTCACGGGGGAGCGCTCCGGCTGTTCGGAAGCCGAGTTCACGGCTTACGTCCAGGAGCGTCGTGCCTCCCTGTACGCCACCGCCTACCACCTCACCGGAGACCGCTTCGAGGCCGAGGACCTGCTCCAGAGCGCGCTGTTCTCCACGTACCGCGCCTGGGACCGGATCAGCGACAAGGCCGCCGTCGGCGGGTACCTGCGTCGCACCATGACCAACCTGCACATCAGCGCCTGGCGCCGGCGCAAGCTCAACGAGTACCCGACCGAGGAACTGCCGGAGACGGTCGGCGAGACGGACGCGATGCGGGGCACGGAGCTGCGCGCGGTCCTGTGGCAGGCCCTGGCCCGCCTGCCCGAGCTCCAGCGGACGATGCTGGTGCTGCGCTACTACGAGGGCCGGACCGACCCGGAGATCGCGGAGATCCTGGGCATCAGCGTCGGCACGGTGAAGTCGAGCATCTGGCGCTCGCTGCGGCGACTGCGCGAGGACGAGGTGCTGAGCTTCGGCCGTGACGAGGAGGAGTCCTTCGGCGAGCTGGTGGCCTGAAGGCGGGGGGAACCTCGGGCCGACGGGGGACACGGCGGACTGGGGGCGTACGGGGGTACGGGGGGAACGGGGGAAAACGACGCGGGCCGCACAAGCCGGGGGGCTTGTACGGCCCGCGTCGTTCCGTCTGCGTCCCGCCCGCGCGGGCGGTCGGGTCAGCTCGGGGCCGGTGCGCGGTGCCGCCCCGCCGCCGCTGCCGCCAACCGCCCCAGCGCCTCCGGCTTCGCGCAGGGGTGCGCGCCCAGCGCGGCCTGGCGGGCGACGATCGCGCGTTCGGCGCGCATCAGGCGCCAGCCGCGGCGCAGCAGGAACGGGACGGACTTGCGGCCCTCGCGGAGGTCCCGCAGGAGCCGGCGGCGGAAGGTCGTCGAGGGGCGGCCGCGCAGGCACAGCGCGTCCGCGAGGACGTCCAGTTCGCGGCAACGGGTCACGATCTCGGCCGCGAAGATGCCCTCCGCCACGAAGAGCGGGGTCCGCGCGATGTCGAGCAGCTCGTGGCCCGTGCGGGAGCTGGTGGCGATGTCGTACACGGGGACGTCGGTCCGTCCCGTACGGCACAGCTCGACGATCGCGGCGACGGCGGCGTCCGCGTCCCAGGACCGCGGGGAGTCCCAGTCGATGTCCGTGCTGCCGTCGACGAGCGGGAGCGACGGGTCGTCGGCCTCCTTGTAGAAGTCGTCGAGGCGCAGGACCGGAAGGCCGGCGAGGGCGGCGAGGGACGACTTGCCGGAGCCGGAGGGGCCCGCGAGCAGGACGACCCGGGTCGGGATCGGTTGGGAACTCACGGAACACCAGTGTGAGGCATTCCCCCGTCCAGGGGACCACCGAGGAGCACCGTTGGTATCGAGCATCACACCTCGACTACTGTCGGTGCCCGCCCGCTCACCCCTCGGAAGGATCTCCATGGCGCGTCACGCAGCCTCCCGGACCCCCCGCCGCAGCGCCCTGCTCAAGGCCGGTCTCACCGTCACGGCGGCGGGTGCCGCGATGATCGGCGCGGGTGCCGGGGCGCAGGCCGCCGCCCCGGTTCCGCTGCCGCTCGACTCGCTGAGCCGGACGGACGCCGGCGCGGCCGGGGCGGGCGCGCTGGACGGTGTCACCCACGGCGTGGGCCCGTTGACCCGGCTTCAGCTCGACCCGCTGGCCAACACCGGCGTGGACCCGCTCGACAACGGCCTCGGCACGCAGGTCGCCGACTTCAAGCCGGTCGGCACGGCCCTGGTCACCGACCACGTCACGAAGGGCGGCGCGGTGGCCGACCTGCCGGTGGCCGGTCCGCTGACGCGGGGGCTGCTTCCGTAGCGGTCCGCAGGGGGACCTCCCGTACGAGCCAGGCCGCCGCGAACGCCAGGGCGGCGAGCACGGACGTGCCGAGCAGCACCCCGTGCACCCCGCTCGTCACCGCCGCCCGCGAGGACGACGCGGGGTGATGTTCCGGACGGGGCTCGACTGCGTCCTCGACGGCGTCGCGGGCCTGATCGAGCGCGGCGGCGCGTGACGAACGGCCCCCGGGTGCACCCGGGGGCCGTTCGTCACGGGGGTCCCGGCCCGTCCCGGGACGCCTTCGGGCGTCCTAGTACGAGGAGCCGCTCGCGCCCAGCGAACCCGTGGGGTGCCAGACCGTCTTCGTCTCCAGGAAGGCGGTCATGCGGTCCGTGCCGGGGGCCTCGGCGAAGTCCTCGGCACGGGGGCGCAGGACGCGCTTCAGGTTGTCCGCCGCCGCGATCTCCAGGTCGCGGGCGAGGTCCGCGTCGGCCGCGCCCGACAGGTCGATCGCGTTGACGTCCTGGTGGGCCGCGAGGTGCGGGCCCATCTCGGAGGCCTTGCCGGAGAGGATGTTGACCACGCCGCCGGGGAGGTCGGAGGTGGCCAGGACCTCGCCCAGCGAGAGCGCCGGGAGGGGGGCCTTCTCGCTGGCGATGACGACGGCCGTGTTGCCCGTCGCGATCACCGGGGCGATCACCGAGACCAGGCCCAGGAAGGACGAGTCCTGCGGGGCCACGACCGTCACGACGCCCGTCGGCTCCGGGGTCGACAGGTTGAAGTACGGGCCCGCGACCGGGTTGGCGCCGCCCACGACCTGGGCGATCTTGTCGGTCCAGCCCGCGTACCAGACCCAGCGGTCGATGGCCGCCTCGACGACCTCGGCCGCCTTGTTCTTGGACAGGCCCTCCGCGTGCGCGACCTCGTGCACGAACTGGCCCTTGCGCCCCTCCAGCATCTCGGCGACGCGGTAGAGGATCTGGCCGCGGTTGTACGCGGTGGCGCCCGCCCAGCCGCCGAAGGCCTTGCGCGCGGCCACGACCGCGTCACGGGCGTCCTTGCGGGAGGAGAGCGGCGCGTTCGCCAGCCACTTGCCCTTGGAGTCCGTCACCTCGTACACCCGGCCGCTCTCGGAGCGGGGGAACTTGCCCCCGACGTACAGCTTGTAGGTCTTGAAGACGCTCAGACGGGTCTGATCAGACATCGAGGTAGGCCTCCAGACCGTGGCGGCCGCCCTCGCGGCCGAAGCCCGACTCCTTGTAGCCGCCGAAGGGCGAGGTCGGGTCGAACTTGTTGAACGTGTTGGCCCAGACGACACCGGCCCGGAGCTTGTTGGCGACCGCGAGGATGCGGGAGCCCTTCTCCGTCCAGATGCCGGCCGACAGGCCGTACTGGCTGTTGTTGGCCTTCGCGACGGCCTCGTCGGGCGTACGGAAGGACAGCACCGACAGGACCGGGCCGAAGATCTCGTCGCGGGCGATCCGGTGCGCCTGCGTGACGTTCGTGAAGAGCGTCGGGGCGAACCAGTAACCGGCCGACGGGAGCTCGCACGCGGCGGTCCAGCGCTCGGCGCCCTCCGCCTCGCCCTCGTCCACCAGCGAGGTGATGCGGGCCAGCTGCTCGGACGAGTTGATCGCGCCGATGTCGGTGTTCTTGTCGAGCGGGTCGCCGAGGCGGAGCGTCGAGAGGCGGCGCTTGAGGCCGTCGAGCAGCTCGTCCTGGATCGACTCCTGGACCAGGAGGCGCGAACCCGCGCAGCAGACCTGGCCCTGGTTGAAGAAGATGCCGTTGACGATGCCCTCGACGGCCTGGTCGATCGGCGCGTCGTCGAAGACGATGTTGGCGCCCTTGCCGCCCAGCTCCAGGGTCACCTTCTTGTCCGTGCCGGCGACCGAGCGCGCGATGGCCTTGCCGACGGCGGTCGAGCCGGTGAAGGCGACCTTGTTCACGTCCGGGTGCCCGACGAGGGCCGCGCCCGTCTCCCCGTACCCGGGAAGGATGTTGACGACGCCCTTCGGCAGACCGGCCTGGCGGCAGACGTCCGCGAAGAACAGGGCGGAGAGCGGGGTCGTCTCGGCCGGCTTGAGCACGACCGTGTTGCCGGTCGCGAGCGCCGGGGCGATCTTCCACGCCAGCATCAGCAGCGGGAAGTTCCACGGGATGACCTGGCCGGCCACGCCCAGCGGGCGCGGGTTCGCGCCGTAGCCCGCGTGGTCGAGCTTGTCGGCCCAGCCCGCGTAGTAGAAGAAGTGCGCGGCGACCAGCGGGAGGTCCGCGTCGCGGGTCTCCTTGATCGGCTTGCCGTTGTCCAGGGTCTCCAGGACGGCCAGCTCACGGCTGCGCTCCTGGATGATCCGGGCGATCCGGAAGAGGTACTTGGCGCGCTCGGAACCGGGCAGCGCCGACCACTTCTCGAAGGCCCTCCGCGCCGCCTTCACCGCGCGGTCCACGTCCTCGGCGCCCGCCCGGGCGACCTCGGAGAGCACCTCCTCGGTGGAGGGGGAGACGGTCTTGAAGACCTTGCCGTCGGCGGCCTCGACGAACTCGCCGTCGATGAACAGGCCGTAGCTCGGCGCGATGTCGACGACCGAGCGCGACTCCGGTGCCGGCGCGTACTCGAATGCAGATGCCATGTTGATCAGTCCACCGTCACGTAATCGGGGCCGGAGTAACGGCCGGTCGCCAGCTTCTGGCGCTGCATCAGCAGGTCGTTGAGCAGGCTGGAAGCGCCGAAGCGGAACCAGTGGTTGTCCAGCCAGTCCTCGCCCACGGTCTCGTTGACGAGAACCAGGAACTTGATCGCTTCCTTGGTGTTGCGGATGCCGCCGGCCGGCTTCACGCCGATCTGCACGCCGGTCTGGGCGCGGAAGTCGCGCACCGCCTCCAGCATGAGGAGGGTGTTCGCCGGGGTGGCGTTGACCGCGACCTTGCCGGTCGAGGTCTTGATGAAGTCCGCGCCGGCCATCATGCCGAGCCAGGAGGCGCGGCGGATGTTGTCGTACGTGGACAGCTCGCCGGTCTCGAAGATCACCTTGAGCCGGGCGCGGTCGCCGCACTCGGCCTTGATGGCGGCGATCTGCTCGTACACCTCCATGTACCGGCCGGCGAGGAAGGCACCACGGTCGATGACCATGTCGATCTCGTCGGCGCCGGCGGCGATGGCGTCGGCGGTGTCGGCCAGCTTCACGGGGAGCGCGGCGCGTCCGGCCGGGAAGGCGGTGGCGACCGAGGCGACCTTGACGCCCGAGCCCGCGACGGCGGCCTTGGCGGTGGCCACCATGTCGGGGTAGACGCAGACGGCGGCGGTCTTCGGGGTCGTGCGGTCGGTCGGATCGGGGTTGACGGCCTTGGCGGCGAGCGCCCGGACCTTGCCCGGGGTGTCCGCGCCTTCGAGCGTCGTCAGGTCGATCATGGAGATGGCCAGGTCGATGGCGTACGCCTTGGCCGTGGTCTTGATCGAGCGGGTGCCGAGGGACGCGGCGCGCGCCTCCAGGCCGACGGCGTCGACGCCGGGCAGCCCGTGGAGGAAGCGGCGCAGCGCACTGTCGGACGCGGTCACGTCGGCGAATGCGAGAGCTGCGGGTGCAGTGGTGGGCATGGTCACCAGTCGAGCATATCTACGCGCGTAGCGACCTGTACAGGGGAGCGCGTTCCGCAGAGCGCGAGGTCACACAGGAGCGAAAGGTCGAGTGACGGCTGTCACACGCCTGTGACGTGGAGCGAACGGCTCCCCCATACGAGATCTTTAGGTTTTTGTCAGCAGCCAGCGAGAACTCACCGGCCCTCCCCGAGGAGACGTCAGCGGCATGCGGCTCTTCTCCATCAGCCACCGAACCTCTTCGGGAGTCGTTATGCGCACCGCCCTTCGCACTGCCCTCGCCACCGCGCTCGTCGTCGGCGTCGCCGCCACTCCGGTCCTCGCGGCCGAGGCTTCGGAGGGCACCCCCGTCCGCACCGTCCAGCTCGCGGGCGGGCTGTCGGCGAAGGTGTACGCCCGGGGCGACCAGCACCCGTACCACACCGCCACCGTCCTCAAGGGCGGCCGGGAGCTCGGTGAGCTGAAGGCCGGCGCCGGCCACCCGCCGAAGGAGACCGTGGTCTTCGCCGGGTACGCGGTGACCCTGGACTCCGAGGGCGCGGTGACCGCCGTCGCCACCGCGACCGACACCGCGAGGGGCACGCTCGTCCGCACCGAGACCCTGCTCACCGGGACCGTCGCCAAGATCTACAAGGTCAAGGAGCAGAACCACCGCGCCGAGCTCTTCCGCGAGGGCCACCCGGTCGGCGTCCTGGAGGCCGTCACCCGCTCCGCCGCCGGCCAGGACAACGGCGAGTTCTTCGTCCTCGACCCGGACGGCACCACCCACAACTGGATCGGCAACACCGCCCCCGGCGCCCCCGGCACCTACCGCCTCGTCGACGGCACCGTCCTCCAGCTCGCCAAGAAGGACGGCCGCTTCGGGCTCCAGCTGCTGGAGGACGGCAAGGGCCGCGGCTACACGTACGTGACCGGCTCCCGCTCCGTCTGGACCTTCGGCAGGGCCGTCGTCGTCCTGGAGCAGGACGGCCAGTTCTCCGCCTACGTCCCCGGCTCGGCGAAGCAGGCCGCCCCGAAGCCCGTCGGGACCCCGGCGTCCGGACCCGTCCCCGGACCCGTCGTCACCCTCGGCGCGTGCTCCGTCCAGCAGGACGTCCCGTCGGTCTTCGCGCGGCTGACCGTGACGCTCACCAACGACCTGGAGAAGGGCCCCGAGGCCGTCGTCGAGGACGAGGCCGGCAAGCCGATCCTCACCCTCGACCGCGCCCACGCGGCCGACCTGGGCGCGGGCTTCACGATCAAGGGGGCGAACACCACCACCCCGCAGCTCGGCCAGCGCACCCAGGGCGGCGGCGTGCCGTTCCGGTGGACCGCCTTCCCGAAGCTGCCCGAGGGCTGCGGGAAGGACTCCGCCGCGCCCGCCCCGGCGCCCGCGGGCGACACCGCCACCGGCGGGCAGACCTCCGTCGTCCCGCAGGGCGGCGTCGCGGCCGGCGCCGAGTTCACCGCCGAGGGCGACTCCACGGCCCTGGTCGCGGCCGGTGCGGGCGCGGCCTCGCTCGCCGCCGCGGGCCTCGGCCTCGTCGTCCTGCGCCGCCGGGGCGCGGGCACCCGCGGCTGACCCGCACCGCCTCCCGTTCTTCCTGCCCCTGACCCGAGCAGGCACCACCCCACCCCACCCCAGGCCGGTCGCCGCGTCCCGCGCGGCGACCGGCCGCGCCCCGTCCGGAGCCGTTCCGTGCGTCGTCGTCCCGCCGTTCCCCTCCTCATCGCCTCGCTCGCCGGTCTCACCGCTCTCGCCGGTCTCACCGGCTGCTCCGCCGGTGGTGAGCCCGCCGCCACCCCGCCCGCCCGCATCTCGCCGGCCGGCGCCGTCCCGCCCGCCCCGAAGGCGGCCGTCCGGCCGCTCGCGCGCTCCCTGCCCGTCCGGGTCCGGGTGCCCGCCGCCGGGGTCGACGCCGGCTCCGTCCTCTCCCTCGGGCTGAACGCGGACGGCACCGTCGAGGTGCCCCCGGTCGCGGACGCCGACCGGATCGGCTGGTACGACAAGGGCGTCACGCCCGGGGAGACCGGCCCCGCCGTCCTCATCGGCCACTTCGACACCGCGCGCGGCCCGGCCGTCCTCCAGAACGTCTCCCGGGTCCGGGTCGGCGACGGGATCACCGTGACCCGCGCCGACGGCACGACCGCCGTCTTCCGGGTCCGGGAGCTGGAGCAGGTCGCCAAGGACGCCTTCCCGACGGCCAAGGTGTACGGGAACACCACCCGCCCCGAGCTGCGCCTCGTCACCTGCGGCGGGGAGCTGGTCGACGGCCACCGGCCCGACAACATCATCGTGTACGCGGATCTGGTGGCCGCGCGGGCCGCCTGAGCCCCCACCCGGCCCGCTGAGGCACAATCGGCGGCATGACGACCCCCGAGCCGACCCCCGAGCCCAGCCACGAGCCGAGCCGCGAGTCGACCCCCGAGCAGCCGTCCGCGGGGCAGACCCCCGGCGGGCAGGCCTCCGCCGCGCCCGCTCCCGCCGCCCCCGCTTCCGCGGACAAGGTCTTCCGGTCGCCCCTCGGCATCGCGAGCGGGGTCTTCCTGCTGCTCCTCGCGGCCCTGTTCGCCGCGGACGCGATGGCCCGGGGCGAGGGACGCACGCCCTGGTTCGCGCTCGCGGGCCTCGTCCTCGCCGTCCCGCTGATCGTCGCCTTCACGATCCGGCCCGCCGTGTACGCCGACGAGGACCGGCTCCGCATCCGCAACCCGTTCCGGTCGATCGTGCTGCCCTGGGCCGCGGTCGCCGACGTCCGCGCCGGCTACTCCAGCGAGGTCTTCACGCAGGAGGGCGCCAAGTACCAGCTGTGGGCGATCCCCGTCTCGCTGCGCCAGCGGAAGAGGGCCGCCCGCACCGCCGCCCGCGCCTCCCAGGACGACCCGCACGGCCGCACCTCCGTCACCGCCGACGTACGGGACAGCGCCTCCCGGATCGCGCCGAGCGACAAGACCGTCGCCGAACTGCGCGAACTCGCCGAGCTGCGCGCCACGTCCCCGGGCGCCCAGGGCGAGCCGCGCGTGCGCTGGGCGTACGAGATCGTCGGCCCCGCGCTGGCCGGGCTGCTGCTGCTCGTGATCCTGCTCGCCACGGGCTGAGCCGGGAGTCCGGTCTTCCGGATCCACGCACGCCGGAGGGCCGGTGCGGAATCGCTTCCGCACCGGCCCTCCCGCGTGTCCGCGCCCTACAGCCCGGCAGCCCCGGACAGGTCCCGCTTGATCGCGGCGAGCAGCTCCGCGGCCGTCGTGCGGGCCGCCGTCAGCTCGCTCGCGCCGGCGACCGGGACGACGACCTCCAGGTAGCACTTGAGCTTGGGCTCGGTGCCGGACGGGCGGACGATCACCCGGGCCTTGTAGTCGCCCTCCAGGTGGTAGCGCAGCCCGTCCGTCGGCGGCAGCGACTCCGTGCCCTTCGTCAGGTCCTCGGCCGAGACGACCGTCAGACCGGCGAGGGAGACCGGCGGCCGCTCGCGCAGCGCGGCCATCGCGTTGGCGATGATCCCCAGGTCCTCGACCCGCACCGACAGCTGGTCCGTGGCGTGCAGGCCGTGGGCGACCGCCAGGTCGTCGAGCAGGTCGGTCAGCGTCCGGCCCTGCTCCTTGAGCACCGAGGCCAGCTCCGTGACGAGCAGCGCCGCCGTGATGCCGTCCTTGTCGCGGACGCCCTCCGGGTCGACGCAGTAGCCGAGCGCCTCCTCGTACCCGTACCGCAGGTCGTCGACGCGGGCGATCCACTTGAAGCCGGTCAGCGTCTCCTCGTAACCGACGCCCGCCGCCTCCGCGATGCGGCCGAGCAGCGAGGACGACACGATCGACTCGGCGAACACGCCGGTGGCGCCCTTGTGCACCAGGTGCGCGGCGAGCAGCGCGCCCACCTCGTCGCCGCGGAGCATCCGCCAGCCGCCCTCGACCTCGGGGGCGGGCACGGCCACGGCGCAGCGGTCGGCGTCCGGGTCGTTCGCGATGACGAGGTCGGGGTCCACGGCCCGGGCGGCCTCGAAGGCCAGGTCCATGGCGCCCGGCTCCTCCGGGTTCGGGAAGGCGACCGTCGGGAAGGCCGGGTCCGGGTCGGCCTGCTCGGCGACGAGCGCGGGCGGCGGGAAGCCGGCCCGGCCGAACGCGGCCGTCAGGACCTCCTTGCCGACGCCGTGCATGGCCGTGTAGACGGTCCGCGCGGTACGGGGGGAGCCGGGGGTCAGGACGGCGTCCGTGCGCTCCAGGTAGGCGTTCAGGACCTCGTCGCCCAGCGTCTCCCAGCCCTCGGCGGGGCGCGGCACGTCGTTCAGCGAGCGGACCGCGGCGATCTCGGCGGCGATCTCCGCGTCGGCCGGCGGCACGATCTGCGAGCCGTCGCCCAGGTAGACCTTGTAGCCGTTGTCGCGCGGCGGGTTGTGGCTCGCGGTCACCTCGACGCCGGCGACGGCGCCCAGGTGCCTTATGGCGTACGCGAGGACGGGCGTCGGCAGCGGGCGGGGGAGCAGCGCGGCGCGCAGCCCGGCGCCCGTCATCACGGCGGCGGTGTCCCGGGCGAAGTCGGCCGACTTGTAGCGGGCGTCGTAGCCGATGACGACGAGACCGCCGGTCTCGCCCTTCGCCTTCAGGTACGCGGCGAGGCCGGCGGCGGCCCGGATGACCACCGAGCGGTTCATCCGCATGGGCCCGGCGCCGAGCTCACCGCGGAGGCCGGCGGTGCCGAACTGCAGGGTGCCGCCGAAACGGACGGTGAGCTCGTCGGTGGCGTTGCGGTCGAGGAGCGCGGCGAGTTCGTCGCGGGTCTCCTGGTCGGGGTCCTCGGCGAGCCACGCCTGGGCCCGGGCGAGGAGGTCGTCCTGCGTCACGGTGGTGTGCCTTTCGGGGGTGTGGGCGGGAGGGGGAGCGGTGCGGGCCGCGGTGGGTGCCGGTGCGGGCGCGGGGTGTGGGCCGCTGCGCGGAGCCTTCCCCCACCCCGCCCCTTCCCGAAACAGGGGGCAGGCCCCCGGACCCCGTACGGCCTTCGGCCGTGACCTCGAACTCCCCCGTGCCCGGTGGCGCGGGGGTCCGGGGCGGAGCTGCGATTTCGGGAAGGGAAAGGGAAGGGACGGGGCGGGGGAGAAGGCTCCGCGCGGCGGCCCCGGCGCACCGGACGGCCCGGCGGGCGGGGCCGCCGCCGCGCTCCGAAGCACGGCGGGCCTCCCGGGGCCGACCGGTGCGAAGAGGGCCGGGAGGCTCAGATCCGGTCGAGGACCCGCGTCAGGAGCTCGCCCATCCGCGCCGCCGAGTCGCGCCCCGCCTGGAGCACCTCCTCGTGGTTCAGGGGCTCGCCCGAGAGTCCCGCGGCCAGGTTGGTGACGAGGGAGATGCCGAGGACCTCGGCACCGGCCTCGCGGGCCGCGATGGCCTCCAGGACGGTGGACATGCCGACGAGGTCGCCGCCCATGACGCGGACCATGTTGATCTCGGCCGGGGTCTCGTAGTGCGGGCCGGGGAACTGGACGTACACGCCCTCCTCCAGCGTCTCGTCGACCTCCTTGCACAGCGCGCGCAGGCGCGGCGAGTACAGGTCGGTGAGGTCGACGAAGTTCGCGCCGACGATCGGGGAGGCGGCCGTCAGGTTGATGTGGTCGCTGATGAGGACCGGCTGGCCGGGGCGCATGCCCTCGCGGAGGCCGCCGCAGCCGTTGGTCAGGACGACGGTCTTGCAGCCGGCGGCGACGGCGGTGCGGACGCCGTGGGCGACGGAGGCGACGCCCCGGCCCTCGTAGAAGTGGGTGCGGCCGAGGAAGACCAGCGCGCGCTTCTCACCGATCTTGTACGAGCGGACCTTGCCGCCGTGGCCCTCGACGACCGGCGGCGGGAAGCCGGGGAGCTCGGTCACCGGGAACTCGGCCTCGGGGGCGCCGAGGGCGTCGACGGCGGGCGCCCAGCCGGAGCCCATGACCAGGGCGACGTCGTGGTTCTCGACACCGGTCAGCTCGCGAAGACGTGCGGCAGCGGCCTCGGCGGCCTCGTACGGGGTGGCAGTTGCGTTCACTGACTCTCTCGCCTCGGGGAGGGGGGTCCGAGGGGAACCCCGGACGGATTTGGTACGCGAAGCAGCGTAGCCGGAGAATTCCTACGCGCGTAGATGACGATGCTGACGGACATGCGATCGTTGTCTTGTCGTTTCCGACGAACGGCGGGAATCGGCCACCCGGACGGAGCGACAGGCCCGCCGGGGCCGGCCCGGACCGTTCCGGGGCCGCCCGGCTCAGCAGGGCCGCTTGCGCAACTCCATCACGTAGTCGTGCGGCGCGCCCGCCGACTCGGCCGCGTCGGCGACCTCGCCCAGGTAGCGCGCGGAGGGCAGCCCGCCCTCGTAGGCGTTGAGGACGTACACCCAGGCGGGCTCCTCGCCGTCCAGGGTGTGCACCCGCACCCGCATCCGCCGGTAGATGTCGAGGCCCACGCCCTCCCACCGGTCCATGGAGTCCTCGTCCATCGGCGCGATGTCGTACAGCGCCACGAAGACCTGGGAGCGCGGGGCCTCCACGATCGTGGCCAGCGCGCCCTCCCAGCCCATCTGCTCGCCGCCGAAGGTGAGCCGCCAGCCGTTCAGCCAGCCGGTGCCGCGCAGCGGGGAGTGCGGTGCGCGGCGGCTCATCAGCCGCGCGTCGAGGTTGCCGGCGAAAGCGGCGTAGAGCGACATGGGACCGAGAGTACGGGAGGGGGCGGGGTGCCCGGCGAAATCCGGGGCGGGGACCGTACGGACCCGGGAGCGCGGCCCCGCGGAGCCCGGGGCGGGACGTCGCGGAACCCCGGGGCGGGACGGCCGCCGAACCCCGAGCGGGACCCCGCGGGACTCCGGCCGGAACCCCGCGGAACCCCGACCGGGACCCCGTGGAGCCCGGAGCGGGGCCGTCCGGGCGGCCCTGCGCCCCTTCGGCAGGCCCCGGCGCGAGGCCGCGCCGGGAGTGCGGGAGAATGGGCTACGCACTTGAAGCGTGCGGGACAATGGCGTACGCACTGCACCCCAGCGGGGGGACCCCCCGGCAGAACGAGAGCGCGAGGCGTAGATCCCAGTGACCCGGATCGTGATCATCGGCGGCGGACCCGGCGGATACGAGGCGGCCCTGGTGGGCGCCCAACTCGGCGCGGAGGTGACCGTCGTCGACACCGACGGCCTCGGTGGCGCCTCCGTCCTGACCGACTGCGTCCCCTCCAAGACCCTGATCGCCACCGCCGAGGTGATGACCACCTTCGACTCCTCCTACGAGGAGCTGGGCATCATCGTCGCGGACGACACCCCGCACATCGAGCAGGCCGCCCGGGTCGTCGGCGTGGACCTCGGCAAGGTGAACCGACGGGTGAAGCGCCTCGCGCTCGCCCAGTCCCACGACATCGCCGCCTCCGTCACCCGGGCCGGCGCCCGGGTCCTGCGCGGCCGCGGCCGGCTGGACGGCCGGCAGGCGGTGGACGGCTCCCGCCAGGTCGTCGTCACCGCCGCCGACGGCACCGAGGAGACGCTGACCGCCGACGCGGTGCTGATCGCCACCGGCGCCCACCCGCGCGAGGTGCCCGACGCCAAGCCCGACGGCGAGCGCATCCTGAACTGGACCCAGGTCTACGACCTGAAGGAGCTCCCCGAGGAGCTCATCGTGGTCGGCTCCGGCGTCACCGGCGCCGAGTTCGCCGGCGCCTACCAGGCGCTCGGCTCCCGGGTCACCCTCGTCTCCTCCCGCGACCGCGTCCTGCCGGGTGAGGACCCGGACGCCGCCGCCGTCCTGGAGGACGTCTTCCGGCGCCGCGGCATGAACGTCATGGCCCGCTCCCGCGCCGAGTCCGCGAAGCGGGTCGGCGACCGGGTGGAGGTCACCCTCGCGGACGGCCGGGTCATCTCCGGCACCCACTGCCTGATGGCGGTCGGCGCGATCCCGAACTCGGCCGGAATGGGCCTGGAGGAGGCGGGGGTCCGGCTGAAGGACTCCGGTCACATCTGGACCGACCGGGTCTCCCGTACGAGCGCCCCCGGCGTCTACGCGGCCGGCGACGTCACGGGCGTCTTCGCGCTCGCCTCGGTCGCCGCCATGCAGGGCCGGATCGCGATGTACCACTTCCTCGGCGACGCGGTGGCCCCGCTCAACCTGAAGACGGTCTCCTCGAACGTCTTCACCGACCCCGAGATCGCCACCGTCGGCTACACCCAGGCCGACGTGGACGCGGGCAAGATCGACGCCAAGGTCGTCAAGCTGCCGCTGCTGCGCAACCCCCGCGCGAAGATGCAGGGCATCCGGGACGGCTTCGTGAAGATCTTCTGCCGCCCGGGCACCGGCATCGTGGTCGGCGGCTGCGTCGTCGCGCCGAAGGCGAGCGAGCTGATCCATCCGATCTCGATCGCGGTCGACAACAATCTGACGGTCGAACAGATCGCAAATGCTTTCACCGTGTACCCCTCCCTGTCGGGCTCGATCGCGGAAGTGGCACGGCAGTTGCACACCCGAAAGGTGACCGGCGAGGCCTGAGGCCCCGGCCCGCCCGGGCCCCCGCCTGCGGGAACGGTTCGCCGACTCGGACAACCCCCGGCAAGGCGGGGCATACGATGATCAGCGACGGGACCTCCCTTACCACGTGGAGGTCCCGTCCGTGCGCATCTTCTGCAATTCGGCGCATACTGCTGAAAACTATCGGCCGCTCACGTTACTGTCAGTTTCGTGTTCGCTGCAGAACGTCGCCAGTTGATCCTCGAAATGGTGCGAGCCAATGGGGCCGTGTCGCTCCGCGAGCTCGCCCGCGTCGTCCAGACCTCTGAAGTGACCGTACGGAGAGACGTACGGGCCCTCGAGGCAGAAGGACTCCTCGACCGCCGCCACGGCGGTGCGGTGTTGCCGGGCGGATTCACGCGAGAATCCGGCTTCCCGCAGAAATCCCATCTCGCCACGGCGGAGAAGACGGCCATCGCCGACGTCGCCGCGAGCCTCGTCGAAGAGGGCGAGGCCATCGTCGTCGGCGCCGGGACGACCACGCAGGAGCTGGCCCGCCGGCTCGCCCGCGTGCCCGGCCTGACCGTGGTCACCAACTCCCTGCTCGTCGCCCAGGCCCTCGCCCACGCCAACCGGGTCGAGGTCGTCATGACCGGCGGCACCCTGCGCGGCTCCAACTACGCCCTCGTGGGCAGCGGGGCCGAGCAGTCGCTCCAGGGGCTCCGGGTCTCCCGGGCCTTCCTCTCCGGCAGCGGTCTGACCGCCGAGCGCGGCCTGTCCACGTCCAACATGCTCTCCGCGAGCGTGGACCGGGCGCTCGTACAGGCGGCGGCCGAGGTCGTGGTCCTCGCCGACCACACCAAGCTCGGCTCCGACACCATGTTCCAGACGGTGCCGACGGACGTCATCACCCGCCTGGTGACCGACGAGCCCCCCGCCCACGACGAGCGGGCCGCCACCGAGCTCCAGGCCCTCGCCGACCAGGGCGTGCAGATCGCCGTCGCCGGCACGGGCGCCGCCGGCCCCGCGGGCGGTGAGCAGCTCCCCCCGGGCGCCCGGCCCCGCCGTGACGTTCCGCTCCCCGTCCAGCGCGGGCGGATGGCGGCCGGTCAGTTCCGGGGGCCGGGCGGCGCGATGGCCGCGGAGACGCTGGAGCGCACGGCCCGGGTCGCGGACATGCGCCGCCGCTGAAGCCGCCCGAGGGACCCTCCCCCAGGGGTCCCACGCCGTTCGGCCCCGCCGTTCAGTCCTTGAGCCCCCGAAGCGTCAGCGCGAGCAGGCGGTCCGCCAGGAGCGCGTCCTCCGGGCACTGCTCCGCCGCCAGCGCGATCGCGTTGGTCAGCTGCATCAGGTCGCCGATCGACACGTCGGCGCGCACCTGCCCCGCCTTCCGGGCCCGTTCGAGCAGCCGCTCGCCCGCCGCGCGCAGCGGATCGCTGCACCGCGCCAGGGCCGAACTCCGGTCGTGCGAGGCGGACATCAGCGCGTGCGCCAGCCCCCGGTACTCGCCCGCGTGGGCGATGAGCGCCCGCAGCCACTCCACCAGCGCCCGGCACGGCGCATCCGCCTCCGCGAGCTCCCGCGAGCGGTCGAGCAGTTCGGCCAGCGCCTCCTGGAAGACCGCGTTCAAGAGGTCGGCACGGGTGGGGAAGTGCCGGTAGAGGGTGCCGATCCCGACGCCCGCGCGGCGCGCGACCTCCTCCAGGGGTGCGTCCGCGCCCTGTTCCGCGAAGGCGGCGCGGGCTTCGACGAGCAGTCGCTCGTGGTTGCGGCGTGCGTCGGCGCGCATGGGCGATGGCTCCCCTCGACGGAGGGCCCGCAGGCGGCTGCCTGCGGGCCCTCCGTACCGTACTGGTCGCGACGGATCAGTCCTCGGCGGATCAGTCCTTGATGTCGCAGATGGTGGCGCCGGAGGTGACCGAGGCGCCGACCTCGGCGCTCAGGCCCTTGACGGTGCCGGAGCGGTGGGCGTTGAGGGGCTGCTCCATCTTCATGGCCTCCAGGACGACGATCAGGTCGCCCTCCTTGACCTCCTGGCCCTCCTCGACCGCGACCTTCACGATCGTGCCCTGCATCGGGGAGGCGAGGGTGTCGCCCGAGGCGGTCGGGCCGGACTTCTTCGCCGCGCGGCGCTTCGGCTTCGCACCGGCCGCCAGGCCCGTGCGCGCCAGCGTCATGCCGAGCGAGGACGGCAGGGAGACCTCGAGGCGCTTGCCGCCGACCTCGACGACGATCGTCTCGCGGCCCGTCTCGTCCTCGTCCGTCTCCGAGCCGGCCGGGGCGAACGGCTTGATCTCGTTGACGAACTCCGTCTCGATCCAGCGGGTGTGGACGCGGAACGGGTCGGCGGTGAAGGCGGGGTCGACCACGACGGCCCGGTGGAACGGGATCGCCGTCGCCATGCCCTCGACCTTGAACTCCGCCAGGGCGCGGGCGGCGCGCTGGAGAGCCTGCTCACGGGTGGCGCCGGTGATGACCAGCTTGGCCAGGAGCGAGTCCCAGGCCGGGCCGATCACCGAGCCGGACTCCACGCCCGCGTCGAGACGGACGCCCGGGCCCGTCGGCGGGTCGAAGAGGGTGACCGTGCCGGGCGCGGGCAGGAAGTTGCGGCCCGGGTCCTCGCCGTTGATGCGGAACTCGAAGGAGTGACCCCGGATCTCCGGGTCGCCGTAACCGAGCTCCTCGCCGTCGGCGATCCGGAACATCTCGCGCACCAGGTCGAGGCCCGTGACCTCCTCGGTCACCGGGTGCTCGACCTGCAGGCGCGTGTTGACCTCCAGGAAGGAGATCGTGCCGTCGAGGCCGACGAGGAACTCGACCGTGCCGGCGCCGACGTAGCCGGCCTCCTTCAGGATCGCCTTCGACGCCGAGTACAGCTGCTCGTTCTGCTCCCGCGTCAGGAACGGCGCGGGCGCCTCTTCGACCAGCTTCTGGTGGCGGCGCTGCAGCGAGCAGTCGCGGGTGGAGACGACGACCACGTTGCCGTGGGTGTCGGCCAGGCACTGCGTCTCGACGTGGCGGGGCTTGTCGAGGTAGCGCTCGACGAAGCACTCGCCCCGGCCGAAGGCCGCGACGGCCTCGCGGACGGCGGAGTCGTACAGTTCCGGCACCTCTTCGAGCGTGCGGGCGACCTTCAGGCCGCGGCCGCCGCCGCCGAACGCCGCCTTGATCGCGATCGGCAGGCCGTGCTCCTCGGCGAACGCCACGACCTCCTCGGCGCCCGACACCGGGTCCGGCGTGCCCGCGACGAGCGGGGCGCCGGCGCGCTGCGCGATGTGACGGGCGGCGACCTTGTCGCCCAGGTCCCGGATCGCCTGCGGCGGCGGGCCGATCCACGTCAGACCGGCGTCCAGCACGGCCTGCGCGAACTCCGCGTTCTCGGAGAGGAACCCGTAGCCCGGGTGGACCGCGTCCGCGCCCGAGTCCTTCGCGGCCTGCAGGACCTTCGCCATGTCCAGATAACTGGTCGCCGGAGTGTCACCGCCCAGAGCGAACGCCTCGTCGGCCGCCCGGACGTGCAGGGCGTCCCGGTCCGGCTCGGCGTACACGGCCACGCTGTCGATACCCGCGTCCCGGCACGCCCGGGCCACACGGACAGCGATTTCGCCACGGTTGGCGATGAGCACCTTGCGCACGATGGCTCCCTCCTTGAAACAAGCTGAGTTTAGGGACTGCCGACACGGCCTTTCGACCCGTCCCCAGTGGTGAGCTTGCCCACACGGAGCGTGACCCCGGGCCCGCTCGGGTCGTGAATTCCCTTGTCGCACCACGGTACGCAGGGTTCCTTTACGGCACAGTAGCTCCGAGGTGTGGCGCAGGTCTCTGTTCGTGGGGCCAGGGGCCGTTCGGGTTTCTTTGTGGAGTCCCTACGAATGGCTCAACGATTCTTTGCCGGACCGGCCCTCGTTCCCCCGTCGTCGCCCGCCGTGCGGAAACCCTTGTCCAGGGATTTACCGGCCAGTAGCCTTCGCGCTGTCGAACGTACTGTCGGTAACAGGCGAATCCAGGGGGTGGCCGAGGTGGCCCGCAGACCGATAGCGCTCGTGACGGCCGTGGTGCTCCTGCTCGAAGCGCCCGGCATCGTCGCGATCAACGCCGTCATGGCGGGCTTCCTGGAGGCCCAGTCGATGTCCCTCGCCGGCATGGACCCCGACGCGATGGTCACCGGCACCTGGGGGCTCGGCATCGGTTCCGGCGCCGCCCTCCTCCTCTGCGCCCTCGTCGCCCTCCTCGCGGGCGTCCGCGACCGCCGCCCCGGCCGCTTCGGCCGGGCGCTCCTCATCGGCTGCGCGATCGTCCACGGCGTCCTCGGCGCGGTCGCCGTGGGCCTGCTCGGCTGGGGCGCCTTCGCCTTCCTCGTGGCCGTGCTCGGTCTGGTCGTCCTCACCCTGGTGGCGTACGGCAAGGGGTACGAGAAGGACACCGACGCCCCCGAGGAGGCGCCGGCGCCCGCGTAGCGGCCTTCGAGGGCCCGTCGGGTGCGAAGGGCCCGGTCGGGTTCCTTGTCGGCCCCGGGGGGCGTCTCGCGGCCCGTCAGGCCCCTCACGGCCCGTCAGGCCCCTTGCCGGGTCGTCGGGCTCCGCGCGGGGCCCGGCGGACGGCTCGCGGCCCGCAAGGCCCCTTGCGACCCGTCAGGCCCAGAGGTCGGTGATCTCGACGCCCAGCTTGCGCAGGAGCCGGCGCAGGAGCGGCAGGGACAGGCCGATCACGTTGCCCGGGTCGCCGTCGATGCCGTCGATGAACGGCGCCGAGCGGCCGTCCAGGGTGAACGCGCCCGCCACGTGGAGCGGTTCGCCGCTCGCCACGTACGCGGCGATCTCCTCGTCCGTCGGCTCGCCGAAGCGGACCACGGTGGAGGCCGTCGCCGACTCGAAGCGCTTGGCGGCCGTGTCGTAGACGCAGTGGCCGGTCTGGAGGATGCCGACCCGGCCGCGCATCGCCTTCCAGCGTGCGGTGGCCTCCTCGGCGTCGGCCGGCTTGCCGAGGGCCTGCTTGTCGAGCTCCAGGACCGAGTCGCAGCCGATGACGAGCGCGCCGAACGCCTCGGGCCGGGCGGCGACATGAGCGGCCTTCGCCTCCGCGAGGGTGAGCGCGAGTTCGGCCGGCGTCGGGGCGTGGACCTTGTCCTCGTCGACGCCGCTCACGATCACCTCGGGGGCGAGTCCGGCCTGCCGGAGCAGGCCGAGCCGGGCGGGGGAGGCGGAGGCGAGCACGACACGGCGCGGATCAGCAGTCATGGGGGCAGCGTAGCCAGTGGCGGGGTGCGCACGCGCGCGTGGCCCGACGCGCGCCCGGGCCGTGCGCGCGCGGTCAGCGGGCGCTGGCCACGAACATCGCCACCACCATCGCCAGCGCCAGCAGCACGCCCGTGCGGCGGAGCATCGCCTGCATGTCGCGCAGGAACTTCGGCGGCTGGTTCTTCGGGTCGGACCACAGCATGCCTCCGATCCTGCGGGCGCGGCGCGCGGGGCGCCTGAGTACGGATACTCAGGCGCCCCGGTGCGGAAGGACTCATTCGTGTCCGTCCGAGTCACGTCCGCACGAACACCCCGTCCCGCGCGGCCGCGAGCGCCGCCTTCACCGCCCGTTCCGCGACGGCCGCGTCGAGCTCCTCGCGGGTGACCGTGAAGCGGTAGTAGAGCGGCGCGGAGACGGCGCGGAGCAGTTCCACGGGGTCCGTCCCCGCCGGGACCTCGCCGCGCGCCACGCCCTTGGTGACGACGGGGGCCCATTCGGCGAGCCGGACCCGGTAGAAGCCGGCGAGGGCGCGGGCGCACTCCTCGTCGCAGGCCGCGGCGGCGATGACCGCGCGGAAGACGGCGCCCATCCGGGGGTCGACGAGGGTGGCCCGGACGAGTTCGACGTTGGCCCGCAGGTCGCCCGTGAGGCTGCCGGTGTCGGAGGCGGGGAGCGACTGCTCGGCCATGTCGTGCAGGAGGTCGGCGACCAGGCCGACGGGGGAGCCCCAGCGGCGGTAGACGGTGGTCTTGCCGACGCCGGCGCCCGCGGCGATCCGGTCCATGTTCAGGGCGTGGAAGCCGGTGTCGGCGAGGGCGTCCAGGGTGGCGTCGAGGACCGCCCTGCGGACCTTCGCGGTGCGGCCGCCGGGCCGCGTGGTGCCGGGCGTGGCCGGTCGGCTCTCAGTCAAATGGGTCTCCTGTTCCATTAACGCCGTCGACTCTGCTACGGTACGGGACATCCTAACGGAACTAAACTCCCATTAAGGGGTGGTACGCATGGTCGCCCTCGATGTCCCCGCACCCACGGACCGCGCCGAGGCCCGGATGACCGGCCGGATGCGGCTCGTCCTCGTCGTCCTCCTGCTCGCCCAGTTCATGCTGGCCGTCGACTTCTCGATCCTGAACGTCGCCCTGCCGGTCATCGGCGAGGGACTCGGCTTCACCCTGGGCGGCCTCCAGTGGATCGCCACCGCCTTCGCCCTCGCCGCCGCCGGCTTCACCCTCCTCTTCGGGCGCGTCGCCGACCTGATCGGCCGCCGCCGCCTCTTCCTCGGCGGCATGGCCGTCCTCGGTGCCTCCTCCCTCCTGGGAGGCCTCGCCACCGGCCCCGAGACGCTCATGGCCGCCCGCGTCGCCCAGGGCCTCGCGACCGCCGCCGTCACCCCCGCCGGCCTCTCCCTGCTCACCTCCTCCTTCCCCGAGGGACCGCTGCGGGCCAAGGCCCTGGGGCTGAACGGCGCCCTCATGTCCGCGGGCTTCACCACCGGCGCGATCCTCGGCGGCGTCCTCACCGACCTGTTCTCCTGGCGCTGGGCCTTCCTCGTCAACGTCCCGGTGGCCCTCGCCGTGCTCCTCGTCGCCCCCGCCGTCCTGAAGGAGAGCCGCCCCGCCGTCCGGCCCCGCCTCGACGTGCCCGGCGCCGTCACCGTCACCGGCGGACTCCTCGCCCTCGTCTACGGCCTGACCCGCACCGGCGAGCACGGCTGGACCGACCCCGCGGCGCTCACCGCCCTCGCCGCCGGCGCCGCGCTCCTCACCGCCTTCGTCCTCGTCGAACGGCGCGCCGCCTCGCCCCTCGTCCCGATCCACGTCCTGAGGCGCCGCACGGTCGTCTGGGGCAACCTCGCCGGGCTCGTCGCCTTCGTCACCGAGACCTCCCTGGTCTTCCTGATGACCCTGTACCTCCAGGACGTCCTGGGCTTCTCCCCGCTCGCCGCCGGGCTCTCCTTCGGCGTCCTCGGCGCCGGCACGGTCCTCGGCGGAGTGACCGCCTCCCGCTTCATCGGCCGCTTCGGCGCCCGCGCCGCCCTCGTCACCGGCGGACTCCTCCAGGCCGCCGCCACGCTCGCCCTCCACGGCCTCGGCGACGACCGCGGCGGCCTCGCGCTGCTGCTCGCCGCGACCTTCGCCGGCGGCGTCGGCAACATGCTCGCGATCGTCGGCTTCATGGTCACCGCCACCTCCGGCATCCCCGACGGCGAGCAGGGCATGGCGACCGGACTCGCCACCATGACCCAGCAGATCGGCATCACCATGGGCACGCCGGTCATGAGCGCCGTCATCGTCACCGCGCCCGTGCTCCTCGACGGCATCGGCCGCGCGGTCCTCGTCAACGCCGCGATCGTCGCCGCCGGAGCCGTGCTCTCCGGCCTCTTCCTGCGCCGTACGTGACCGGCGCCGGGCATGCGAAAGGCCGGACCTCCCGCACAAGGGGTCCGGCCTTTCCGTACCGCGACGGCTACACGGGCCAGTACGAACGCGCCCAGGCCCGCGGGCCGGGCCGCTGCCGCACCGCCCGCGCGATGCGGGAGGGGTCCGACCACCCCTCCGGCACCGCCGGGCCGCCCGCCTCGGCGGACGCCGCCGCCGTGGCCGCGGCCCGGGCCTGGACGACCGCCAGTGCGGCGGCCAACTCCTCCGGAGTCGGGTTGCCTCGTACGACCTTGATCATGTCGGCTCCTTGAGGGTCCGGAAGGGCTAGAGCGGGATGTTGCCGTGCTTCTTCGGAGGGAGGGATTCCCGCTTCGTACGGAGCTGACGCAGGCCCTTCACGATCTGCGGGCGCGTGTCCGACGGCATGATCACCCCGTCGATGTAGCCGCGCTCGGCCGCCGTGTACGGGTTGAGCAGGGTGTCCTCGTACTCCCGGACGAGCCGGGCGCGGACCGCCTCCACGTCCTCGCCGCTCGCCTCCGCGATCGTCCGGCGGTGCAGGATGTTCACCGCGCCCTGCGCGCCCATGACCGCGATCTGCGCCGTCGGCCACGCCAGGTTCAGGTCGGCGCCCAGGTGCTTGGAGCCCATGACGTCGTACGCGCCGCCGAAGGCCTTCCGCGTGATGACCGTGATCAGCGGGACCGTCGCCTCCGCGTACGCGTAGATCAGCTTCGCGCCGCGCCGGATGATGCCGCCGTACTCCTGGTCCACGCCCGGCAGGAAGCCCGGCACGTCCACGAAGGTCAGGACCGGGATGTTGAAGGCGTCGCACGTCCGGACGAACCGCGCGGCCTTCTCCGAGGCGTCGATGTCCAGGCAGCCGGCGAACTGCATCGGCTGGTTGGCGACCACGCCCACCGGGAAGCCCTCGACCCGGCCGAAGCCGGTCACGATGTTCGGCGCGAACAGCGCCTGCGTCTCCAGGAACTCGCCGTCGTCGAGGACGTGCTCGATGACCCCGTGCATGTCGTACGGCTGGTTCGCCGAGTCCGGGATCAGCGCGTCGAGCTCGCGGTCCTCGTCCGTCGCCTCGGTCTGCGCGACCTCCGGGAAGGCCGGCGGCTCCGAGAGGTTGTTCGACGGGAGGTACGAGAGCAGGGACTTGACGTACTCGATCGCGTCCTTCTCGTCCTCGGCCATGTGGTGCGCCACGCCCGAGGTCGAGTTGTGCGTCCGGGCGCCGCCCAGCTCCTCGAAGCCCACGTCCTCGCCGGTCACCGTCTTGATGACGTCCGGACCGGTGATGAACATGTGCGAGGTCTGGTCCACCATCACCGTGAAGTCGGTGATCGCGGGGGAGTACACCGCGCCGCCCGCGCACGGGCCGACGACCAGGGAGATCTGCGGGATCACCCCGGAGGCATGGGTGTTGCGGCGGAAGATCTCGCCGTACATGCCGAGCGCGCCCACGCCCTCCTGGATGCGGGCGCCGCCGGAGTCGTTGATGCCGATGACGGGGCAGCCCGTCTTCAGCGCGAAGTCCATCACCTTGATGATCTTCTGGCCGTACGTCTCGCCCAGCGCGCCGCCGAAGACCGTGAAGTCCTGCGAGAACACGGCGACCGGGCGGCCGTCCACCGTGCCGTAGCCGGTGACGACGCCGTCTCCGTACGGCCGGTTGTGCTCCAGGCCGAAGTTGGTCGAGCGGTGCCGGGCCAGTTCGTCCAGCTCCACGAACGAACCTTCGTCCAGGAGGAGGGCGATCCGCTCGCGCGCGGTCAGCTTGCCCTTGGCGTGCTGCTTCTCCACCGCGCGCTCCGAGCCGGCGTGCGTGGCCTCGTCGATACGGCGCTTGAGGTCCGCGATCTTGCCCGCGGTCGTGTGAATGTCGATCTCGTACTGCTCTGCCGGCTCGGACATCGGGATGCGGCTCCCTGCCTGGTCACGGGGGGTTCGTTGACTACGAATGGGCTACTGCTGGCCTACTGACCCGTAGCGTATCGACGGCGATACGGTTCGGCACTGCGGTCTTTGCCACACCTAGTCTGGCTTGCATGACGACCTCCCAAGGCTCCGGCGGACGCTGGTCCGACCTCGACCGGCCCCCGCTGAACGCCCAGGCGCTGCGCCGCGCGCTCGTCCTGCCAGACGGACTGTGGACCTCCCTCGACGTGGTCGGCAGCACCGGCTCCACCAACAGCGACCTCGCCGCCCGGGCCGACGAACTGCCCGAAGGCGCGGTGCTCGTGGCCGAGGAGCAGACCTCGGGACGCGGCCGGCTCGACCGCACCTGGACCGCGCCCGCCCGCTCCGGGCTCTTCCTCTCCGTCCTCCTCAAGCCCGCCGTGCCCGTCCACCGCTGGGGCTGGCTCCCGCTGCTCACCGGCGTGGCCGCCGCCACCGGCCTCGCGAAGGCGGCCGGCGTCGACACCTCCCTCAAGTGGCCCAACGACCTCCTGGTTTCCGTCGCGGGCGAGGAGCGCAAGGCCGGCGGCATCCTCGCCGAGCGGGCCGGCGCCGACGCCGTCGTCGTCGGCCTGGGCATCAACGTCACCCTCCGCGAGGACGAGCTGCCCGTCCCGGCGGCCGGCTCCCTCCTCCTCGCCGACGCGGTCTCCACCGACCGCGACACCCTCCTGCGGGCCGTCCTGCGCTCCCTCGACCGGTACTACGGCGACTGGGTGCGGGCCGACGGCGACCCCGCCGCATCCGGCCTCCAGGCGGCCTACGCGGCCGGCTGCGCCACCCTCGGCCGCCGCGTGCGCGCCGAGCTGCCCGGTGAGCGCATGCTGGAGGGAGAGGCCGTCGCCCTGGACGGCGACGGCCGCCTGGTCGTCGCCACGGAAGGCGGCGGCACGGAAGCGGTGGGAGCGGGCGACATCGTCCACCTGCGGACGTGATCCCAGGTGGGGGGCATGCGCTCCGCGCCGTGCGGGCAGTCGTTCCGCACGGGGTCCCCCGAGGACGGAGTTCCGGGGAGAGCGACGGGCGGGCACACCTCCGACGCGCGCCGTGCCCTCCGGCTCCTTCTCCCGGGGCCCGCGCGGCGTGAGCCGGGCGGCCGCCGTGCGCGCGTGACCCAGCGCACAGCTGCCGTATCGTTGACCGCGATCGATGGCGACAGATCGGCAGGGCAAGTGGGCAGGGAACGGGCAGGAGGCGGCCGGTGACCGTCGACGACGCGAACACGGGCGGCGGCGCCCCGTCGGAACCGCCGACGTACCCCACCCCCCACCACGAGGTCGACCACACGGTCGAGCCGACCCACGACCCCCTCGCCATCCGCCTCGAACAGCTCATCCTCGGCGCCGACCGCCGCTACACCCCCTTCCAGGCCGCCCGCACCGCCGGCGTCTCCATGGAGCTCGCCTCCCGCTTCTGGCGGGCCATGGGCTTCGCCGACATCGGCCAGGCCAAGGCGCTCACCGAGGCCGACGTCCTCGCCCTGCGGCGGCTCGCCGGCCTCGTCGAGGCCGGGCTGCTCAGCGAGCCGATGGCCGTGCAGGTCGCCCGCTCCACCGGACAGACCACCGCGCGCCTCGCCGAGTGGCAGATCGACTCCTTCCTGGAGGGCCTCACCGAGCCGCCCGAGCCCGGCATGACCCGCACCGAGGTCACGTACCCGCTGGTCGAGCTGCTCCTGCCCGAGCTGGAGGAGTTCCTCATCTACGTGTGGCGCCGGCAGCTCGCCGCCGCCACCGGCCGGGTCGTCCAGGCCGCCGACGACGAGGAGATGGTCGACCGTCGGCTCGCCGTCGGCTTCGCGGACCTCGTCGGCTTCACCCGGCTCACCCGCCGCCTGGAGGAGGAGGAGCTCGGCGAGCTCGTCGAGGCCTTCGAGACCACCTGCGCCGACCTCGTCGCCGCGCACGGCGGCCGGCTCATCAAGACCCTCGGCGACGAGGTGCTGTACGCCGCCGACGACGCCGGCATCGCCGCCGAGATCGCGCTGCGGCTGATCGAGACCCTCAGCCACGACGAGACCATGCCGGCGCTCCGGGTCGGCATCGCCTTCGGCACGGTGACCACCCGCATGGGCGACGTCTTCGGCACCACCGTGAACCTGGCCAGCCGCCTCACCTCGATAGCCCCGAAGGACGCCGTCCTCGTCGACGGCGCCCTCGCGGAGGAGCTGACCAGGACCGGCGAGGCGCCCGCCTCGGAGACGGAGGCGGCCGAGGAGGCGGCGCGCGCGGAGAAGGAGGGCCGCCGGGCCGCCGCGTACCGCTTCGCGCTCCAGCCCATGTGGCAGCGCCCGGTCAGGGGCCTCGGCGTCGTCGAACCCTGGCTCCTGAGCCGCCGCCCGTCCTAGGATCTCCCGGTGAACGTCCGTTAACACCTGTTGACGGGCCCGAACCGGGAGGGTGTGCGGTCATGTCCGAGCAGCGCTTTGGTGAGTTCGTGGTGGTCCGGAAGGACGGTCACGTCGCGGAGCTGGTCCTCGACCGGCCCAAGGCCATGAACGCCGTCTCCTCCGAGATGGCCCGCTCCATCGGCGCCGCCTGCGACGCCCTCGCCGCCGACCCCGAGGTCCGCGTCACCGTCCTGACCTCCTCGAACGACCGCGCCTTCTGCGTCGGTGCCGACCTCAAGGAGCGCAACTCCTTCACCGACGCCGAGCTCGTCCGCCAGCGTCCGACCGCCCGCGCCGCCTACACCGGCGTCCTGGAGCTGCCGATGCCGACCGTCGCCGCCGTGCACGGCTACGCCCTCGGCGGCGGCTTCGAGCTGGCGCTCTCCTGCGACGTCATCGTGGCCGACGCGACCGCCGTCGTCGGCCTCCCCGAGGTCTCCGTGGGCGTGATCCCCGGCGGCGGCGGTACGCAGCTGCTCCCGCGCCGGGTGGGCGCGGCGCGCGCCGCCGAGCTGGTCTTCACGGCCCGCCGGGTGGAGGCGGCCGAGGCCCGCGAGCTCGGTCTGGTCGACCTCCTGGAGGAGGACGCGCGGACGGCGGCCCTGGAGCTCGCCGGGCGGATCGCGGCGAACTCGCCGGTCGGCCTGCGCGCGGCGAAGAGGGCGATGCGGCTCGGTCAGGGCCTGGACCTGCGGGCGGGGCTGGAGGTCGAGGACGCGGCCTGGCGTTCGGTGGCGTTCTCGGGCGACCGGGCGGAGGGCGTGGCGGCCTTCAACGAGAAGCGGAAGCCGAACTGGCCGGGGCAGTAAGTCCTTACCGTTTTGTATCAAATGTGACTTACGGTGACGTCTCGGTGGGGAAAACGGATCAAACCTCCCTAAGCTGGAGGAATGGGTGAGGACGGACGGCTGCGGGCCGTAGTGGCGCTGGCGCAGGCGATGGCGGCGGCGCACACCCCGCGCGAGTTCTGGCGGGCGGCGGCGCTCGGGGCCCGCGCGGGGCTCGACGGGAGCTTCGCCGCCCTGTCCGTCTGGGAGCGGGACCGCGGCCGCCTCAAGGTCCTGGTGAACGCCGGGGACCGGGCCGCGGGGGAGGAGGAGTTCCCGGACTCGGAGACGTACCCGGTGTACCAGTTCCCCGAGATCACCGAGTTCCTGCACGAGCAGTGGGCGGGCGGCGGCGAACCCGACGCCTGGGTGGAGACCGCCGCCGACCCCGTGCCGACCGGTCGGGTGACGGGCCTGCGGCGGCGGGGGCGCGGCTGCTGCGTGGTCGCCCCGATCGTGCTGCACGGGCGCGCGTGGGGGGAGCTGTACGTGGCCCGCCCGCCGGAGGAGAAACCTTTCAGCCGTGCGGACGCCGACTTCGCGACCGTCCTCGCGGCGGTCGTCGCCGCCGGCATCGCCCAGGCCGAACGCCTGGAGGAGGTCCGCAAGCTGGCCTTCACCGACCCCCTGACGGGTCTCGCCAACCGGCGGGCCGTCGACACCCGTCTGGACGAGGCCATCGAGCGCTACCGGGCGGACGGCTCCGTCGTGAGCCTCGTGGTCTGCGACCTGAACGGCCTCAAGCACGTCAACGACACCCACGGCCACGCCGTCGGCGACCGCCTCCTCGAACGCTTCGGCTCGGTCCTCTCGCGCTGCGGCGCCATGCTCCCCGGCGCCCTCGCGGCCCGCCTGGGCGGCGACGAGTTCTGCCTCCTCACCGTCGGCCCGACGGCGGACGAGGTCGTCGCGGTCGCCGAGGAGCTGTGCGTGCGGGCGGCGGAGCTGGAGCTCGGCGAGGGCGTGGCCTGCGGGGTGGCGTCCACCGGGGATCCCATCGGTCCGCTCAAGTCGGCCCGCCGCCTCTTCCGGCTCGCCGACGCCGCCCAGTACCAGGCCAAGGCCGACCGCTCGACGAAGCCCGTCGTGGCGGGCCGCGACGGCACGGTCATCCGGCTCGCCGACGCTCCCCCCGGCGCCCGCGACCGCCGCCGCTTCCGTGACGCCCCGGCGGGCGGCCCGCGCCGGGCGGAGCCGGACGCCCCGGACGAGGGGCATCCGTAGGGGCGCCCCAGGGCGTCCCGGGGCGCCCCGGGGGGCGGTTCCGGCGCCCTCCGGGCCGCCGTCCGGACGCGGACCGGGGGCCCGTCGGCGAGGTGCGATCCGGTAAGGGGCCCTCCCCTGTGGGGACGGTGACGAAATCGGCTAGTGACATATTGGTCTTCATTCCTTAGGGTGCTGAATATGGATATGCAGACAGTCGTCCTCGGCACGTCCGGCACGACCCCGCAGGACGTCATCGACGTCGCCCGCCACGGCGCCCGCGTCGAGCTGTCGACCGAGGCCGTGGCCGCCCTGGCCGCCGCCCGGGACATCGTCGACGCGCTCGCCGCCAAGCCCGAGCCCGTCTACGGGGTCTCCACCGGTTTCGGCGCACTCGCCACCCGGCACATCGGCCACGAGCTCCGCGCCCAGCTCCAGCGCAACATCGTCCGCTCGCACGCCGCCGGCATGGGCCCGCGCGTCGAGCGCGAGGTCGTGCGCGCCCTGATGTTCCTCCGCCTCAAGACCGTGGCCTCCGGACACACCGGCGTCCGCCCCGAGGTCGCCCAGACCATGGCCGACGTCCTCAACGCCGGCATCACCCCCGTCGTCCACGAGTACGGCTCCCTCGGCTGCTCCGGCGACCTCGCCCCGCTCTCCCACTGCGCCCTCGCGCTCATGGGCGAGGGCGACGCCGAGGGCCCCGACGGCGTGGTGAAGCCCGCCGGCGAGCTCCTCGCCGCCGCCGGCATCGCCCCCGTCGAGCTCAAGGAGAAGGAGGGCCTCGCCCTCCTCAACGGCACCGACGGCATGCTCGGCATGCTGGTCATGGCCCTCGCCGACCTCGACACGCTCTACAAGTCGGCCGACATCACCGCCGCCCTCTCCCTCGAAGCCCTCCTCGGCACCGAGAAGGTCCTCGAACCCGAGCTGCACGCCATCCGCCCGCACCCGGGCCAGGCCGCCTCCGCCGCCAACATGCTGGCCGTGCTCAAGGGCTCCGGCCTCACCGGCCACGCCCAGGCGGGCGAGGCCCCCCGCGTCCAGGACGCCTACTCGGTGCGCTGCGCCCCGCAGGTCGCCGGCGCCGGCCGCGACACCCTGGCCCACGCCCGGCTCGTCGCCGAGCGGGAGCTCGCCGCCGCCGTCGACAACCCGGTCGTGCTGCCCGGTGGCGAGGTCCGCTCCAACGGCAACTTCCACGGCGCTCCCGTCGCGTACGTCCTCGACTTCCTCGCGATCGCCGCCGCCGACCTCGGCTCCATCGCCGAGCGCCGCACCGACCGGCTCCTCGACAAGAACCGCTCCCACGGCCTCCCGCCGTTCCTCGCGGACGACGCCGGCGTCGACTCGGGCCTGATGATCGCCCAGTACACGCAGGCCGCCCTGGTCAGCGAGATGAAGCGGCTCGCCGTCCCGGCCTCCGCCGACTCCATCCCGTCCTCCGCGATGCAGGAGGACCACGTCTCCATGGGCTGGTCCGCCGCCCGCAAGCTGCGCACCGCGATCGGCAACCTCAACCGGATCATCGCGGTCGAGCTGTACGCCGCCACCCGCGGCATCGAGCTCCGCGCGGGCCTCACCCCGGCGCCCGCCTCGCAGGCCGCCATCGAGGCCCTGCGCGCGGCCGGCGTCGAGGGCCCCGGCCCGGACCGGTTCCTCGCCCCCGACCTGGCGGGCGCGGACGCCTTCGTGCGCGAAGGGAAGCTGGTCGCGGCCGTGGAGCCGGTCACCGGCCCGCTGGCGTAACGACAGGCCGTAGGGCGGGCCGTACGGCGGTCCGTGCGGCCGGCGCGACGACAGGGCCGTACGAAAGAGCCGTACGAAAGAGCCGTACGAAAGGGTCGCCCCTCCCCGGGGGCGGCCCTTCACGCGTACGGGAGGACCCTCAGAAGGCGCGGCCCCGGCGCTGCATCGCGAGCGCCACGAAACCCGCCCCGACCCCCAGGAAGCCCGTCCCGCCGAGCAGGTACGCCGTGGTCTTCCGTCCCCCGGTCTCGGCCAGGGGCCCGTCGTCCATGAGGGAACCGTCCTGGGTCACCCCGATCCGCGCCCCGCCCTGCCGGTCGGAGGCGTTCGCGGTCGGCACGAACCACAGGGCGCACAGCAGCGTCCCCGCGGCGACGGCGGTCAGCAGCAGGTGGCGGGCGGCGGACACGGAAATTTCGATCCCCCTTGCGGAAACCGCGAA
Source organism: Streptomyces sp. NPDC107498 (assembly GCF_055582805.1). Classification (NCBI taxonomy): domain Bacteria; kingdom Bacillati; phylum Actinomycetota; class Actinomycetes; order Kitasatosporales; family Streptomycetaceae; genus Streptomyces; species Streptomyces sp. NPDC107498. The sequence goes on along the minus strand of NZ_JBVJPE010000003.1, from coordinate 511,667 downwards.
TTGGTCGACGTGCCGATGCTACGGAACACAGCGGGTCGCGGGAAAGCCGAGGGCCTCCGGGCCCCTACGCTCCGACTCATGAACACACCTGAGTCCACACGCTATGTCCGCCTTCGCGTCGATGTCGTCCTGGAGATCGACGGTCCCGCCGAGCTGACCGAGGCCGCCGAAGCCCGGATCGACGGCGACGAGTTCATGCCCGAGGAGGAGCGGGCGCACGCGCGCGAGGCCGCGCGCGAGGACAGCGCCGAGGCGCTCGCCCACCTCGTCGAGCCCTTCGACCTGATCCGCGACGTCCCCGGAATCGAGATGGTCCAGGCCTCCTGGAGCAGCGAGGAGATCGATTACGACCCCGATGCGCTGGAGTGGGACCTGGGCGAGGAGGATGGGGCCGGGGAAGACGACGACCGCTGAGGCGGAAACCCGCACGAAGCGCGGGCCCCGGGACGCCGTCCCGGGGCCCTTTCGCGGCGCCGGGAACCGGCGACCGGGCTCCGCGCGTGTGGAGCAGTGGTGTTCCCCGTGGATCAGTGGCGTTGCCCACAAACCCTCCGGTCACGGAACCGTACGGGGTGTCATGGGCGTTCATAGAAGAAGTTGGCAGGGAACCGGCGACGATGGAGAAGCGTGTGATGACGGTCGGCAAGCGCCGCAGGAGCCTGGCGGCGGCCGCCGCGGTGCTCAGCGGCGTACTCGTGCTCTCGGCGTGCAACGACGGGGAGAAGGACGGCGGCGCCTCCGGATCCGCGACACAGCAGTCACAGGCCCAGGTCGACGAGGCGGCCGCGCAGAAGACCTCCAAGGCGCAGATCACCATCTCGCCGAAGAACGGCGCGCAGGACGCCTCCATCAACAACGACGCCAAGGTCACCGTGGCCGAGGGCAAGCTCACCGAGGTCACCATGACCTCCGCCGAGGGCGCCGAGGTCAAGGGCGAGATAGCGGCCGACGGACTCAGCTGGAAGCCGAGCGAGCAGCTCAAGCGGGCCACGGTCTACAAGATCGCCGCCACCGCCACCGACGCGGAGGGCCTGAAGGCCCACGAGAACTCCTCGTTCACCACCGTCTCGCAGGCCAACAGCTTCATCGGCAACTTCACGCCCGAGGACGGTTCGACCGTCGGCGTCGGCATGCCGGTCTCGATCAACTTCAACAAGGCGATCACCGACAAGAAGGCCGTCCAGGGCGGCATCACGGTCTCCTCCAGCTCCGGCCAGGAGGTCGTCGGGCACTGGTTCAGCCCGACGCGTCTCGACTTCCGCCCCGACGCGTACTGGACCGAGGGCTCGACCGTCACGCTGAAGCTGGACCTCGACGGGGTCGAGGGCGCGGACGGCGTCTTCGGCGTCCAGCAGAAGACGGTCACCTTCAAGATCGGCCGCAACCAGGTCTCCACCGTCGACGTCGCCACCAAGACCATGACGGTCACGCAGGACGGCAAGACGATCAAGACCATCCCGATCTCCGCCGGCTCCCCGGAGAACACCACCTACAACGGTCAGATGGTGATCTCCGAGAAGTTCAAGGAGACCCGGATGAACGGCGCCACCGTCGGCTTCACCGACGACGACGGCAAGGGCGAGTACGACATCAAGGACGTGCCGCACGCCATGCGCCTGTCCACCTCCGGCACCTTCATCCACGGCAACTACTGGGGCGCGCGGTCGATCTTCGGCAACGTGAACACCAGCCACGGCTGCGTCGGCCTCGCCGACGTCAAGGGCGCCGGCGACCCGAACCAGACGGCCGCCTGGCTCTTCGACCACTCGATGGTCGGTGACGTCGTCGTCGTCAAGAACTCCAACGACAAGACGATCAAGCCCGACAACGGCCTCAACGGCTGGAACATGAGCTGGTCGGAGTGGAAGGCCGGCTCGGCCGTCTGACCCGCACGCGCACGACGAAGGCCCCCTCCCGCGCCGGGAGGGGGCCTTCGCGTCGCTTCCCCACGCTCACGGGCGTCGTTCCCGTACGTCCACGGGCGTCATTCCCGTACGTCCACGGGCTCGTCCACGCCCCACTGCGCGAGCAGCCGCAGCGCCTCCGCAGAGGGCGTCCCCGGCTCGGCGTGGTACGTCAGGAGCACCAGGTCCGGATCGGCGCCGGACACCTTCAGCGACTCGTACGCCAGCGTCATCTCGCCGACCAGCGGATGCCGCAGCCGCTTCGTCCCGTGCCCCTTGTCGGCCACCGTGTGCGCCGCCCACAGCGAGCGGAACTCCTCGCTCTTCACCGACAGCTCGCCCACCAGCGCGAGCAGCTGCGGATCGTCCGGGTAGCAGCCCGCGTACAGCCGCAGCACGCTCACGACCTCGGTCGCCTTGCACTCCCAGTCGAGGTAGAGGGCCCGCGCGTTCGGGTCGAGGAAGACCATCCGGGCCATGTTCCGCTCGTGCGGCTCCCAGGCGGCGAAGTCGCCGAGCAGCGCCCGCGCCATCCGGTTCCAGGCCAGCAGGTCCAGACGGCGGCCCAGGACCACGGCCGGCACGCCGTCCATCGAGTCGATGAGGTGCCTGAGCCCCGGCCGCACCTGCTGCGGGCGGGCGATCGCCGCCCGCTGCCGCTTCTTCACCGTCGGCTTCGCCAGATGCGTCAGATGCGCCCGCTCGGTGTCGCTCAGCCGCAGCGCCCGCGCGATGGAGTCGAGCACCTCCATGGACACGTTCCGTCCGTTGCCCTGCTCCAGGCGCGTGTAGTACGCCACGGACACCCCGGCCAGTTGCGCCAGCTCCTCGCGGCGCAGGCCCGGCACCCGCCGGTGCCGCCCGAACTCGGGCAGCCCCACGTCCTGCGGCTTCAGCCGGGCCCTGCGGGAGCGCAGGAATTCGCTGAGTTCGGCACTGAGGTCCATACCGACCCATTATCGCCGCCGGGTCGCGCGGACGGACGTACGTTCCTGACCCTGCCAGTGGTAGGCACGTCGGACGTAGGCAGAACAGGTGGCTGGGTGGCGCCGCCGCCGCGAGGCAGGCTGGACCCATGACCACGAACGCGACCACCGTCCCCGCGTACGCCGCACCCGTCGCCGACGCCCCGCTGGAGCGCACCACCGTGCCGCGCCGGCCCGTCGGCGAGCACGACGTCCTCATCGAGATCAAGTACGCCGGGATCTGCCACTCCGACATCCACCAGGCCACCAACGGCTGGGGCGAGGGCATCTTCCCGATGGTCCCCGGCCACGAGATCGCCGGAATCGTCGCCGAGGTCGGCCCCGGCGTGACGAAGTTCCGGGTCGGCGACCGGGTCGGCGTCGGCTGCTTCGTCGACTCCTGCCGCACGTGCGAGTACTGCCTGCGCGGTCTGGAGCAGTACTGCGTCACCGGCGGCACCGGCACGTACAACTCCCGTGACAAGAACGGCGAGCCGACCTACGGCGGCTACTCGACCCACATCGTCGTCGACGAGAACTACACCCTGCGCATCCCCGAGGGCATCGGCCTCGACGAGGCCGCCCCGCTGCTCTGCGCCGGCATCACCCTCTACTCCCCGCTGGCTCACTGGCAGGCCGGCCCCGGCAAGAAGGTCGCGATCGTCGGACTCGGCGGCCTCGGCCACATGGGCGTCAAGATCGCCCACGCGCTCGGCGCCGAGGTGACGGTCCTCAGCCAGTCGCTCAAGAAGCGGGAGGACGCCCTGAAGCTGGGCGCCGACCACTACTACGCGACGAGCGACCCGGAGACCTTCGCCACCCTCCGGGGCGCCTTCGACCTGGTGATCTCCACGGTCTCCGCGCCCCTCGACTTCAACGCCTACCTGGGCCTCGTCAAGACGGACGGCGCCCTGGTGAACGTCGGCGCCCCCGAGGAGCCCGTCTCCGTCGGCCTCTTCTCCCTCATCGGCGGCCGCAAGACCCTCGCCGGCTCGATGATCGGCGGCATCGCCGAGACCCAGGAGATGCTGGACTTCTGCGCCGAGCACGGTCTGGGCGCCGAGATCGAACTGATCCGCGCCGACCAGATCAACGAGGCGTACGAGCGCGTCCTGAAGAGCGACGTCCGCTACCGCTTCGTGATCGACACGGCCACGATCTGAGCCACCGCCGCCGGGGCATGACGTCCGGGGTAATCGACCCCGGCGCCGTGCCCCGGCACGCTTGCGTCATGACCGCATACGCCATCGGAAACCTGCACCCGAAGCCCGTCCTCGACGAGGAGGTCTTCGTCTACATGGAGCGCATCCAGGCCACCCTCGACCCCTTCGGCGGCCGCTTCCTCGTCCACGGCGCCCCGGCCCGCGAGGTCCGCGAGGGCACCTGGCCCGGCGCCCTCGTGATCATCGGCTTCCCCACGTACGAGGACGCCCGCGCCTGGTACGACTCCGAGCCCTACCAGGCCCTGGTCCCCCTCCGCACCCGCCACATGGCCGGCGACGTCCTCCTGATCGAAGGGGTCCCGGAGGGGTACGAGGCAGCGGGGACGGCGGCCCGGCTCCGCGCGGGCGTCGACTGATCTCGGCGCGGAGCGGGCCCGTCATCGGCGATCGCCCGGGCGGCCCGTCGCGAGCGGGCGCGCTCCGGCTCAGAACCCCTGCGTCACCAGCTCTCGATGCCGCTGACCGTCGTGCCGATGATGTCGCACACGCGCGTGACACCGCTGACGTCGAACTTCACGTCGGGAATCGTCACGAAGACCTGGTACGCGCCCTTGCTTCCGGGATGACGCTGGACCGTGTGGCCGTGCCGCTTCGCCAGCATCTTGTCGAGGCGGTTGTTTATCGTCTCCCGGGCGGACTTTCCGGACTTGAACGAACCCACCGGGATGTTCCCGTTCACCGAGCACTCGATCTCCACGACCGCGGACCTGGCCGTGCCGAGCGACTTGACGCGGGCGACGATCTCCACCTGACCCGACTGGCTGGGCATGCGTACTTGACCGTCGCCGGCCTCGTACTTGCCCATCCCGACGTAGAGCTGGCCGATGCGGCGGCAGAGGTCTTCCTCGGGGACGTCGTCGGAACCGCTGGCGACCTGGATGATCGCCTCGGCCGAGCGCAGCGGCGAGACGAAGTCGATCACCGTCTGGGGCCGCTCGGCCGGCACCTTCGCCGTGGCGCTCTTGTACAGCTCCAGAAGCTGCTCGGACGCGCGGTCGTCGACCCAGTTGGACAGTTCGTGGGCGAGGGTCTCGTGGTTCTTCGCGAAGTTCTCCGGGTTGGGGTCCCGACCCGTGACCAGGAAGAACATCAGCTGAGCGAGGCTGAAGACGTCCACGGTCTCGCTGCGGGCCGTCTTCGCGTTGGGCTCGTACAGCTGCTCGGGAGCGGCATAGCTCAGCACTCCGCCGACGCCGAAGTTGGCCGTCATCGTGCGGTTCGTCTCGTGGTACGCCAGGTCGAAGTCGGTCAGATAGGGCTCCAGGTGTCCGTCCGCGCCGTAGGAGATGATGATGTTCTCCGGCTTGATGTCACGGTGACGCACCTTCTGGGCGTGGGCGTGCTGGACCGTCTCGCAGACGTCGATCATGAGGCGCACGATGGCCTCGGCGTTCCCGTTCCGCTCTATGTAGAACTTGCGCATGTTGTCGCCCTGAATGGAGTCCATGCTGAACCCGTAGGGCGCGGCGGTGATCTTGTGCACGCGCACGATCCGGGGGTGGTGCAGATCGCGCATGTTGCGGTAGCCGTTGCCGAAGCGCTGTACCTTGACGGCGTCGTCGAGCTCGTTTCCGTGGAAGAGTTTCACGGCGAAGCGCTCGCCCCGCTCGTTCTCGGCCTCCCACACGTGCCCGTAGCCGCCGTGCCCGATATGGCGGACGATCTTGCCGAACCGGGTCTCCTCGCCCACGCTGACCTCGGACAGGTGCTTGCGGAACTCCCTGAGCCGGCGGGTCAGGTCGTCCCAGTCCGGGTGGCGGCGTACGTCGGGCAGATCCTGCTCGGTCTCCTCGAACCACTCCACGACCCGCTCGAGTTCGGTCGCGCACCTCCTGGAGCCCCCGGAGAGCCGCACGGTGCGTTCGGTCAGTTCCGCGAGCTGCAGGTAGTAGTACTGGTCGATCAGGTTCTGGGCCTTCGAGAGGACCTGGTTCAACTCGCTCTTGTCGATCTGGCGGCCCTGGCGCGGCTCGAAACCACGACCGATCACGACCGTGCCCGCCACATCTCCCTTGAAGACGGGAGTCTGGATCCTCTCGGGCATGGCGTTGGCGACGTACTCGTAGATGCTCATCAGCGTGACGTCGCCATCCCAGTTCACCGCGGCGCCGAGGAGGGCGTCCGTCAGCATGTCGGTGAACACGCCCCGCCCGTTCACCTCCTGCGCGCCCTCCTCCGGCCGACAGGCGGCGAGCACGCAGCGACTCTCGTTGACGGCCCGGACCTCGCGCTCCACGTCGGCGGGGCTGAGCGGGCGGCTGTTCGACCAGGTGAAGGCGGAGCCGGAGTGACAGCAGTCCAGGATGGACACCACGTGATCGAATTTGAGGCTGGCGGACTCCATGAGCTGGGCCAGTTGGGCCAGCGCGATCCCCGGGTCGAAGTTCTCCGCGTCATGCGTCACCAGGTGCCCCGCCTGGCCGAGTACCTGCCCGTGTCCGGCGAAGTAGAAGAGGAGAACGCTCCCCTTCCCGTGGTGTTCCTCGCTGTAGGCGATCTGGTTCAGTTCCCTGAGGATGTTGGCCCGCGTGGCACGGCCGTTCAGCAGGACCAGGCTGTCGAAGTCGTACTGTTCTAAGGAGAGGCACGAGGCGACGTCCTTGGCATCGTTGACGCACCCGAAGAGGGGCGCGCCGGCATACGTGTCGATGCCGACGATGACGGCTTTGTTCATGTGATTCCCACCGGCTGGATCCTTCGTGGGAGGACGGCTGGCCTCCCGCAGAGGCATGACCATAGGGCGTCCGGGACGGCGGCACCAGAAGCGTGCGAGGCCGTACTCAGCCGATTTCTGCGCCGCCGGAGCAGGCCGCTCGGTCCAGTGCCAGGTCGGCCGTCGCACAGCCGCAACCGCGCCGGTTCGTCACTCCCGCATGCGGGATCTGAGCGCGCAGTGCGCTGCCCACCGGGTCGGAACCGGCGAGCAGCGCGTTCAGCGTCTCCGGGGCGTCCGGCGTGAGGGGCTCAGCCATCGGCCTGCGCGACCCCGATCGGGCAGGACAGGCCCGTGCCGCCGATGCCGCAGTAGCCCGCCGGGTTCTTGTCCAGGTACTGCTGGTGGTGGGCCTCCGCCGGGTAGAAGGGGCGGGTCCCGTCGGCCGGGAGGACGGTGGTGGTGATCCCGCCGCGGCCGGAGGCCGTCAGGACCTTCTGGTAGGCCTCGCGGGACGCCTCGGCCGCGGCCGCCTGCCCGGGGGAGTGGGTGTAGACCGCCGAGCGGTACTGGGTGCCGACGTCGTTGCCCTGGCGGAAGCCCTGGGTGGGGTCGTGGGACTCCCAGAAGAGCTTCAGGAGCGCCCCGTACGACACCTTCGACGGGTCGAAGACGACGCGGACGACCTCGGCGTGTCCGGTCAGGCCGGAGCAGACCTCCTCGTACGCCGGGTTCGGCGTGTGGCCGCCCTGGTAGCCCACGAGGGTCGTCCAGACGCCCCCGGTCCGCCAGAACGTGCGCTCGGCCCCCCAGAAGCAGCCCAGCGCGAAGTCGGCGACCTCCAGGCCCTCCGGGTAGGGGCCGAGGAGCGGGTTGCCGAGGACGGTGTGGCGCTCGGGCACGGAGAACTCCGGCTCGGGGCGGCCGCGCAGGGCCTGCTCGGGAGTGGGGAGGACGGGGGTGCGGGAAGGGAACACGCGGCATCTCTCCTCGACGGTCGGCAGCAGTGCCAACCTCGACGGTCGGCAGCAGTGCCAACAGCCCGGGCCCGGGGCCTGATTCCCCGGGTCCGTCAGCCCGGCAGCGTCGCCGGACTGCCGCCGTTCGCCTCGTAGCCCGCGACCGCCAGGTTCCGGAAGACCGTGAACTCCGCTGCCGGATCGCCGCTCAGCGTCCACGGGACCGCGCCCACGTGCCCGTCGACCCGCACCAGCTGGTGCATGGCCTCCGCCCAGCGCTCCGAGCGGACGAGGAACCAGACCAGCAGATGGCGGACGTGCGCGAGCATCGGGTCGTCGGGGTGGGCCGAGTGGACCGCGTACAGCGCGCCGTCCATCGCCTTGGACACCACCGCCGTGCGCCAGAAGTCCTGCACGAGCACCACCTCCGGCACGTGCTCGAACACCGCGAACAGCGGCAGCGCGGCGAGCAGCGACCCCCGGGGCGCGCGCGCCGCGGCCGTCGTCGCGAAGTGGTCGGCCTCCTCGCGCGAACCGTGCCACTTCTCGCACCAGTAGTGCAGGGCCGCCAGGTGCGCCCCCATGTGCTGCGGCGCGCGGTCGATCACCTTCGCCCACACCTGGTCGAACTGCTCGTGCCCGTAACCGAGTCCGCGCGCCACCGCGAGCCGCGTGACGTACGGCACCGGGTCGGCGGGGGCGAGCAGCGCCGCCTCCTCGGTGACCTTCAGCGCCTCCTCCAGGATGATCCGGAAGTCGTCCGTACCGGCCGTCGAGGAGCGCCAGGCCTGCTGCACCAGGAACTCGCCGTGCACGGCCGCGCCGCCCGCGTCCTCCGGCGCCTCCGCCCGCCAGGTCCGCAGCCACGCGCCGCCGACGCCGGGCCGCTCCCGGAGCTCCAGGGAGGCCGCGCCCGCGAAGGCCTGCACGCGCTGCCAGCGCACCTCGCCCTCCGCGCCGGTGGCGGCGAGCAGCCGCGAGGCCGGCCGCCAGTCCTGGGTGGCCTGGACGACGTCGAGGACGTGCAGGAGCTCCTCGTCGGCGCCCGGCAGCCGCACGTCCTGCTCCTCCTGCCGCACGAAGCCGTACGCCTCCGGGTCCGCCGCGTCCGGCGCCCCCGGTGCGACCTGCCGGATCCCTCCGCCGCCCCGGCGGCGCAGCACGTAGGGACCGAGGACGCCGAACAGCAGCCCGAGCGCGATCAGGAACCAGAGAATGTCCATGTGTCCATTGTCCAGGACACCCGGTGAGACGATCTGAGCGGTGGGAGGCGTACGGGACTACGCTCCTGACCCATGAGCGACCAGCACTCCCATCAGAGCTTCGAGACCCGCGCGATCCACGCGGGCAACACCGCAGACCCGCTGACCGGCGCGGTCGTCCCGCCCATCTACCAGGTGTCCACCTACAAGCAGGACGGCGTGGGCGGGCTGCGCGGCGGTTACGAGTACAGCCGCAGCGCCAACCCCACGCGCACCGCCCTGGAGGAGAACCTCGCGGCCCTGGAAGGCGGCCGCCGCGGCCTCGCCTTCGCCTCGGGCCTCGCCGCCGAGGACTGCCTGCTGCGCGCGCTCCTCGCGCCCGGCGACCACGTGGTCATCCCGAACGACGCCTACGGCGGCACCTTCCGGCTCTTCGCCAAGGTCGTGCAGCGCTGGGGCGTGGACTTCTCCGTCGCGAACACCTCCGACATCGAGTCGGTGCGCGGTGCGGTCAACGACCGCACGAAGCTGATCTGGGTCGAGACCCCGTCGAACCCGCTCCTCGGCATCACCGACATCGAGGCCGTCGCCGGCGTCGCCCGCCAGGCCGGCGTGAAGCTCGTCGTCGACAACACCTTCGCCTCGCCGTACCTCCAGCAGCCGCTGGCGCTCGGCGCGGACGTCGTCGTGCACTCGCTCACCAAGTACATGGGCGGCCACTCCGACGTCGTCGGCGGCGCCCTGGTGACCGCGGACGAGGCGCTGGGCGAGGAGCTCGCCTACCACCAGAACGCGATGGGTGCGGTCGCCGGTCCCTTCGACTCGTGGATCGTGCTGCGCGGCATCAAGACCCTCGCCGTGCGCATGGACCGCCACAGCGAGAACGCGACGAAGATCGCCGAGATGCTGACCCAGCACCCGAAGGTCACCCAGGTCCTCTACCCGGGGCTCCCGGAGCACCCGGGGCACGAGGTCGCGGCCAAGCAGATGCGGGCCTTCGGCGGCATGATCTCCTTCCGCGTGGAGGGCGGCGAGGACGCGGCCGTCGAGGTCTGCAACCGCGCGCAGCTCTTCACCCTCGGTGAGTCGCTGGGCGGCGTCGAGTCCCTCATCGAGCACCCGGGCCGCATGACCCACGCCTCCGTCGCGGGCTCCCTCCTGGAGGTCCCGGCCGACCTGGTCCGCATCTCGGTGGGCATCGAGAACGTCGACGACCTGCTCGCCGACCTGCGTCAGGCGCTGGGCTAGCGGGACCCGTGGTGACGGCCGGGGCGCCCGGCCGTCACCAGCCCTCCAGCGGCGGTGTCGTCTCCGCCGGCGGGACCTCCCAGGGGTGGGCCGCCGACGCCCACACGACGAGGACGAGCACGGCGACCGCCCCCAGGGCCCACAGCACGCGCCGGACCCGCCGGGCGTGGTGGAGCCGCCGGGCCCCGCGCGCGGCGGCCCGCAGCGCGAGGTCGCCGGGGACCGGCGGGTGCGCCGTGTCGAGCAGCCGCCGCACCGCCGCCTCCCTGTCCTCGTACCGGCTCATGCCGCGGCCCGGGCGGCGGCTCCGAGCGCGGCGACCGAGCGGGCGCACACCGCGCGGACACGGGCCTCTGAGAGGCCCAGGAGGGCCGCGACCTGCTCCTCCGCGACCCCCTCGTACAGCCGCAGGACGACGACGAGCCGCTCCTGCGGGGAGAGCGCGGCGAGCACCCCGCCCCGCCCGCCGTGGTGGCGCCGGGCGGTGCGGGCGAAGCGGGCGGCGAGCTCGCGGCGCGCGAGGTCGTACGGGTCCTCGTCCCGCAGCCGGTCCCACACCGCGTACACCTGCGCGAGGGCGGCGGTCAGCAGGGCCTGGGCGTACGGGTTGCGGGCGCGGGTCTCGGCGGTGAGCAGCGTCGCGGCGTGCAGCAGCCGCCCCGCCGCCCCGGCCACGAACGACTCGAACTCCCGTGTGCGGTGGGCGTGTTCGGCGCCCCGTCCGCGCTGCTGCTCTCGCACCTCCTCATCTGAGGACAGCGCGGGTGCGGGGTCAAGAGGTCTGCGCGGACTCGGTCCCGGCGGGCGCGTGGCCCGCGTGCGCCGACTGCCGTGCGGACAGGGCGGTGTTGAAGCGGGTGAGCAGGGTGCAGAAGGACTCCCGCTCGTCCGGGGTCCAGCCCTCCGTGACCTCGACCATCAGCTGCCGGCGCGAGGAGCGGACCTCCTCCAGGCGCGCGAGGCCGCGCGGCGAGAGCTGGAGGACGACCGCCCGCCCGTCCTCCGGGTGCGAGGTCCGCTTCACCAGGCCGGTGTCGACGAGCGGGGCGACCTGGCGGGTCACGGTGGACGAGTCGATCCCCATGCCCGCCGCGAGTGCCTTCACCCCCATCGGACCTTCCTGGTCGAGGCGGTTGAGGAGCAGGTAGGCCGCGCGGTCCATGGAGTTGCGGAGCTGGCCGGTGCCGCCGAGGCGGGTCTGCTCGGCACGGCGGGCGAAGACGGCCACCTGGTGCTGGAGGGCATCGAGGAGACCGGGGTCGAGCGCAGTCGTCATGTCCTGAGAATTGGGCATGGCCGTGGGTCTCTCTCGTGCGGGGGTGGTCGGTCGGTGGGGGACAGAGTACGCGGCCCCACCGGGGTCCGTACCGGCGCTGCGCAAACCCGTTCGGAGACCCGGCCGCCGGGCGGCCACGGGGGTCGTGAGCTGCGAGACTTGCTGTCATGAGCTTCCGTACGCCAGACCCCTTGCACCGGCTGATGCTCGACGACGTGCGAGGGGCGCAGAAGATGCTGGCCGGGGTGGCCAGGATGACGGCGATGGAGGGCAGCCGACACCTGTCCTCGCTGGTGGGAGCCCCGGTCCACCTCAAGTGCGAGAACCTCCAGCGGACCGGCTCCTTCAAACTGCGCGGGGCGTACGTGCGGATCGCCGGGCTGCGGCCCGAGGAGCGGGCGGCCGGGGTGGTCGCGGCCTCCGCGGGCAACCACGCGCAGGGCGTCGCGCTCGCCTCGAAACTGCTCGGGGTGCACGCCACCGTCTTCATGCCGGTCGGCGCCCCGCTGCCGAAGGTCGCGGCGACCCGGGAGTACGGCGCCGAGGTACGGATGCACGGCCACGTCGTCGACGAGACGCTCGCGGCGGCGGAGGAGTACGCCCGCGAGACCGGCGCGGTCTTCATCCACCCCTTCGACCACCCCGACGTCATCGCCGGGCAGGGCACGGTCGGCCTGGAGGTCCTGGAGCAGTGCCCCGAGGTGCGGACGGTCCTCGTCGGCATCGGCGGCGGCGGGCTCGCGGCCGGCATCGGCCTCGCGGTGAAGTCGGTGCGCCCGGACGTGAAGGTGATCGGCGTCCAGGCGGAGGGCGCCGCCGCCTATCCGCCCTCGCTGGCCGCCGGGTACCCCGTGGTGGTCGACTCGCCGGTGACGATGGCGGACGGGATCAAGGTCGGACGCCCGGGCGACGTGCCGTTCGCCCTGGTCCGGGAGTACGTGGACGAGGTCCGCACGGTCTCCGAGGACGCGCTCTCCTCGGCGCTGCTGCTCTGCCTGGAGCGGGCGAAGCTCGTGGTCGAACCGGCCGGCGCGAGCCCGGTGGCGGCCCTGCTCACCGACCCGGAGTCCTTCCGGGGGCCGGTCGTCGCGGTCCTCTCCGGCGGGAACGTCGACCCCCTGCTGCTCCAGCGGATCCTGCGGCACGGCATGGCCGCCGGCGGCCGCTACCTGAGCCTGCGGCTGCGCGTCACCGACCGGCCGGGGGCGCTCGCGACCCTCCTCGCCGTCCTGACGGTGGTCGACGCGAACGTCCTGGACGTGAGCCACGTACGGACCGATCCGCGCCTCGGACTGACGGAGGCGGAGGTCGAGCTGCACCTGGAGACGAAGGGCCCGGCGCACTGCCGGGAGGTGGAGGAGGCGCTGCGGGAGGCCGGGTACACGGTGCTCGGCTGACGTCCGCGCGCACGCCCCCTCCGGAGCCCGTCCCGGAGACCCCCGCGTCCCGGCCCCGCCGACCGCCCCGCGCCCCGCCGGTCCGTGTGGCCCGGGTCACGGACTCACCGGGCGAGGGCCTGCCCGGAAACCTAGGATCGGTAGGGAATGCCCGAATCTCCCTGGGAGAATCCACATGCCAGGCGCGATATACGCCGAGGGTCTGGTGAAGGCCTTCGGGGACGTACGAGCTCTGGACGGGGTGGACCTCGACGTGCCGGAGGGCACGGTCCTCGGTCTGCTCGGCCCGAACGGCGCGGGGAAGACGACCGCCGTGCGGATCCTGACGACCCTGATCAGACCCGACAGGGGAAGAGCCGTCGTCGCCGGGATCGACGTCCTCAAACACCCCAACGAGGTCCGCCGCTCGATCGGGCTCTCCGGCCAGTTCGCAGCCGTCGACGAGTACCTCACCGGCCGTGAGAACCTCCAGATGGTCGGGCAGCTCTACCAGATGAAGGCGAAGGCGGCGAAGGCGCGGGCCGCCGAGCTGCTCGAACGGTTCCACCTCGCCGACGCCGCCGACCGGCAGGCCAAGACGTACTCCGGCGGCATGCGCCGCCGCCTCGACCTCGCGGCGGCCCTCGTCGTCTCCCCGCCGGTCATGTTCATGGACGAGCCGACCACCGGCCTCGACCCGCGCAACCGGCAGGAGCTCTGGGACGTCATCAAGGAGCTCGTCGCCGGCGGTACGACCCTGCTCCTCACCACCCAGTACCTGGAGGAGGCCGACCACCTCGCCCACGACATCTGCGTCGTCGACCACGGCCGGGCCATCGCCCGCGGCACCTCCGACCAGCTCAAGGCCCAGACCGGCGGCGAGCGCGTCGAGGTCGTCGTGCACGAGCCGGAGATGATCGCCGACGCCCGGGACGTCCTCGCCCGCTACGGCGTCGCGGGGATCGGCCACGGCGAGGTGTCCGTCGAGGACCACGTCCGCAAGCTCACCGTCCCCGTCACCGGCGGCGCCAAGCTGCTCGCCGAGGTCATCCGCGACCTGGACGCCGTCGGCGTCGAGATCGACGACATCGGGCTGCGCCGCCCGACCCTCGACGACGTCTTCATCTCCCTCACCGGCCACGCCGCCGACCGGGACGCGGAGGAGGGCGGGCACGAGCCGGCGGCCGAAGGCCGGAAGGAGGCCGTGAAGTGACCACCGCCCCGGGGTCGGCCGACGGGCTGACCGCCCCGCGCCCGCGCGGGGGGATCGTCCAGTCCGTCGGCGACTCGCTCGTGATCGCGCGCCGCAACCTGATCAGGATGTCCCGGATCCCCGAGATGGTCGTCTTCGGGCTCATCCAGCCGATCATGTTCGTGGTGCTGTTCAGCTACGTCTTCGGCGGCTCGATGCAGATCGGCGACTCGACCTCCCCGGCCGTCTACCGCGAGTTCCTGATGGCCGGCATCTTCGCCCAGACCGTCACCTTCGCCACGGCCGGAGCGGGCGCGGGCATCGCCGACGACATGCACAAGGGCCTGATCGACCGCTTCCGCTCCCTGCCGATGGCCCGCGGCGCGGTCCTCACCGGCCGCACGCTCGCCGACCTGGTCCAGACGACGCTCACCCTCGTCGTCCTCGCGATCGTCGCCCTGCTGGTCGGCTGGCGCATCCACGAGGGCGTCCCCAAGGCACTGGGCGCCTTCGTCCTCCTGCTGCTCCTCGGCTACGCCTTCTCCTGGATCGGGGCGCTGATCGGCCTCTCGGTCCGCACCCCGGAAGCGGCGACCTCGGGCGGGCTGATCTGGCTCTTCCCGGTCACGTTCATCTCGAACGCGTTCGTGGACTCCGACAACATGCCCTCCTGGCTGCAGCCCATCGCCGAGTGGAACCCGTTCAGCGCGACCGTCCAGGCCTGCCGCGAGCTCTTCGGCAACCCCGGCGTTTCGACCTCCGACGCGTGGCCGATGCAACACGCGGTGTGGGCGTCGCTCCTCTGGTCGGTCCTGATCATCGCGGTCTTCCGGACGCTCTCGGTCCGCAAGTACCGCTCGGCGACGGCGTGACCCCCGCGGCCCCCGGCCGCCGGGCACGACGAAGGGCCGGCCCCCGCGGGGGCCGGCCCTTCGCTCACGGAGTGCGGCTCAGCCGGTGTACGGCTTCGCGCTGAGGATCTTCACCGTGGCCTTCTTGCCGTTCGGCAGCTCGTACTCCGCGTCGTCGCCGGCCTTCTTGCCGTTGACGCCGACGCCGAGCGGCGACTGCGGCGAGTAGGTCTCGATGTCACCGCTCGCGTACTCGCGGGAGGCGAGCAGGAAGGTCATCGTGTCGTCCTCGTCGCCGTCGAAGGCGATCGTGACGACCATGCCGGGCTCGACGACGCCGTCGTCCGCCGGCGCCTCGCCGACCTTGGCGTGCTGGAGCAGCTGGGTGAGCTGGCGGACCCGGAGCTCCTGCTTGCCCTGCTCCTCCTTGGCCGCGTGGTACCCGCCGTTCTCGCGCAGGTCGCCCTCTTCGCGCGCCGCGGCGATCTTGGCGGCGATCTCGGTACGCGCGGGACCAGACAGGTACTCAAGCTCGTCCTTGAGCTTGTTGTACGCCTCCTGGGTGAGCCAGGTGACGTTGTCGCTGGTCTGGGTCACAGGTGCTCCTCGTAGGTACTGGGAATACAAAGCATCGCCCTACACGGAAAAGCGGTGCTGTCCCGGGTGGGCGAAACCACGAGCCTAACAATGAGTGGCGAAAAGCGGGAGGACATAAACCACAAGGATGGTGTCTGCCCAGGTCACCGCGGTGACTCGCCGGGACTCGTCACCCCGTCCCTACCCACCGCTACCGCGCCGTACACCCGATGAGTTCGGCGCTCGTCGCGCGGGCGGTCGTACGGAGCGAGAAGACGCGGTCGACCCGGCTCGCGGCGTCGTCGATCCGGACGTCCTTGCGGGCCACCTCGGCCCCGTCCTCGGAGCGCGAGCGCAGCGTGCAGACGCCCTTGACGCCCTCGTCCTTGCGGATCTCCAGGTGCACCTGGACCTCGCCGGCGCTCACCACGTCGAACTTGATCAACTCGGCGCTGATCTTGTTGTCCACGACGTAGTGCCAGCCGAACCAGCCCATCATGCCGAGGAAGAGGACCCCGAGCACCGCCCCGGTGACCCTGAGCCCGCGGTCGGCCCGCTCGTCCGCGGAGCGCCCGTAGCGTCCCTCGGGCAGCTGCTCTCGCACCGCGCTCATGGGTGATCCTCTCGAAGCCGGGGGTGGCGGAATTTTCACTCCCCCGATTCCGTCACTATAGAGACCACGCTCCGCGTCGAATCACTGAGGATCGAGTCTTGACTGAGCAGCTGCGACTGATGGCCGTTCACGCCCACCCCGACGACGAGTCGAGCAAGGGTGCGGCCACGATGGCCAAGTACGTGTCCGAGGGGGTGGACGTCCTGGTGGTGACGTGCACGGGCGGCGAGCGCGGCTCGGTCCTGAACCCCAAGCTTCAGGACGACCCCTACATCGAGGCGAACATCCACGAGGTGCGCCGCAAGGAGATGGACGAGGCCCGCGAGATCCTCGGCGTCTCCCAGGAATGGCTCGGATTCGTCGACTCGGGCCTCCCCGAGGGAGACCCGCTGCCCCCGCTCCCCGAGGGCTGCTTCGCCCTGGAGGACGTCGACACGGCGGCCGGGGAACTGGTCCGCAAGATCCGCTCCTTCCGTCCGCAGGTCGTCACGACCTACGACGAGAACGGCGGATACCCGCACCCCGACCACATCATGACCCACAAGATCACGATGGTGGCCTTCGACGGCGCGGCCGACGCGGAGAAGTACCCCGAGGACGAGTTCGGTCCGGTCTGGCAGCCCCTGAAGCTCTACTACAACCAGGGCTTCAACCGCCCCCGCACCGAGGCCCTGCACGAGGCCCTCCTGGCGCGCGGCCTGGAGTCGCCGTACGGGGACTGGCTGAAGCGCTGGGACGAGTTCGGCGGCAAGGCGCGCAACCTCACCACGTACGTCCCCTGCGCGGACTTCTTCGAGACCCGCGACAAGGCCCTGATCGCCCACCGCACCCAGATCGACCCCGACGGCGGCTGGTTCCGGGTCCCGATGGAGATCCAGAAGGAGGTCTGGCCGACGGAGGAGTACGAGCTCAGCAAGGCGCTGGTCCCGACCTCCCTCCCCGAGGAAGATCTCTTCGCGGGCATCCGCGACAATGCCTGACATGAGCGCACACCTGGCACTGACCCAGCTTGTCCCCTTCGCCGCCGAAGAGCTGGACAAGAACAAGGTGACCCCCGGCGTCCTCGGCTTCGTCGTCTTCGCGGTCCTGGCCCTCGCGGTCTGGCTGCTGATGAAGTCGATGAACCGCCACATGGGCAAGATCTCCTTCGAGGAGACCCCGGACCCGGCGACGGCCGGGAAGACCCCGGCGAAGCAGACCGCCACCCGGGGCGAGTGACCACCCGCCCCCGGGCCGTACCGCCGAGGTACGGCCCGGGGGCGGCCCCGCCCCGAGGGGCCGCGCCGCGCCGCGCCGCCGTCCCGGGCCGCGGCGCGGCGGCGTCGCGCGCATCGGCGCGGGGGAGCGGGGAAAGCGGGAGACCGCTGCGGCAGGACGGATCCATGGCGAACCGACTGGCCCATGAGACCTCCCCGTACCTCCTGCAGCACGCCGACAACCCGGTCGACTGGTGGCCGCGGTCGGCCGGGGCCTTCGAGGAGGCCCGGCGCCGCGACGTCCCCGTCCTGCTCGGCGTCGGGTACTCCAGCTGCCACTGATGTCAGTGAACTCGGGCGGCGGCTCCATCCGGGTACCCTTCCCCGGCCGCCGCCTCAAGGGGGGGCAGCGCCGGCACAACAGCACGCACGCCAAGGTGCGCTGCCTCGGCGAGCGGGCCTGGCCACCCTGAAGGGCCGGCGCCTCCTGCGAAAGCTCCGCTGCAGCACCAACCGCATCACCGCGATCGTCCAGGCCGTCCCCGTCCTTCATCACGCCTCAGCGTGAGGTGGGAAAAGGCTCACTGTCGTGGAGGCGTCTCCAACAGCAGGCCCGGGACCGTCGCGAGCCTGGGAACGATCGGCTCATGAAGAATCGCGATGCGGCCGTTAACGGTCGGGCGTTGGAAACGGCGCGGCTTCTCCGTCCTCCAGGACAGCGAGATCGACCGTGAGGGAGAAAGGTACGGCGGCCTTCACCGTGCCCGTGAACATCTCGCCGTCCCTGTAAGCCCCGGTGGCGGGATCGAGAACGTACGTGTAGACGATCGGGACCCCGGTGGCGGCCTGCTCGGCCCGCCAGTAGAAGGGGATGCCGGCCTTGGCGTACTGGTCCACCTTCACGATCCGGTCCGTGGTCTCCGAGCCGGGCGACACGACCTCGACGGCCAGGAGCACGTGCTCGGGGCGGGTGGGCGTGAGGTCGATGGTTTCCGCCCGGTAGACGATGACGTCCGGACGGCGGTTGGTGAGCGGAACGTCCTGCAGGCGGACGTCGAAGCCCGTGTCGGCGTTCCAGTCCGGGCCCGCGGCGGCGTCCAGGGCGTTGGCCAGGATGCGGGCCAGCCGGTTGTGCCGCTTCGAGGCGCTCGGGCTCACGACGACCATCCCGTCCACGATCTCGATGCCGGCGCACTGCTCCTCGGACCAGGAGTCGTACTGCTCCGCGCTGATCTGCGAATGCATCCACGCGGGCGCCACCATCTCGGCGGACACGGTGCACCTCCTTCGAGGAGCCTCGGAAGGTCCGGCGCTGCTGCGCCCAGCCTACTGTTCCGAGATGCCGGGTCCCCCGACACCGCGGGAGGAGGAGTCGCCCACCATGCGATGGCTCACCCGTGCAATTCGGCCACGTGAGGTGGGCGCGTCAGGGTTTCACCGGCCGCGCCAGGTGCTGTGAGAGGCTGGGTCGTATGAACCGGTTGGCTGGTACGACCTCGCCTTATCTGCTTCAGCACGCCGACAATCCGGTCGACTGGTGGCCGTGGGGACCCGAGGCGTTCGAGGAAGCGAAACGGCGCGACGTCCCCGTTCTGCTGTCGGTCGGATACTCCGCGTGCCACTGGTGCCACGTCATGGCGCACGAGTCCTTCGAGGACGACACCACCGCCGCCCTGGTCAACGACAACTTCGTCGCCGTCAAGGTCGACCGGGAGGAGCGGCCCGACGTCGACGCCGTCTACATGGAGGCCGTGCAGGCCGCGACCGGCCAGGGCGGCTGGCCGATGACCGTCTTCCTCACCCCGGACGCCGCTCCCTTCTACTTCGGTACGTACTTCCCGCCCGAGCCCCGCCACGGCATGCCCTCCTTCCCGGAGGTCCTCGACGGCGTCCGGGCCGCCTGGGCCGACCGCCGCGGCGAGGTCGACGAGGTCGCGGACCGCATCGTGAAGGACCTCGCGGGCCGCTCCCTCGCCTACGGCGGCGACGGCGTCCCCGGCGAGGAGGAGCTGGCGGGGGCCCTCCTCGCCCTCACCCGCGAGTACGACGCGGCCCGCGGCGGCTTCGGCGGCGCCCCCAAGTTCCCCCCGTCGATGGTCCTGGAGTTCCTGCTCCGCCACCACGCCCGCACGGGCTCCGAGGGCGCCCTCCAGATGGCCGCCGACACCTGCGAGGCGATGGCCCGCGGCGGCATCTACGACCAGCTCGGCGGCGGCTTCGCCCGCTACGCCGTGGACCGCGCCTGGGTGGTCCCGCACTTCGAGAAGATGCTCTACGACAACGCCCTGCTGTGCCGGGTGTACGCACACCTGTGGAAGTCCACGGGCAGCGACCTGGCCCGCCGGGTCGCCCTGGAGACCGCCGACTTCATGGTCCGGGAGCTGCGCACCCCCGAGGGCGGCTTCGCCTCCGCGCTCGACGCCGACTCCGACGACGGCACCGGCAGGCACGTCGAGGGCGCCTACTACGTCTGGACCCCCGAGCAGCTCACCGAGGTCCTCGGCGCGGAGGACGCCGCCCTCGCCGCCGCCCACTACGGCGTCACCGAGGACGGCACCTTCGAGCACGGCAGCTCCGTCCTCCAACTTCCGCGGGAGGCGGGCCCGGCCGACGCCGACCGGACCGCCTCGATCGCGGCCCGGCTCCTCGCCGCCCGCGAGGAGCGCGAGCGCCCCGGCCGCGACGACAAGGTCGTCGCCGCCTGGAACGGCCTGGCGATCGCCGCCCTCGCCGAGACCGGTGCCCTCTTCGACCGCCCCGACCTGGTCGAGCGCGCCACCGAGGCCGCCGACCTCCTCGTCCGCGTCCACATGGACGAGACCGCCCGGCTCACCCGGACGTCCAAGGACGGCCGGGCCGGCACGAACGCGGGGGTCCTGGAGGACTACGCCGACGTCGCCGAGGGCTTCCTCGCCCTCGCCGCCGTCACCGGCGAGGGCACCTGGCTGGAGTTCGCCGGCTTCCTCCTGGACCTCGTCCTCGACCGCTTCACCGCCGAGGGCGGCGCGCTGTACGACACGGCCCACGACGCCGAGGCCCTCATCCGGCGCCCCCAGGACCCCACCGACAACGCCGCCCCGTCGGGTTGGACCGCCGCCGCCGGGGCGCTCCTCTCGTACGCCGCGCACACCGGCTCCGAGGCCCACCGCGCCGCCGCCGCGGACGCCCTCGGCGTGGTCAAGGCCCTCGGTCCGCGCGCGCCCCGGTTCATCGGCTGGGGCCTGGCCGTCGCCGAGGCCCTCCTCGACGGGCCCCGCGAGATCGCCGTCGTCGGCGACCCCGCCGACCCGGCCTTCCGGGAGCTGCGGCGCACCGCGCTGCTGGCCCCCACGCCCGGCGCGGTCCTCGCCACCGGAGCCCCCGGCGGCGAGGAGTTCCCGCTCCTGGCGGACCGGCCCCTGGTGGGCGGGGCGGCCGCCGCGTACGTCTGCCGCCACTTCACCTGCGACGCCCCGGTCACCGACCCGGACGCCCTGCGCGCGAAGCTCTGACCCCCGCGGTCCCGGCCCGGAACGGGAACGGCCCCGCGACCCCTCCGAGGAGGGGCGGCGGGGCCGCACCGCGTACCGGCGTCGGGGCTCAGTGGTTGCCGGCGCCGTTCCCGGACAGGACCGGGATGTCCTCCAGGATGTGCGACAGCGGCTCGTCGCCCTTGGCCTGGGTGGAGTTCTCGGTGCACTGCTGGTTCTGCGGGGACGACAGGACGTTGACGTCCTGGACGGCGATCGGGATGGCGCCGACGAGCGAACCGGCGTTGACCTTGGCCGGCAGGCCGACGCACGGCTTGTTCAGGGAGCCCTGGACGAGCGCGAACTGCGGGCTCATGTTGCCGTGGGTGGAGGAGTTGCCGAACTCCTGGTGCGCGCCGTTGCCCGACAGCGAGGTGGTGCCGCCGTCGTTGGCGATCGCGAGAGCCTGTCCGGCACCCGCCGCCGTCGCGCCGAGGACGGACGCGGCCACGGCAGCCGTCGCCAAGAGCTTCTTCATTGTTCAGGCCTTTCGGGTCTCGGCCCGCTGAGTGGCGGGCCGCGCTGATCAACTGGTCAGCAGCCCGGAGGTTCCGGGAAGTCCACCGGACGGACTACGGGCAGATGAGCGAGGACCCCGGGGCCGGCCGGTACGCGGCCGCCGGGATCGCGCTCGGCGCGACGGCCCCGGCGCCGGGCAGCGACCGGTCCTCGGCCAGCCGTCCGAAGACCTCCGCGGCCCCCTCCTCGTCCCAGGCGACCGTGGACCCGACGCCCGCGATGTCCGGGTTGAAGCCCCGTACGGGCACGGTCGCGAACTCCATGCGCTCCGGGGGCAGGTCCCGCAGGTGCGCGGCGAGCGTCAGAAGCTCCGCCGCGGAGATCCCCCGCTCGGCCGCCGCCGTCCCGCGCAGGGTCGCCGCGAAGGCCCCCAGCAGCTCGCGGTCGTCGAGGATGCCGTCGTGGAGCCGGTGCAGGGTGTTCATCACGAACTGCTGCTGCTTCCGGATGCGGCCGAAGTCCATCTGCCCGTCGGCCTTCCGGGACCGTACGTACTGGAGGGCCTCGCCGCCCGCGACCCGCTTGGTCCCGGGCTGGAGGTCGATGCCGGTGGACGGGTCCGTGAGCGGCTGCTCCGTACAGACCGGGACGCCGCCGTCGACGCGGTCCACGGTGTCCATGAAGCGCCGGAAGTCGATCTCCAGGTAGCGGTGGACGGGCAGTCCGGTCATCGACTCGACGGTCTCCACGGCGAACGCGGAACCGCCCTCCGCCCAGGCGCTGTTGATCTTCGCCTGGTGGGCGGCGTGCGTCCTCCCGGTGCGCCGGTCGCGGTGCCCCTCGGGGAAGGAGGCGAGGGAGTCGCGCGGCAGGCTCACGACCTCGACCCGGTCGTTCGCCGCCGAGACGTGCACGAGCATCATCACGTCCGTGCAGTCGCACTCCTTTCCGCCGAGGTGGAAACGTTCCTTCTCCTCCTCGGTGACGCCCTTGCGGCTGTCGACGCCGACGACGAGCAGGTTCAGCCCCTTCTCGGGGGCCGGGAGGCCGGTGGGGGCGGCGGCGAGGGCGCCGGGGGCGAGGACGGAGAGGGTGGCGAGGGCCGCTGCGGCGAACAACGGACGCCGGGACAGCCGTGGACGCGGGAATTTCATGCCCGCACCGTATTTCGACCCGCTCGCACACAGGTACACGACGCGACATGAACAGGACGAATCACTCTCCTGCGGCGCCTGTGTAATGATGCGGGAATCGCAGCGGAAGGAGCGAAAATGGCGCCGGGCCCCGGAAAATGGGAACGGATGGCCTTCATTCCGAAGAGCCGATATGTGAGCGACCCGCCTCCGGCGGACGACAATCCGGTCCCCGTCTATTCCGCACTGGTCGCGCAGTGGGTGCAGGCGGGGCGGACGGTGCCGGGGATGCCCGACCGGGAGTGGGAGCGCCTGATGGCGACGCCGGTCTGGCCGAACTGGTAGACGAAAGGGGCCGCCCCGGAGGACGGCCCCTGACGTGTGAACGTCGTCGCGCTCAGGCGGTGCGTCAGTGGTTGCCGACGCCGTTGCCCGAGAGGACCGGGATGTCGTCCAGGATGTGCGACAGAGCCTCGTCACCCTTGGCCTGGGTGGAGTTCTCGGTGCACTGCTGGTTCTGCGGGGACGACAGGACGTTGATGTCCTGGACGGCGATCGGGATCAGGCCGACGAGCGAACCGGCGTTGACCTTGGCCGGCAGGCCGACGCACGGCTTGTTCAGGGAGCCCTGGACGAGCGCGAACTGCGGGCTCATGTTGCCGTAGGTGGCGGAGTTGCCAAACTCCTGGTGCGCGCCGTTGCCCGACAGCGAGGTCGTGCCGCCGTCGTCGGCGATGGCGAGGGCGGGGGAGGCCACGGCGGCGGTGGCGCCGACGATGGAGACGGCTGCGGCCGCGGTGGCCATAACCTTCTTGATCACGGGAGTTCCCTTCTAGAACCGGCTCCGTGCAGGGAGCGATCTGATCAACAGGCCCTCGGGCGCGGGGGTTCCGCTGTGTCACCCCCTTGGCGGAGCGTGCGCGGCAGCGCGAAGCACGGACACAGTCGAACGAGTGAAGCGCCGGAACCTAAGCCCGCGACCGCAGTTGATCCCGTCGCATCAATCAGGTCGATTGGTGGGAACAGGAACGGAATCACCGTGATCAAGAAGATTATGGCGGCTGCGGCTGTGACGGCCTCTGTCGTCGGCGCTTCTGCTGCTGCGGCCACCCCGGCGCTCGCCACCGCCGACGACGGCGGCACGACCTCGCTGTCGGGCAACGGCGCGCACCAGTCGTTCGGCAACTCGAAGACCACCGGCGACATGAGCCCGCAGTTCTCGGCCGTCCAGGGCTCGCTGAACAAGCTCTGCCTCGGCGTCCCGGTGAAGGGCAACGTCGGTTCCGTCGTGGGCGTCCTGGTTCCGGTCGCCGTCCAGGACATCAACGTCCTGTCGTCCCCGCAGAACCAGCAGTGCACCGAGAACTCCACCCAGGCCAAGGGCGACGAGCCGCTGTCGCACCTCGTCGACGACATCCCGGTCCTCTCCGGGAACGGCGTCGGCAACAGCTGATCCGTCTCGCGCCCGACGGGGCCGGAGGGGACGAACGCGTTCCCTCCGGCCCCGCCCCGTGCGGGCAATGGAGTGAAACAGAAGGTGTCGGTGTTATTCCGGTTTCCTTTGTGCGGCATGTTCGTTGTGTCGTGTGCAGCGGAAATTCATTCCGCCGAGGAAAGGATCCAGACGAAATGAACTGCAAGAAGGCTGCGGCCGTCGTCGCCGGAATCATCATGGCCATGGGCGTGGCGTCCCCCGCCTTCGCCGACGCGGACGCGACCGGTATCGCCGCCGGCTCGCCGGGCGTCCTCTCCGGGAACGTCGTCCAGGTCCCGATCCACGTCCCGATCAACGTCTGCGGCAACAGCGTGAACGTCATCGCCCTGCTGAACCCGGCCTTCGGCAACACCTGCATCAACGCCTGAGTCCCGGCGCCCGCGTGCACGGAGGGCCGGTCCCGGAGAGCATCCGCTCCCGGGGCCGGTCCTCCGCCATGCCGGGAGCCGTGCCGGGAGCCCACGCCGACGGTCACGCCGCCCGTCACGCCGAGACCGGCGCCCTCCCGCCCGTACGCGGTCGGCCCGGGCTGCCGGTGCCCGCCCGCAGCCGCTGCCGGACCCCCTTCACCAGCCGCCCCGCCGTGTACTCGACGCCGAGGACGAACCGCATCGACGGCCCGTACGAAGGCGCCGTGAGCAGACCGGTGAGGAAGAGGCCCGGCCAGGAGGACTCGAAGAGGCCGCCGACCTCCGGGGCGCCGCCCGCGCCGACCCGGCGCAGCGCCCCGCGCAGTACGGGGGAGAGGACCCCGGCCCGGTCGAGGTTCGGGGCGAAGCCGGTGGCCGCGATCACGTGGTCCGTCTTGAGGACGGTCGTCCCGTCGGGCCCCGCCACGTCGAGCCGGAGCCGCTCGTCCCCGGTCGCCCTCGCCGAGGTGATCCGGTGCCCCAGACGGACGTCGTCGACCGCCGCGAACCGCTCGCGGAGCCACCAGGCGCCCGCCGGACCGAGCGCCCGGTCGAAGATCCGCTCCCGGGTGGCGGCCGGCAGGCGCCGGAAGATCCCGGGAGCGTCCGCGTACAGCTTGTTCCGCCAGCCGCAGCCGAGGCCCGTGTGCGGGGCGCGCAGCGAGGGCCACGGGCCGCGGTCGAGGGCCGGCGGCGGGGCGTTCCAGTCCAGCCGGCCGGCCCGGGCCACGATCCGCACGGCGGCGGCTCCCCGCTCGGCGAGGAGCGCGGCGGTCTCCAGCGCCGCCTGGCCGGCCCCGACGACGGTGACGTCCCGGCCGGCGAAGCCGTCGAGCTCGCCGTGGTGGCTGGAGTGGGTGACGTACCGCCGGGGCAGGCCCCGCAGGGGTTCGGGGAGCTCGACGAACGGCAGGACGCCGACGGCCAGGGCCACCGTCCGGGCGCGCAGCGACTCGCCGTCCTCGGTGCGCAGCTCGAAGCCCCCGGCGGCGGGCGCGACCGAGCCGACGAGCCGCTCGTCGAGGACGGGCACGGCCCGCCGGGCGAACCAGTCGCCGTACGCGGCGAAGAAGCCCACCGGGAGGGGCACGCCGTGCTCGGCGCGGACGCCCCTGGCCGCCGCGTAGGCGTCGAGGCCGTACGTCCCCTCCGGGTCGGAGAGGTGGGAGGCCCAGGGCTCCGACTTCAGGAACATCCCGGAGGGCATGGCGTGCCAGGACTCCATCGAACGGCCGAAGGTCCGCAGGCGCAGTCCGTGGACGGCGGCGTGGGCGGCCACGGACAGGCCGTAGGGCCCGGCCCCGACCACCACCAGGTCGTACATCGACTTCGACATCGTGCCTTCCGCGTTCATCGGTGGGTGAGCTGGTCGACGGAGGTGCGGGCCGCGGGCGCGGTGGCGGTGCCGACCGGGGGCGTGCGGCGGGCCGCGAGCGCCCGGCGCAGCGCGGCGAATGCCTTGCGCAGCAGGTGCGCGAGCCAGGCGCGGCCCATCGCGAGCGCGGGCGCCGGATCGTCGGCCGCGAACCAGGCGCACTCGGTCCGGCCCCGGGCCGCGCCGGGCTCGGGGGCGTACCGGCGGCGCGGGGAGGCGAACAGCGAGAGCGCCGCGTAGTTCTCGACCAGGAACCGGCGGCCGTGCACGGGGGAGAGCGGCGGCACGGGGCGGCCGGTGAGGTCCAGGTGCAGCGCCCGGACCACGTCCAGGCCGTCCGGATCGGTGAAGAGCCGGAACTGGGCGCCGGGCCGGGGGTTGAAGTCGAGCAGGTGGTACGCGCCGGTCGCCCCGTTCACCCGGAAGTCCAGGTCGCACACGCCCCGGTAGCCCAGCGCGGCCAGGAGGTCGCGGGCCGTCCGCTCGACGGTCGGGTTCACCGTCCAGCGGCCGGAGGCCGTGAGCCCCGCCCCGTCCGGCCAGGAGCGCTCCTTGCGCCCGGTCGCCCCCGTCGAGCAGCGGCCCGTGGAGTCCACGTACCCGTGGAAGAACCAGTCGAGGTCCCGGCCCGCCGGCAGCAGCTCCTGGAGCAGCAGCCGGCTGCCGGCCTCCGGGGTGCGGGCGTACAGCTCCCGCACCTCGGCCGGTGAGCGCACGATCGAGGTGCTCCGCAGCCCGCCGCCGGCCGGGAGCAGCCACGGACGGCTCCACTTGGCGACGACCGGAAGGCCGAGCGACCAGGCCATGGCGGCGGCCTCGTCGGCGCCGTCGGGGAGTTCGGTACGGGGGTGGGGCAGGCCCAGGCCCGCGCAGGTCTCGGCGAGCTCCGCCTTGTCCGCGACCCTCAGCAGCTGCTCCTCGGTCTGTTCGGGCAGCAGGAAGCGCGGGACGAGCGCGGAGCGGCGGCGGGCCAGGGCGAGGGCGCTGACGTCGTCCAGCGGCACGGCGAGGACGGGACGTGACGGGTCATCGGTGATCTCGTCCGCGATGCGGGCCAGGAGCTCGGCGAGCTCGGCGGCGGAGTCGGAACCGGGGCGCACGCGGACCGAGCGGAGGTGACGGGAGCGGGCGACCGGACTGGAGCCCGATTCGATGACCGCGTGGACCGGAATTCCCGCCCGCCCCAGCGAACGGGCGGCGCCGAGGGTGCCGTGATGGAAGGGATTCCGGTCGAGCCGCACAAGGACGGCGGGGACGCTGGTGTCGAAACGCTGACGGCGCGGCACGGCATGCCCTTCATCTCGGGTGCCCCAACTGGGCGATGAAATCCTCTAATGGACTACTGATCAAGGGAAGCCGAGCTCACGGTCGGCCTATTAGGAATACTTTCGGAACATCGGATTGACGGATCATCAAATGGCGTACGACGTGAAGGAGTGGCCATGGCATCTGCATACCGGAGAAGATCGAGAACATGGCTGGGGGTGTTCACCGCCGGTCTCCTCGCTTCGGGCCCCGTCGTCCTCTCCTCTCCCGCCCAGGCCGTCGAATCCGTGACGACGACGGAATCCGGACCGTCCCCCACCGGCGCCATGGGCGCCTTCCTCGACTCGGGCAGCCTCGGCGTCAGCCGCATCAGACAGCTCGAACGGTGGCTCGGCGGCCGTGAGCTCCGCGTCGGCCACACCTACCTGCCGGGCGACCTCTGGTCGAACATCGAGGGACCCCCCGGCTTCCTCGAGGCCTGGGCCGACTGGCGCAACGAGCGCGTCAACCGCATGTTCGTCCTCAACGTGCCCATGCTGGAGCGCAACGAGGCCCGTCTCTCCGACCGCGAGGTCCGCCGCCAGCTCCAGCTCGGCGCCGCCGGGTACTACGACCACCACTTCACGACCCTCGCCGAACGCCTCGTCGAGCAGGGAGCCAGGGACACCGTCGTCGTCCTCGGCTGGGAGATGAACGGCACCACCTACAGCCACCGGTGCGCTCCCGATCCCACGGCGTGGAAGAAGTACTGGAACCGGATCGTCACGACGATGCGTTCCGTACCGGGCCAGAAGTTCCGTTTCGACTTCAACCCGAGCCGCGGCCTCGACGCGATTCCGTGGACCGAGTGCTACCCGGGCGACGACGTCGTCGACGTCATCGGCATGGATTCGTACGACCAGCCGTCCGGAAGCAGTTTCGACCGGCACGTCAGCGAGCCGTACGGGCTCCAGAAGCAGGTCGATTTCGCCGCCGAGCACGGGAAGCAGATCTCCTATCCCGAATGGGGGCTCTTCCGGAACGGCGACAACCCGGAATACATGCGGCGCATGCTGGAATGGCTCAAGCAGCACAAGCCGCTGTACCACACGATCACCGACTACTGCCCGCACGGCGTCTGGCAGTGCGACGACAACCCGCGGTCGTCGTCGGTGTTCCGCCAGATGCTGTACGGCACGGAACCGCAATTCCCGACGGACCCGGTCGACCCGACGATCCCCGAGCCGAAGCCGGAACCCAAGCCGGAACCGAAGCCTGAGCCCAAGCCTGAGCCGAAGCCGAAGCCGGAACCGAAGCCTGAGCCCAAGCCCGAGCCGAAGCCGGAACCCAAGCCTGAGCCGAAGCCTGAGCCCAAGCCCGAGCCGAAGCCGGAACCCAAGCCTGAGCCGAAGCCGGAACCCAAGCCTGAGCCGAAGCCTGAGCCGAAGCCGGAACCGAAGCCGGAACCCAAGCCCGAGCCGAAGCCCGAGCCCAAGCCTGAGCCGAAGCCGGAACCCAAGCCCGAGCCGAAGCCCGAGCCCAAGCCGGAACCCAAGCCCGAGCCGGAGCCCAAGCCCGACTGCTGGACCGTGGACCTCGGTTCGTGGGTGGAGAGCTGGATCGGCGGGCCCGTCTGCGTCCCGAAGGACGACTGGAAGGACGAGATCGACCTCGACTGGAAGGACGCCCTGAAGGAGGTCTGGCCCTTCTGACGTCCCTCACGGTGGCGGTGGCGGAGCTCATCCGCCGCCGCCACCACGGCCGAGCACCCGCCCCACCCAGGCCCGCTCCCGCGCCTGCCGGGCCGCCCAGCGGCGGGCGCCGACCGCGCCCGCGCGCAGCCACAGGAGCGGGGCCGTACCGCGCGCGGTGAGGAGCAGACGCCGGTTGCGCACCGGTTCGGGCCGCCAGTGCTGCTTGTACGGCTCGCTGCCCCGCAGCATGCTGAGCGTGGCCCGACCGCCCGCACTGGTCTCGCGGGCCCCGTGCCGCAGCAGCATCGTCGCCACGTCGACCTTGCGGGCGCGCAGCGCCGGGTCGGCGCCGTACAGGTAGCCGCCCGCGAGCCGGGGGGACATCAGGGTCAGGTCGGCGGCGACCACGTCCCCGGCGAGCCGGAACTCGGTGACCATCGCGTCGCCGCGCTCGACCATGGGCCGTACGGCACGGGTGAGGTGCTGGGCGAACCGCTCGCTGGTGTGTTCGGCGGTCACGCCCCGCCCCTGCCACTGGAGCCGATGCAGCGTCAGGAGCCGGTCGAGGGCGGCGGGGACCTCCTCGCCGGGCACCACGCGCGCGTCGATGCCGAGCGCGTCCAGTTTCCGCAGCTTGGCGCGGACCCGCTGGGCCTTCCCCGACGGGATCCGTTCGAGGAGCCCCTCCATGGGGACGGCGGGCAGCTCCAGGCAGAGCGAGTCGGGCAGCCGGCGGCGCGGGCCGCGCCAGTGGGCGAACACGCGTTCGCTGGCCGCCCCGGGCCGGACCTCCCGCAGGTCGACGACGGCACCCCGGGCGGCCCCCGCGAGGGCCCCGGCGAGGGCGGCCGCCGCCTCCGGACAGGCGTCGTCGAGGAGGACGTCCGTGAAGTCGGTGATGCTGCCGCCGAGCTGGGTGAGGACGGGCAGCGGCCCGGGGGCCCGCATCAGGGGTGCGGCGGCGACGAGTTCGCCGCCGTCCCGCCGTACGAGCACCACCCGCAGCGCACCGGACCGGCCGTACGAGAGCCACCAGGAGTGCAGCCAGGAGTGGGACTGGAAGGGGGTGGCGGAGGAGCAGCGCCCGTACAGCGCCGTCCACTCGGCCGAAAGCCGCCCGAACTCCTCCTCGTCACGGCAGACCTCGCTCCACAGGGCTCGCCGGTCGTTCGGGGTCCTCGTGCTCACACCGCCTCCGCCTGGTGCGTGGCGACCGCCGGGGCGGGCACCGCGGCGGACGCGGCCGGGGCGGTCGCCTGCCGGGAGTGCCGGGCCTCGCCGCGCGCGGCGGGACGCTTCGGGCGGACCAGGAGGACCAGGCCGCCGAGGAGGCCGCCCGCGCAGCCGCCGACGAGGGCGGAGAGCGGCGCGGAGGGCGAGACGGGCGCGGCGGGCCTGGTCGCGCGGGAGAACTGGACGACCTTCACGCCCGTGCTGCCCGCCACGTGCGAGCTGTTCAGGATGAGCGCGCGGGCCACCCCGTCGGCCATCGACACCGCCTGGGCGGGCTTCGCCGCCCGCGCGGTGATCGCGATCATCGGCGCGTCCGGGGAGGTCGCGGCCTGCACGTTCTTCCGCAGGGTGTCGGCGGTGACCCCCGCCCACACCTGGGCGTCGCCGGTCACCGCGATGTCGGTGGCGACCCGCCCGTACGCCTGGGCGAAGCCGACCGCCACCCCCGGGTCGGCCTTCTCGGCCGGCACGACGATGACGTAGCTGGTCGCCGCGTACTCCGGCGTCCTCACGGCTCCGTAGCCGCCGCCGAGGACCGCCCCGGCGAGGACGGCGGCGGGCAGCACCGTCCAGCGGCCGGGGGCCCGCAGGCCGGCGGGGAGGAGGGCACGGGATGGGGTGGTCTTCATGGGAGGGGTTCTCTCACTTCGCGGAGGAGGGGACGCCGTGGACGGCCTGGTCGTAGAGGGACATCAACTGCCCTGCGCTGTGCGCGATGTCGTAGCGGCGGGCCGCCGCCGGCAGCGGGAACCGGGCGAGCCGGGCGTCCCGGACGCCGCGCAGCGCGGAGGCCAGCTCGGGCACGGACCCGTCGATCCGGCGCGCGCCCGGTGCCGCGTCCGGGGGCAGGTCCTCGATCGCCGGGCAGGCCACGTACAGCACGGGGAGGCCCGCGGCGAGCGCTTCGACGATCGCGAGCCCGAAGGCCTCGTCGGGCGAGGTGGACACGAACACGTCCATGGCGGAGAGGAGTTCGGGCAGCGAGGGCCCGAGCGCGGCGACGCCCGGCGGGTCCTCGCAGGCCCCGAAGAGGAGGATCCGGCCGGCGGCCCCGCACTCCCGGGCGATCCGCAGCAGCTCCTCGCGGTGCTCGCCCTCGCCGACGAGGAGCAGCCGGGCCTCCGGCACCGAGGCCACCGCCCGGACCAGCCGGTCGAACCGCTTCCCGGGCGTGAGCCGCCCCACGCCGCCGACGACGTACGCGTCCTCGGGGATGCCGAGCACGCCCCGGGCGAGGCGCCGGGCGCGCGCGTCGAAGGCGAACCGGGCGGACTCGATGCCGTTCGGCACCACCCGGACGCGGTCCGGCGGCACGCCCCAGTCCACGAGCCGGCGGGCGACGCTGGGCGAGACGGCGACCGTGGACGTGCCGAGCCGCTCGGACGCCAGATAGAGCGCGCGGGTGCCCGCGGAGAGCGGCCGGCCCTCGATCTGGGTCTCGCCCAGCGAGTGCTCGGTGGCGATGACCCGGCGCACGCCGGCGAGCCGGGCCGCCGCCCTGCCGTACACGCACGCCCGGTAGAGGTGCGTGTGGACGAGGTCGTAGCGGCCCTGCCGGACGATCCGGGCGAGCCGGGGCAGCGCCCCGAGGTCGCGGTTCCCGGCCATGCCGAGGTGGACGACGGGCGTGCCGTCGGCCACGATGCCCGCGGCGACCGCGCCCGGGTTGGTGAGCGTGACCACCCCGCCGCCCGCCGGGAGGTGCCGGAGCAGCAGCCGGAGCTGCTGCTCGGCGCCGCCGATGCCGAGCCCGGTGATGACGTGCAGGACCTTCACGGCGCACCGACCGGGGTCGGGCCGTACGGGACGGGGAGCAGGTCGGCGGGGTGGCGCCGGCGCAGCGGGTGCAGGACGCGTTTGGCGGCGAGTCGCCAGGGGGTGTCGCTCTCGCCGATGTGGACGCGGGGCAGGGCGTACGTGCCGGTGTGCGGGCCCGGGTCGATCGCGCAGCCGTAGCGGTAGCCGGCCTTGCGCACGGCGCGGATCGCGCGCGGGTCGACCCGCCCGTACGGATAGCAGAAGCCGTCCACCGGCCGGCCGGTCATCTCCTCCAGGAGCTCACGGCTGTGCCGGGTCTCGGCCGTGAGCGTCGTGTCGTCGGCCTCGGTCAGCGGGACGTGCCGCAGGCCGTGCGAGCCGACCTCCATGCCGGCGTCGGCGATCCGCCGGATCCCGCCCTCGTCGAGCAGCGGCTTGCGCGGCCCGTCCGCGTCCCAGCCGTTCTCGCCGCCGAGACGGCCCGGCAGGACGTACACCGTCGCCGTGAACCCGTGGTGCAGCAGCAGCGGCAGCGCCGAGTCGAGGAAGTCCGCGTACCCGTCGTCGAAGGTCAGGCCCACCAGCCCCTTGGCGCGCCCCTCGCCGGCGGCGGTGAGCAGCTCCCGCACCGAGACCCCGCGCAGCCCCCGGTCGCCGAGCCAGTGCAGCTGCCGGGCGAAGCGCACGGGGGAGACGGTCACCCGGTACGGATCGTCAGCGGTGTCCGTGATCGAGTGGTACATCGCCACCCACAGGGGAGGCTTCCACAGGGGCGGCTTCGGCAGCGGACGGCGCAGCGCGGTGGCGGCGGGCATGGGGGGTCCTCCGGAAGGCGGAGCGGGGCAGGGGCGGGATCTCCGGCGCCTTGGCGGCGCAGACGATGAAGAGCAGGAAGACGCCGGCGACGACCAGCGCGGCGACGGCGACGGCGAGGACGGCGGAGTCGATCGCCAGCTGGCAGAGCCAGCCGGCGCCGGTGGCCCACGCGCCCGCGGTGGCGAGCCGGAGCAGTCCCTCGCCGAGCCGGTCGGCGCGGACCGGGACGGCCTGGCGGTGCGCGCCCCGCAGCAGCAGCACGGCGCTGAGGGTGATGCCGAGGGCGTTGGCACCGGCGATGCCGACGGCGCCCCAGTAGTGGGCGCCGGGGACGCCGGCGGCGGCGGTCGTGACGAGCCCGGCGGCCATGGCGGCGGCCGGGTACCAGAGCGGGCGGGCGGCGGAGAAGTAGCAGCGGACGAGGGCGCCGACCATGGTCTGGCCCAGCAGGCCGAGCGCGTACACCCGCATGACGGCGGCGGTGGCGACGGTGTCGGCACCGGTGAACTCGCCCCGTTGGAAGAGCAGTTCCACGATCCGGGGGGCGGCGGCGACGACCGTCGAGGCGCCGACGAGCACGACGACCGCGGCGAGCAGCAGATCCCGCTCGACCCGGCGGCGGGCCGCCTCCGGGTCGCCGGCGGCGAGCGCGCGTGCCACCACCGGGAAGCTGACCGTGCACAGCATCAGGGAGAGGATCATCGGCATCTGCGCGACCTTCTGCGCGTAGTTCAGGTGCGAGATGGCGCCGGCGGGCAGCGGCGAGGCGAGGAACCGCTCGATCAGGGTCTGGGACTGGCGGCACAGCGAGAACGCGACGACGGGCGCGATCAGCCCGAGGGCCAGGACGCGTCCCTCGCCGGCGGAGGCGGGCGCCGCCGGTTCCCGCCGAGGGGGCGTGCGCAGCGCGCGCAGGAGCGAGGGGGTCTGCACGAGGACCATCAGGACCCCGCCGACGGCGACCCCCGCGGCGGCGGACCGCACCCCCCACGGCTCGCGCAGCACCAGGATCGTCCCGATGATCCCCGTGTTGTACGCCACGTAGATCGCCGCCGGCGGCAGGAACCGGCCGTGCGCCCGCAGCGCCGCCGAGCAGTACCCCACCAGGGCGAAGGACAGCACGCAGGTCCCGGTGAGCCGCGTGCAGTCGACGGCGAGCCCCGGGTCGGGCAGCCCCGGCGCGAGCGCGGCCACGAGCAGCGGCGCCGCGACGATCAGGACGACGGCGGCGAGTCCGAGGGCGAGGACGATCCGGGGGAGCGTCCCGCGCACCAGCTCGCGCACCGGGTCGCCGGGCAGGTCGGCCGAACGCCGGGCCAGGGCACGGGAGAAGGCGGGCACCAGGATCAGCGCCATCGCGTCCTCGATGAGCAGCGTCGAGGCGAACTCGGGCACCGTCCACGCCACCAGGAACGCGTCGGTCCCGGCCCCGGCCCCGAAGTATCCGGCCATGATCTGGTCCCGCACGAGTCCGAGGACCGCCCCGGCCGCGGTCAGCCCCGCCGTCACGGCCGCCGCCCTCGCCAGGAACCCGCCGCCCCCGGGCGCGCCGGCGCGAGGCCCCCGCACGCGGGCGTGCGCCCGGCGCCCGGTGGGCGGGACGGCGGTCCGCGGGGCCGTCGCGGGCGCGGCGGCCCGGGAGCCGGCGGCCCGGGGGCCGGCGGGACGGCGCGCCACGCGCCGCGCCCCGGCGAGCAGCCCGGTGGAGACGGCCGCCCCCGCGACCGCGGCCGCCGCGGCTCCCGCCCCCGGCAGCACGACCGCCCCCGGGGCCCACGGGGAGTCCGTGGGGCCCGGAGGCGAGGCCTGCCAGGGGTCGGTCAGCGGGGTGCCGCAGGGCGGCCGGGGCGCGGGGCGCGGCCCGCCGGCCCGCGGCGCGTCCGTGGGCTCCGGTTCCCCGGCCCACGGGTCACGCACGCCTCACCTCCGCGAGCGACCACCAGGCCGCCAGACCGAACACGACCGACATCAGGACCGTCGAGGGGCCGCCGATGTCCGCGTAGAAGAAGTCGACGAGCTGCCAGGCGAGCAGGCCCGTCGCGACGAGCGCGCAGTCCGCGCCGAGCCGCTGCCGCCGCAGCGCGCCGACGAGCAGCGCCACCCAGCTCCCGGCCAGGGCGAGGAACCCCACCAGGCCCTGCTCGCTCAGCACCAGGAGGTACATGTTGTGCGGCGAGAGCAGCGGCTGGCGCGCGAAGGCGGCGCCCGCGCCGGCCGTGTCGCTGCCGGAGGAGAGCGCGAGCGAGGCGTTCGAGTCGCGGTACTGGGGGAAGCCCTTGAGGCCGACGCCCGTGACCGGCTCCGCGCGCCACATCCGCCCCGCCGCCGCCCACATCGTGTACCGGTCCGTCACCGACCGGTCCGGCGCCGCCGTCACCTGCGTGATGCTGGCGACCCGCTCCTCCACCATCTCCGAACCGATCCCGAAACCGCCGACCAGCACCACCCCGAGCGCGGCCGCCGCGAGCGCCACCCGCACCGCCCGCCGGACCCCCGCCAGCAGCAGCTGGACCGCGCAGGTGAGCACGGTCGCGATCCACGCGCCCCGGCTGAACGACAGCACCAGCGGGACGAAGAGGAGGCCCGCGCAGACCGTCGCGACCGTGCGGACGCGGCCGGGGCCGCTGCCGAGCGCGATTCCGGTGACGACGACGAGCCCGTACGCCACGACCGTCGCCATGCCCATCACGTCGGTGGCCCCGAAGGTGCCGACGGCCCGGATGTCCTCGCCCTGGTACGAGGCGCCCGTGCCCGTCAGGTACTGGGCGACGCCGACCGCGCCCTGGAGCAGCGCGAACGCGACCAGGCCCCAGGCGATCACGGCGAAGTCCCGCCGGTCGCGGACCGTCAGGAGCACGGCCGCCGGCACGAGGACGAAGACCTGCAGGTAACGGGCGACTCCCGGCAGGCTCGCCGCCGGGTCGTTCGAGGTGATCGCGGCCAGGCAGATCCCGAGCACCGGCAGGCCGAGGACGACGGCCGTCGCCCGGGTCAGCGGCCGGGCCCCGCCGCGCAGCACCCGCACCAGGCAGATCAGGACGAGGAGGCCGGAGGCCGCGTCCGCGACCGTCCCCGTCCCCCCGGTGCCGCCCTGCGCGCCGCCGTCGCCCGGGACGAGCAGCAACGCGATCACGGCGAGGACCGGGGACAGCGTCCCGGCCCGGCGGAGCAGGTCCCGTACGCCCCCGGCCTCCGGCGCGGCCGGGACCGCCGGCGCCGTCGTCACGGCCGTGGCCATCCTCAGCTCCCCGTGGGTCGGACGAGCCCGGCCGCCGTGCGCAGCAGGATGCAGACGTCCTGCCAGAGCGACCAGTGGTCGATGTAGTGGTTGTCGAAGCGGCAGCGGTCCTCGATCGAGGTGTCGCCGCGCAGCCCGTGCACCTGCGCCAGGCCCGTGAGCCCCACGGGCATCCGGTGCCGGGCCGCGTACCCGGCGTGGATCTTGCTGAACTGGGCGACGAAGTAAGGGCGTTCGGGCCGGGGGCCGACCAGGCTCATGTCCCCGCGCAGCACGTTCCACAGCTGCGGCAGCTCGTCCAGGGAGGTCTTCCGCAGGAAGCTCCCGGCCGCGCTCATCCGCCGGTCACCCGCCACGTTCCACCGGGTCGCCGACTCGGCGTCGTCGGAGGGGCGCAGCGTACGGAACTTGAGCAGCGTGAAGTGCCGGCCGTGCTGGCCCACCCGCTCCTGCCGGAAGAGCACCCCGGGGCCGTCCGAGAGCCGCACGGCCAGCGCGCACAGCAGCAGCACCGGCAGGGCGACCGCGAGCGCGGGGGCGGCGAACACGATGTCGAGGGCCCGCTTCGCGGCCCGCCCGCGGCGCTCGCGCAGCGGGACGATCCGCTGCCAGGCGTACCCCCACACGTGCGCGCCCATCGGCCCGTCCTGGTGCCGGCCGCCGACCCGCCAGGTGGCGCAGCCGTACTGCTGGAAGAGCATCACCAGACCCGGGTCGTCGTCGAGGAACACGGCGTCGCGCACGGCGTTCTGGATGACCGCCCGGTGGATCTCCTCGGTCGTGGTGAGCACCGGGAGCCCGGCCTCCCCGGTCGCCCGGGACGCACCGCCCTGCTCCGGCACGCCCACGATCCCGACCGGCCGCACCCCGTACTCGGGGTGCTGGACGGCCGCCGCGGCGAACCGGCGCGCGGCCACCGCCCCGCCGATGACGAGCGCCGACCGCGGACGCTCCCGCGCGATCCGGCGCCGCCGCCCGAGCAGCAGGGCGCGGACCAGGCACACCAGAGCGACGTGCGTGCCGTAGGCGGCGCAGAGCCGCAGCGGTCCGATCGCCAGGGCGGGGGAGTACGCGGCGACCGCGGCCGCCGCCAGACACCAGGCGAACCCGGCGCGGGAGCCCAGGGCGGGCAGCTCGTCGAGGGCCCGGGTGTGCGCGGCCGGCCGGTGGAGCCCCGCGTGCCCGTCGAGGACGAGGACGACCGCCACGACCGGCAGCACGAGCCGCACGTCGTGGTGCGCCGCGCTCAGCACCGACGCGGCGGCGAGGACGGCCAGGACGTCGACCGCCACGAGCGCCGCCACGCCGGACCGCGGCCGCTCGCGCCGGTGGCGCGGCAGCACGAGCCGGCCGGGGGCGCCGCGGCGCGGCGCGAGGGAGACACGGCCGAAGGCCTGGCCCGCCGTGGGCCAGGGGCCCGGTGAGGAGGGAACGCTGGTACTTTCCGTGGTCACTGCGCAATCGGCTCTCTGTGCTCGGCCCCCCGCACTCCGGCCAGCTCGCGGTACACGTCCGCGACGGCCGCGCCGGTGCGCCGGACATCGAATCTGCTGAGTACGTGCTCGTGGGCCTCGCGGCCCAGGCGGTGCCGCAGCTCCGGCCTGCCGAGGAGGCGGCCCAGAGCGGTGGCGAGCGCGGCCGGGTCCTCGGGCGGGACCAGGCACGGGGGTTCGTGGGCGGGCGGCAGGCTCTCGCGCGCGCCGTCCACGTCGCTGACGACGACCGGCCGGCCGGCGGCCATGGCCTCCAGGGGCGCGAGGGCCATGCCCTCCCAGCGGGACGGCAGGACGACCACGTCGGCGGCCCGGTACCAGGGCACGGGGTCCTCGACGGCCCCCGTGAACCGCACCGACGGGCCGGCCGCGGCCCGCAGCGCCTCCGCGTCCGGGCCGTCGCCGACCAGGACGAGCCGGGCCGCGGGCACCTCCGCGAGGACGGCGGGCCAGGCGGCGAGCAGGACGTCCTGCCCCTTCTGCCGGCAGAGCCGGCCCACGCAGACGACCGTGGGCACCGGATTGCGGGGAGGCCCGTCGGTGGCGAACCGGGCCGTGTCCACGCCGTTGTGGACGACCGACCAGTCCGCCACGACCCCGGCCGCCTCGCCGGTACGCCGCTCGGCCTCGCTCACGCACAGGACGCGGTCCGTCCACCGGGCGCCGAACCGCTCCCAGCTCCGGGCGACCGCGGCGGTCCTCCCCCCGACCGCCTCGAAGGACCAGGCGTGCGGCTGGTACACCGTCGGGATCCGCCCCCGCACGGCGAGCCGGGCGCACAGACCGGCCTTGGCGCTGTGCGCGTGGACGAGCCCGGGCCGGACCGTACGGACCAGCCGGGCCAGCTCCCGCGTCTCGCGCAGGACGGCGGGCCCGGGGTCGCGGCCGGCCCGCCAGTCGTGGGTCTCGGCGCCCTCGGCGCGGACGGCGGCGGAGAGCCGGGTGCCGGGCGGGCAGGCGACCGCGACCCGCAGGCCGGCGGCGCGCTGGGCGCGGACCAGGTCGACGACGACACGGGCGACCCCGCCGTCACCGGGCTGGACCGCGTGCAGGACGGTGACGGACCCGAGGTCCGTGGAGAATGGTGACAGCACGTCAGCGCCGGACGTCCGCCTGGAGGAAGACCGCGCCGAGCCAGACGGTGTCCTTCCGGCTGCCGATCCGGACGTGGACCCGGTCGCCCCCGGAGCGCAGCGCGCCCCGCAGGTCGAACACGTCGGAGTCGTACCCGAGGGTGTTCGCACGATCCGGTCGGCGCACGGTACGACCGGCGCCGAATTCGGTGACGGTGGAGTTCAGGACGTCGTCCGCGGAATTGGCGGAATCGGAGAGACGGGTGCTCTTCGAACGGCTCGTCTCCACCGACAGGTAATCCCCGGAAGTCCCGCGGTCGCCGTCGTAGGCGATCAGCCCGAGACGCCCCGGGACGCCCCGGGGGAAACGGTTTCCGTCGACCGGGACGCGCAGCTCGCCGGCGCGCGGACCGACCGTTTCGAAACCGTCCCAGACGCTGATCCTGCGCAGCGGTTCCGAGGCCTTCTCGTACGCGGCGACGAGCGTCCAGCCGCCCCAGCCGCCCACCGGGGAGCGGCCCATCGCCACGTTGACCTGCGCGACGGTCCACTGCCCCGGATGCGACCGGCGGACCAGCTCCGTGACGTCGGCGGACGCCTGGAAGGCGTCGGCCCCGTCGGCCGTGCGGTGACCGATCACGGAGTCGGCGAACAGCGCCTTGTACCGCCCCCCGGGCTCGGCGATCAGGACGCGGCCGTCGTCCTTCGGCGGCTTCTGCTCGCCCACCCGCAGGTTCCCGCCCCAGTAGAGCCGGGCCCAGGTGACCCGGGCACCCGCCGGCA
This sequence comes from Streptomyces sp. NPDC107498, assembly GCF_055582805.1. Lineage (NCBI taxonomy): Bacteria > Bacillati > Actinomycetota > Actinomycetes > Kitasatosporales > Streptomycetaceae > Streptomyces > Streptomyces sp. NPDC107498. The sequence continues at coordinate 472,719 of NZ_JBVJPE010000003.1, read as the reverse complement.
CCGCGAGCGCGGCGCGGCTGGAGTTGTACGTGTGGGGGTCGTCGTCCACGTCGACGTACCTGATCGAGGCGCCGTCGTTGACCGACTCGGTGCCCCCTGCACCCTTCACCGAGGTGTTGGCGGCGCGCACGATCCCACCGTGCTGGACGGCCTGGTGGCGGGCGGTGAACGGGACGCGGGCCGCCTCCCGTGGCCTGGGCGCGGCTGCGGAGGCGCCGGGCAGCGCGGCGGCCAGGGCCGCACACGACACGGCGCACAACACGCTGCGACGCACCGCAAGAACCGCTGAATTCCGCATACAGGTTCTCCGCTTTGCTGAGAGAAGGGAGGGAAGACCCGAGCAGGCCGGGGAAGATGAAGGTGTCGTCCGCACGAAATGAGTGAACGCGCGGCGGGCCCGGAAGCAACGTTCGGGAACGTTATAACCCCGATGCGGGGCGATAGTAAGCATTAGATGCCCGGAAACGCTAACTCCCGTATCCGGGCGCCCGGTTCCTCGTTGAGCGTGTTGCGCCATTCCGCGCCCAGTCCCTCCAATGGCCCTCTTATGGCCCAAAGATCGGTTGAACGTCACCCGTTCGGGAGAGCAACCGATGAAAAGCCGGAGCGTTGTTGAGAGAGCCGGGCCGAACAGTCCGCGCAGTCCGAGTTGGATGAATTCGATCGAGGAGCACCTCCCCATGTCCCGTATCGCCAAGGCCGTTGCCCTGACCGCCACCGCCGCCGCCGCCGTCGCCGGTGCCGCGGGTGTCGCCGCCGCCGACGCCGGCGCCGAGGCCGCGGCCGTGAAGTCCCCCGGTGTCCTCTCCGGCAACGTCGTCCAGGTCCCGGTCCACATCCCGGTCAACCTCTGCGGCAACACCGTCAACGTCATCGGCGCGCTGAACCCGGCCTTCGGCAACACCTGCGTCAACGCCTGATCTCGCACGCCTGATCGGTCCTTCCGAAGCCGGTGCGCCCACCCGCCGGGGTGGGCGCACCGGCTTTTTCCTCGCCGTCACTGGTTCGGTACTCGTTCGGACGCACCCTCGTGCGCCGTCCGGTGCAACGGCGTACGCCCCTTCGAGGGCAGGGCCCGGGGGCGGATTCACCCGAACGGAGGCGTGGCGCTCCGTAGTCCCGCGGTTGCGGACGGCCATACCCGCAGGCACCGTGAGAGGGCAGTTGTCCGACGCATAAGGAAAAGGAACACATATGCGTCCCCTGGCCACACGCCACCTCACCGCCCTGGCGATATCCGCCGCCCTCACCCTCGGCACGGCGGGATCCGCCTTCGCCGACGAACACCACCCGTCCTCCACGGTCGACCGGGCCGTGCGCGAGCCCCTTCCGGACACCGCCGCCCTGCTGGACCAGGCCGAAGCGCTCGGCGAGCTCGGCCCGGTGACGGCCCCCGTGGCCGAACTCGTCACGGCCGCCCTCGAGGCCGACTCCGGCCGGCTGTCCACGACCGACGTCGAGGCCTTCAAGGCCGAGATCGCCGCAGCGGTCGACCAGGCGAAGGCCACCGCCCCCGACCTTCCGGTCACGCCCCCGGCCGCCGGACTCCCGGCGAAGCCGCCCGTGACCCTGCCCGTCGCGACCGACACGGCGGCGTCCGGCGGGGCCGCCCCGGCGGACCTCGTGTCCGACGCCCTCTCGGGCGTCGAGAAGGCGGTCGCCGCCCTGCTCGCCACCGTCACCTCCGGCGGCACCGGCGGTCTCGTACCGCAGGTCACCTCCACGCTGACCTCGCTGGTCAACCTGGTCGTCTCCACCGTGCTCGGCGGCGGGCTGCCCGCGCCGGACCCGGCCGGAGCGCCCGCGCTCCCGGCCACCGCGCCCGAACTGCCGGTCAAGCCCCCGCTGCCCGTCCGGTAGCGCCCCGCGCCCCGTACCGGCCCGGCCTCCGCCGGGCCGGTACGGGCGTGTGCGATCGGCAAATAGCACCGGCCGCATCGATCGGGTGCAGTACCGAGAAATCCTTCCTCCCGGAGTTTCCGGCGCGCCCACTCCTCGTTACAGAAGCAGAACGATGTACAGGATTCCGCCAAGAGCCCTGTACGGAACGTGACTTGAAAGCACAGAGGAAGGATTCACTCCATGAAGCCCACCAAGGTCGCCGCGGTCGTCGCCGGTTCGCTGATGGCCCTGGGCGCCGCCGCGCCCGCCATGGCCACGGAGGCGCTGACCCCCACCAGCCTGAACGGCGGCCTCGAAGCGATCGCCGCCAACGGGCTCAAGAGCGACATGCTGAGCAGCACCACGGACGGCTCCCCGGTCCAGACCGTGACGAAGGCGGCGGAGCAGTTGAACACCGCCACCAAGGGCGCCTCGCTGCTCGGCGGCCTCCCCCTGGGCGGCTGACGTCACCTCGGTGACGCCTGCCCCGCGGGCATTTACGGCGGACCTCCGGGCCGCCGTTCCTCACGGTCGGCTGATCGAATGATTTTCTGATCAGCTGCCGTGTGGCCCCGGCTGTGCGCCGGGCGCCGACCCATACCCTCTGGCCGATCCCACGTGAACGTCGGTGCGGATCAGACCGGTCGGAGCGAGGGGGGATCCTCGCCGGTCTCCCTTTCTCCAGAGGAAGAGCGGTATGCGGTCCATCATCAGCAGGAAAGTACTCACCGCGGCGGCAGCGACCGGCATCCTGTCGCTGAGCGGGGGCTTCGCCCTGGCCGCGAACTCCCACTCCGGCACGGGCGACGGGCCCGGCGCCGGCAGGGCCGGCCATGTCCGGGCCACCCTTCCGGCGGACGTCTGCGGCAAGTCCATGGAGCTCGGCGGGGCCGTCGCGGCAGCCGTCGGAGACCTCTGCGACCAGGCGGAGGACCCCGACGGCTACGGCGAGGAGCCGGGCGGCTACGGCGAGGGGCCGGGGCCGACGGGCCACCCCACGGGACATCCGACCGAGCACCCGACGGGCCATCCGACTGATCACCCGACCGAGCACCCGACGGGCCACCCGACCGAGCACCCGACTGGTCACCCGACCGGGCACCCGACTGGTCACCCGACCGGGCACCCGACTGGTCACCCGACCGGGCACCCGACTGGTCACCCGACCGGCCACCCCACCGGTCACCCGACCGAGCACCCGACCGGTCACCCGACTGGTCACCCGACGGGCCACCCCACCGGTCACCCGACTGATCACCCGACCGAGCACCCCACCGGTCACCCGACTGGTCACCCCACCGGTCACCCGACTGATCACCCGACCGAGCACCCCACCGGTCACCCGACTGATCACCCGACCGAGCACCCGACCGAGCACCCGACCGAGCACCCGACCGAGCACCCGACCGAGCACCCCACCGGTCACCCCACTTGTGAGCAGGGTCCGCATCACGATTGCGGGGAGCTGCCCGGGACCGGTATGGACCCCGCGCTCATGGGTGCCGCCGCGATCAGTGCCGCGCTGGTCATCGGCGGTGGCGTCGTCTACCTCCGCGGCGGACGGCTCGCCCGCCGGCACTGAGCCCACCTGCCGGAACCGCGTCAACCGGGGCCCCCGCCTTCACCGGTGAGGGCCCCGCGCGTTGCTGCACACGGGTTAGTCCCGCGACGTTTCGGCCGAGGGACTCGTTCTCCTCACATGACTCTGCGTTCTCACGCCGGCATGGGGCTCCTCATGACCGCACTCGCCTCCGCCGCCCTGGCCTCTCCCGCCGCCGCCGTCGAGGCTCCGGTGATCGTCCCGCTCCAGGGCCTGGAACCGGTCCTGCCGATGGACGCGCCGACCGTGGCGACCGGCGTTCCCGTTCCGATGCCCGGCGCGCCCACCGGTTTCCAGAAGGGCGTCGGCGCGCTCCCGGACGTCGCCCTGCCCAGCGTTCCGCTGACCGGCACCCTGCCGGAGACCGTCGTCGACGCGCCGCTGCCCGAGCTCCTCAAGGGCAGCGAGCCCGGTCGCGCCCTGCTCAGCAACCCGCACTCGGAGATGCAGGCGGCCACCCCGGGCGCCGTCGTCGGCAACCCGGTGGAAGCCCCGCGCGGCAACGGGCTCGCCGGACTCCCGGACCTGGCGAAGCCCCAGCTCGGCCTCCTCACCCCGGTGCTCAGCGGGGCCCTCGACCCCCAGTTGGGTCTGGTGCCGGACGCGGGCTGACGCCTTCGCGTCCCCGTTCATGCGTACGACCGGTGACCGGGCGGGTGAAGGCACGATTCTTCCCCGCCACCCCAAGGGCCGTCGGTCGTTGCAAGAGAAGGCTTGTCGCATGGCCGCGGCCCGCGGGCCGAAGGCGTCCCGTCGTATCCGACGGCGGACGGCATTCGGGTCGCGGGCCATTTTTCGGTTTTCCTCCGTCCCGTTCGGCCCAATGGCCGTGACCCGTCACGGTGACCGGCGTTGAACGGAAGTGACGGCCGTGATTCCTGCGGTCGCTTTCCAGCCCAAGGAGTTCTTGATGTCTCGCATCGCGAAGGCTGCCGCCGTTCTCGCCGGCACGGGTGCCGTTGCCCTCAGCGGAGCCGGCCTGGCCGTCGCCGACGCCGGCGCCGGGGCCGTCGCCGCCCACTCGCCCGGTGTCGCCTCCGGCAACGCCGTCCAGGTTCCGATCCACGTCCCGATCAACCTCTGCGGCAACACCGTCAACGTCATCGGTCTGCTGAACCCGGCGTTCGGCAACACCTGCATCAACGCCGACGGCAACGGCGGTGGCCACAGCAACGGTGACGGCGGCTACGGCGGCTGATCCCCCGTTTCACGCGAATGTCCCCCCGGCCGCCCGGCCGGGGGGACATTCGCGTGCGGGGCTCACGCGTACCGGTAGATCCGGCTGTGGTCGAACATCGACGCCGGGGTCACGCCCCAGGGCGCCATCGGCTCGTGCCGGGCGACGACCTTGCGGTGCTGCGCGTCGCCCAGGGGCGGCGGCTCCGCCGGCAGATAGGCGGCGCCGGGGTTCCGCTGCTGCCAGCGCGACCAGACCAGGTCGACGAAGGAGTGGTGCAGCCAGAAGACCGGGTCGTTCACGGAGCCGCCGCCGAGCATCAGGCCGCCCACCCAGCGGTGCACCCGGTTGTGGATCCGGAACCGCTCGTTGCCCCGGCCGGGCGCCCAGCCCTCCAGGGTGTTGCGGAAGCCGGTGGCGCTCGTCGAGTTCCAGGGCGCGGCGTCGTACACCCGCTCGCGCATCACCTCGTCGAGTTGAGCCGCGGTGGGGAGCGTGATCGGGTCGCGGGGGCGGCCGAAGTCCCTGGTCAGATAACGGGTGTCGGTCATCGACTGGGTGATCGCCCACCGGCCGGCGGAGTGCGCGAACGGGCCGGTCATCACCTGGAGGTCGGCCCGGCGCCCGTTGCCGCCCATGAAGTCCTCGCGCCAGATCGAGGAGGCGGGGGAGTTGTCCCGGGTCCAGTCCCAGTACGGGACGGAGACCGTCGGGTCGATCCGGCGCAGGGCCGTCTCGAACTCCAGCAGGAACTTGCGGTGCCAGGGCAGGAAGCTCGGCGTCATGTGGGCGGTCCGGAGCCGGCCCTCCCCGTCGGCCGTGTAGTGGTCGATGTGGGTGCGGACGAAGCGGTCGTACGCACCGGTGCGCTTGAGCTCCAGGACGGCGGCGACGAACCTGCGGCGCTCGGCGCCGGTCAGGTCGCGCTGGTTCTTACGCGTGTACACCACGCGGGCTCCCTCCCGTCGGGTCGGTGGGGACGCCGTGGGCACCCGCGAGGGGGGAGAGCCGGGCGGTGCCCAGTTCGTCCACGGCCGCGCGGGTGGCCGCCAGGGGCGTCGGGCAGGACTCGTAGTGGTCGATCGGAGTGACGTAGCCGCCGTCGGCGCAGCGCATCAGGTGCAGCGGCCGGCCGTCGACGAGGGCCGTCGGCTCGCCGCCGGGGCCGGAGAAGCCCAGGATGCGCCGGCCCCGGTACGTCTCGTCGAAGGCGTGCGGATCGCGCGTGCCCCCCGGTTCCGGTCGGCTCGCGACACGGCCGAGCACACCGCCCGTGAAGGCGGTGACGGCAAGGGCGAACAAGGACCGCAGTGCGACGCGGCGCGGGACGATCATCAGTGATCTCCTGGTGGTCGGCTTATGCCCTCAGGGCACAACGATGAAAACCCGGGTTCGTTGCGGCGGAAATGCCAGTGGGGTGAATGTCGGCCGTTCGGGTGAAAGCGGAGCGGGAAAAGGACGGTTGGAGCATTAGCATCCGGTTGCATGACCACTTCCGACGTCGTTTCCTCGGCGCGCAGCGCCTCTCCGCTGGGAACTCTCACGGTGATTCCGTGGGCCAGCGAGCCCTCCGCCGACTCGGCGGGAACGCCGTTCCTGATGGCGTATTCGCTCGGTGACGGCCGGGACGGCCCGGAAGCCGGCCGGCAGGCGATGCGCGCGGCCCTGGAGTCGATGAACCTCTCGGTCGGCGACCGGCTCTTCGACCTGGAGAAGGACGCCGGGATCAACGCCTCGCTGCTCGTCGAGGGCGGTTCCGCCGTGCTCACGCTGCCCTTCCTGAAGGTCCAGTGCCCGGTGCCGGACGAGTGGGAGGCGGCCGCCCGCGCCGAGGGCAAGGTCTACTTCCTCTGCTCCGTACGGCCCTGGTCCGAGGGCGTGCCCGGAGAGCCCGTCGACGAGGCGCGGCTGCGGGCCTTCGTCGCGGACGAGGAGATGCTCGCCGACTGCGCCCACGTCCTGCTGCCGGTCCGCCGCGTCCAGGGCTGAGCGGGAGGGGGGCGCGTCATGGCGACGGTGGACGTACGGAGCGGGGCGCCGGGGCGGCGGCGGGACGGGACCGAGCGGGAGACCGGCGGGCCGATCGGCGCGAGCCGGGCCCTGGCCTGGCTGCTGCTCGTCACCGGGGCCGCGGGCGTGCTCGCCGGCTGGGTGATCACGATCGACAAGTTCAAGCTCCTGGAGGACCCCGGTTTCCAGCCCGGGTGCAGCCTGAACCCGGTCGTGTCCTGCGGCAACATCATGAAGAGCGAGCAGGCGGCGGTGTTCGGCTTCCCGAACCCGATGCTCGGGCTCGTCACGTACGCCGTCGTCGTCGCCGTCGGTGCCGGGCTGCTCGCCGGGGCCCGCTACCGGGGCTGGTTCTGGCTCGGCCTCAACGCCGGGATGCTCTTCGGGGTCGGCTTCTGCACCTGGCTGATGTACCAGTCGCTGTACGAGATCAACGCGCTCTGCCTGTGGTGCTGTCTGGCCTGGACCGCCACCCTCACCATGTTCTGGTACGTCACCGCGCACAACGTCCGGGAGCGCCTGCTGCCCGCGCCGGCGGGGCTGCGGACCTTCCTCGGCGAGTTCGCCTTCGCCCTGCCCGTCCTGCACGCCGGGATCATCGGGATGCTGATCCTGACCCGCTGGTGGGACTTCTGGACGAGCTGACGTGAACCGCCTCCCCGCCTGGTTCACCTGGCCGCGGGCCGCACTGACCGTGCTGCTCGCGGCCGTTGTCGTCCTCCTCCTGCTGCCCGACCGGCTCGTGCCGGGCGGTCGGCACGCCGGGACGGGGACCGCACCCGGGCAACGGCCGCTGCCGGGCGTCCCCTCGGGTTTCTTCACCGGCTCCGACGAGGCCGGGGTGCGCCGGATCGCACAGGTGCAGGCCTGGCTCGGCGGCGACTCCCTGACCGTCGGCCACACCTACCTGCCGGGCGACCGCTGGTCCAACATCGAGGGGCATCCGGCCCTGTTCGGGCCCTGGGCGCGCTGGAAGGCCGAGCGGCCGGGGCGCCTCTTCGTGCTGAACGTGCCGATGCTCGACCGCAACGAGGCCGGTCTTCCGGACGCCGAGGTGCGGGCCGGGCTGCGCCGGGGCGCGGACGGGGCGTACGACGGGCACTTCCGGACCCTGGGGGAGCGGCTCGTGGGGCACGGACTCGGCGACGCGGTCCTGGTGCTCGGCTGGGAGATGAACGGCACCACGTACGGCCACCGCTGCGCACCGGACCCGACGGCCTGGAAGGCGTACTGGCGGCGGGTGGTGGGGGTGCTGCGGGACGTGCCGGGGCAGCGGTTCCGCTTCGACTTCACGCCGAGCCGGGGGCGCGACGCGATCCCCTGGCCGCACTGCTACCCGGGCGACGACGTCGTCGACGTCCTCGGGATGGACGCGTACGACCAGCCGGCCGGGCTCTCCTTCGAGGAGCAGGTGGACGAGGAGTACGGGCTCGCGCACCACGTGCGCTTCGCGGCGGCGCACGGCAAGCCCGTCTCGTACCCGGAGTGGGGGCTCTTCAGGAACGGCGACAACCCGGCGTACGTACGGGGGATGCTGGACTGGTTCGCGGCGCACCGGCCCGTGTACCAGACCGTCACCGACTACTGCCCGCACGGGGTGTGGGAGTGCGCCGACAATCCCGAGTCGGCGCGGATCGTGCGGGCCGCGCTAGGCGGGCGGCCCTGAGGGCGTCAGGCCGTTCCCGAGGGTGTCGACCGTCCGGTCGAGGAGGGCGACGAGGTCGTCGGTGCCGCCGTGCTCGGCCCAGTACAGGGTCGCCTCGCGCAGGGCGCCGAGGGCCGCCGCCGTGAAGACCCGCACCTCCAGGTCGTCCGCGTCCCGGCCGGTGCGGTCGGCGATCGCGCGGGCGAGGCGGCGGCCGGTGACCGCGGTGGTCTCGGCGAGCCGGGCGCGCACGGCGGGGATCTCCACCATGAGCCGGGCGCGCAGCCGGGTCTCCTCGGGTTCCTCGTCGAGGGCGGTGCGGACGGCTTCGAGGACGACCGCCCGGAGCGACGCGAGGGGGTCCTCGGCGGCGGGGCGGGCGCGCAGCCGGGCTTCGAGTTCCGCGTCGTTCTCGGCGGTGAGGAGGATGTCCTCCCGGGCCGGGAAGTAGCGCACGACGGTGGAGGGGGAGACCTCGGCGGCCGCGGCGATGCGCTCGGTGGTGGCGGCGTCCCAGCCCTGCTCGGCGGCGAGCCGGTAGGTGGCCTTCCGGATCGCCGCGCGGGTCTTCGCCTTCTTCCGTTCGCGCAGGCTCATGACCGTCATTGTCCCAGGTCAGGAGGGTCGGACGAGCGGCCGACCGGGCGTGTCGGTCAGGCGTGCCGGTAGGCGACCAGCGAGATGCCGACGTAGTGGACGACGAAGGCCGCCAGGGTCAGCGAGTGGAAGACCTCGTGGAAGCCGAACCAGCGCGGTGAGGGGTTCGGGCGCTTGATGCCGTAGATGACGCCGCCCGCGCTGTAGAGCAGGCCGCCGACGACGACGAGGACGAGGACGGCGATGCCGCCCGCGCGCATGAAGTCGGGCAGGAAGAAGACGGCGGCCCAGCCCATCGCGATGTAGCAGGGCGTGTACAGCCAGCGAGGGGCGCCGACCCAGAAGACGCGGAAGGCGATGCCGGCGGCGGCCGCGGCCCAGACCGCCCACATGAGCGGCTTCGCCGTGGAGTCGGGGAGCAGCAGCAGGGTGAGCGGGGTGTAGGTGCCCGCGATGATCAGGAAGATGTTGGCGTGGTCGAGGCGCCGGAGCACGGCCTCGCCGCGCGGGCCCCAGTCGCCGCGGTGGTACAGCGCGCTGATGCCGAAGAGGAGGCAGGCGGTGAGGGCGTAGATCCCGCAGGCGATGCGGGCGCGGGGCGAGTCGGAGAGGGCGACGAGGGCGAGGCCCGCGACGATCACGGCGGGGAACATGCCCGCGTGCAGCCAGCCTCTGAGCCGGGGCTTCGTCGGGAGCGGCAGGGCGCGCTCGGTCGGTGTCACTTCCGGCGTGGCTGCAGTCATGACACCGAATCCTAGGCGGTGTCCCGTCGCCCGGGGCGGATCGGGCGGGACACCCCTCGGTCATGCGTCCGCGGGTACCGGACATGAGTGGCGATGCTCACATGTGCACCCCCCTGGACATATGGGCGTAACCATCGGATGATCAAATGAGTGCGGTCGGCACCGGATGAGCAGCTACGAAGCATCCGGGTCGCGGCCCCCACGGGGCATACATCTGAAAACCCCTCTTCAAGGAGCAATCGTGGCGCGCGACAACGCGGCTCCCACCGACGTCCCCACCCAGCACCAGGAGCTCGTCTCCTGGGTGAACGAGATCGCCGAGATCACTCAGCCGGACGACATCGTCTGGTGCGACGGATCCGAGGCCGAGTACGAGCGCCTGTGCGAGGAGCTCGTCGCCAAGGGGACGTTCAAGAAGCTCGACCCGGTCAAGCGCCCGAACTCGTACTACGCCGCCTCCGACCCGTCCGACGTCGCGCGCGTCGAGGACCGGACCTTCATCTGCTCCGAGAAGGAGGAGGACGCGGGCCCGACCAACCACTGGAAGGCCCCGGCGGAGATGAAGGAGATCTTCGCGGGCGAGAAGGGCATCTTCCGCGGCTCCATGCGCGGCCGCACCATGTACGTCGTGCCCTTCTGCATGGGCCCGGTCGGCTCCCCGCTCTCCGCCATCGGCGTCGAGATCACCGACTCCGCGTACGTCGCCGTCTCCATGCGCACCATGACCCGCATGGGACGGGCCGTCCTCGACGAGCTCGGCACCGACGGCTTCTTCGTCAAGGCCGTCCACACCCTCGGCGCCCCCTTGGAGGAGGGCCAGGAGGACGTGCCGTGGCCCTGCAACACCACCAAGTACATCTCGCACTTCCCCGAGTCCCGCGAGATCTGGTCGTACGGCTCGGGCTACGGCGGCAACGCCCTGCTCGGCAAGAAGTGCTACGCGCTCCGCATCGCCTCCGTCATGGCGCGTGACGAGGGCTGGCTCGCCGAGCACATGCTCATCCTCAAGCTGACCCCGCCGCAGGGCGAGGCCAAGTACGTCGCCGCCGCCTTCCCGTCGGCCTGCGGCAAGACCAACCTCGCGATGCTGGAGCCCACGATCTCCGGCTGGACGGTCGAGACCATCGGCGACGACATCGCCTGGATGCGCTTCGGCGAGGACGGCCGCCTCTACGCGATCAACCCCGAGGCCGGCTTCTTCGGCGTCGCGCCCGGCACCGGCGAGCACACCAACGCCAACGCCATGAAGACCCTCTGGGGCAACTCCGTCTTCACGAACGTCGCGCTCACCGACGACGGCGACGTGTGGTGGGAGGGGATGACCGAGACGGCCCCCGCGCACCTCACGGACTGGAAGGGCAACGACTGGACGCCGGAGTCCGAGACCCCGGCCGCCCACCCCAACGCCCGCTTCACCGTCCCGGCCGGCCAGTGCCCGACGATCGCCCCCGAGTGGGAGGACACCAAGGGCGTCCCGATCTCCGCGATCCTCTTCGGCGGCCGCCGCGCCTCCGCCGTCCCGCTGGTCACCGAGTCCTTCGACTGGAACCACGGTGTCTTCCTCGGCGCGAACGTCGCCTCCGAGAAGACCGCCGCCGCCGAGGGCAAGGTCGGCGAGCTGCGCCGCGACCCCTTCGCCATGCTGCCGTTCTGCGGCTACAACATGGGCGACTACATGGCCCACTGGGTCAAGGTGGGCCAGACCGCCGCGGCGAAGGGGGACGCGTCGAAGCTCCCGAAGATCTACTACGTGAACTGGTTCCGCAAGAACGACGCCGGCAAGTTCGTCTGGCCCGGCTTCGGCGAGAACAGCCGCGTCCTGAAGTGGATCGTCGAGCGCCTCGACGGCAAGGCCGAGGGCGTCGAGACCCCGATCGGCATCCTGCCGACCGCCGAGTCCCTCGACACCGACGGCCTGGACCTGCCGGCCGAGGACCTGGAGTTCCTCCTCAAGGTCGACCGCGACGTGTGGCGCGAGGAGGCCGCCCTCGTCCCCGACCACCTGAACACCTTCGGCGACCACACGCCGAAGGAGCTGTGGGACGAGCACCGCGCCCTCGTGGAGCGCCTCGGCTAGTTCCCCCGAGACTCGTGGTGGGTTGCCCCGAAACACCGCCCTGACCAGTGGGGTCACGACGGCCCACCACGACGCAACCGGCCCCCGGAGCCCCCTCAGGCCCCGGGGGCCGGCGCACGTCCGGCTACAGGATCGGCTGGTCGGCCTCGACGGTCGCGATGGCGCGACGGCAGGCGTCGCGGAACTTCACGAACTCGCCGTTCCAGGTGGCCGCACGGGCGGACCGGGACGAGGGGTCGTCGAAGAGGCTCTGGCGCAGCTCCGTGGTCATCTCGATCTGGGCGCCCTTGCCGAGCATCGTGAGGTTGCACGGGTTGGTGACGTGGCTGCCGTTGAAGTCGTCGAGCCTCGTGCCGTACCGGGGGTCGAAGGCGTCGATCGCCGGGAAGCCCGCCTTGGTGAGTTCGTTCACCAGGGCCGTGCGGAACGCCGGGTTGAGACCGCCGACGACGGCCAGCCGGGGATCGGTGCTCGGCGGCCAGACCATGGGCTCGGGCATGCCCAGCTGGTCGTACTTGCAGCCGTGCAGCGACAGCACGTTGAGGTGGCTCCTGGCCATGGACAGGGCGACGTGGTCGTCACAGTTCTTCGAGGTGACGTGCAGCGCCGAGTTGCCGCCGGAGAGCAGGCCCTCGAACATCCAGTAGTCGTACGTGGTCGGCAGGACCGGGGCGCCGGCGGCGTCGCCCGGGCTGTAGCCGGCGATGCCCAGGGCGAGCTCGCTGGTGCCGATCTCGATGCCGCCGCCGTGCAGGGCGAGGATCGCGGTGCGCGGGAAGTCGTACTTCTCGCTCTGCTTCAGGTCGAACTTCTCGTGGCGGCGGTAGCGACGGCTGTACGCGGTGCCCTCGACCAGCTTCGGGTCCCTGTACAGGGCGGTGTTGTGGGCGTACTCGACGTCCTCGGCGAACGCCGGCGCGGCGGTGGCCAGTTGGCCCAGGAGGGGGGTGCCCGCCGCAGCGGCGGCGGCGAAGGCCGTCAGGACCGTGCGGCGGGACGCGGTGCGCTCGGAAAGTGTCATGTGCGGAACATAACTGATCATGGTCCGCGCTCCTCCAGGTACCGGGTGTGAATCTCCTGGCGGATCGCCTCCGCCTGCCGGAGCGCGGTGGCGACGTCGGACATCTCCTCGCGCAGCAGCGACAACTGGCGTTCCAGGTGCCGCTCCGGCGGCTCCGCGCCCGGGGCGACCCGCGACCACCACCGCGTCCGCACGAAGGCGTCGACGGCCTCCGGGACGTCCTGCCGCACCGCGCGGGCGAGGACGTGGAGGTGGTCCGGGTCGCTCACCCGGCCCGGTGCGAGCAGGGCCTCGACCAGGGCGTCGAGCTCGGTGAGCCGGTCGCGGGAGGACGGCGGCAGCTCCACCTCGGTGAGGTACGCGCGCAGCTTCGTGAAGTCGGCCCGCAGGGCGCCGAGTTGCTCGTCGGCGTCCGGGAAGTGCGGGGTGTCGGGGCGCTCGGGCGGGGCGATCAGGGCCCCCGCCGCGTACAGCCCCGCCACCACCAGCGGCCAGAGGCCGCCCGCCGCGCCGGTGAGGGCGATCCCGACCCCGGCCAGGCCGCAGGCGCTGCCGGTCAGGTTCTTCCGGGACTCGACGTACCCGAGCAGGCGGCTACTGGTACCCACGGATCTCCTCGAAGGCGCCGTCGAGCGAACCCCGGGTCGCGTCGAAGAGCTTGCCGCCGGTCAGGCCCGCGACGTGGTCGAGCTCGCCGCGGTCGGAGTCTCCGAAGAGGATCGGGAAGACCGGGGTGCGCTGCTGCTCAGCCGGGAGCGAGCGGTAGAAGGCGTCGAAGGCGGACGCCGGGTCGCCGTCGGTGTTCTCCCCGTCCGTCATCAGGACGACCGAGGTGAAGCTGTCGGACGGCGCCCTGCCCAGGAAGCGGTACGCCTCCTGGAGGCTGGAGTAGACGGCCGTGCCGCCGGAGGCCGAGAGCTTCCGCGAGTCGGCGCGGATCGCGTCGAGCGCCGCCTTCGGCGAGGCCGGGTCGACCGTGTGCGTACGGACCTCGCCCTGCTTCACCGAGGAGCCGAAGGGCATCAGGGTGACCTCCTCCCGGTCCCGGAAGTCGCCGGTCAGCTCGGTGAGCGCCGACTTCAGCCGGTCGAGCCGCTCGCCGCCCATGGAGCCCGAGGTGTCGAGCACGTAGACCGTGCGGGACGGCCGGCGCAGGCTGTTGTCGTACGCGTCGAGCAGGCCGTCGGCGACCGCCCGGCTGCCCGGGAACGGCAGCTCGCGGCGCTGGTCCCGGGCGAGTGCCGAGGCCGGGCGGACCCCGGCGACCACCGGGCGGCGCAGGGTCGTCTCGGTGATCCGCCGCTGGGCGCCCGGGGTCCGCAGGTACGTGGTGAGCCGGTCCGCCGCCTCCTTCGCCTCGGGGCGGGCGGAGGTGAGCAGGGTGAACGGGTAGTCGGCGGTCACGACCCCGTCGGACGGCCGGATCACGGTCAGCTTCTCGGGCGCGGACAGCAGCACGGACTCGTAGTTCACGAGGGCGTCGACGTCGGTGCGGCGGGCGTAGGCCGTGGCCAGCCAGCCGGAGGAGCCCGAGGTCAGCTTCTGGCCCGTGAAGAACTCCTTCAGGCGCGGGGTGGCCCGGGTGACGTCCTGCCCGGTCAGCGCGGACTGGGCGCCGGAGAGCCCGGAGGCGACCGAGACGAGTGCGGAGAAGCCGGAGTTGGAGCGCTTCGGGTCCGTCATGCCGTACGTCAGCTTCCCGTCGGCGACGGCCCGGTGCAGCTGCGACCAGGTCACCTTCGCCGGGTCCCAGCCGAGCCGGGTGACGGTGGCGGGCCGCACCCCGAGCGCCACCGGCGAGGTCATGACCGGGGTCTCGTCGGTGATCTTCCTCGCCGTGTCCGGGCGCAGCCGGAGGTAGTCGTTGGAGGAGAGCCACACCGCGTCGTAGCCCTTGTCCGCCTCGCCGGACGCGATGCGCTCGACGGCGTCCAGGGTGCCGGCGTAGGTGGGGCGGACGGTGACCCCGGTCGCCTCGGCGGCCTCGTCGAGGACCGGGCCCATGTCGGCCAGTTCGGAGGAGGCGAGGACCCGGAGGGTGCCGGCCTCGTACTCCGTGCCGTGCCCGTCGGGGCGGTCGCCGCCGCCGTCACCGCCGTCGCCGCCGGAGCAGGCGGTGGCGAGGAGCGCGAGCGCGAGGACGGCGGTCGCGGTGCGGACGGCCGTGCGGCGCAGCCGGACGGCGGTGCGGCGGGCCGCCCTCGGGGCGGTCGGGGGAGGGGCCGGGCGGGAGGTGTCGTGGGCGGCCGGGCGGGTGGCGTCGTGGTTCATCCGAGGCCGCCTTCGAGGGCGCCGGTGCGGCGGCTGCGGTCCAGGTGGGCGCTCGCCTCCTGGAGTTCGGCGGTCAGCGACTCGACCGTCGCCGCCATCGACTCCGTCGCCCGCGCCTTGTACGTGTCGATGGCGTCGAGCGTCCGGTAGATCTGCTGGAAGGCCGTGCGGAGCGTCTCGGCACCCACCGCCGGGTCCGCCGCGATCCGTTGGATCTCGCCCGCCTGACCGGCCAGCATCTCGGCATTGCCCCGGATCAGGTCCTCGGTCGTCGAGCGCAGCACGTTCACCTGCTCGGTGACCTTCCGCTGGTTCTCCAGCGCGGAGGCGAGCATCACCGCGATCCGCAGCGCCGACAGGGTCGTCGTCGCCGCCCGGTCCACGCCCTTGATCAGCTCGTCGTTGTTCCGGCGGACCACGTCCATCGCCAGGTACCCCTGGGCGCAGACGGCGAGTTGGGTGAGGAGGTCCTGGTGCTTCTGCCGGACCGGGAAGAGGACGTCGGCGCGCAGCGCGTCCGCCTGGGCCGGGTCCGCGGTGAGGGCGATGCGCTCCTCCACGGCCGCGTCGAGCGCGTCGGTGAGCACCGCGTACTCCTGGAGCTTGCCCATGGTCTCCCACAGCCGGGCCCGCTCCGTCTGCAACGCGGCGTTGTCGCGGCGCAGTTCGTCCTGGCCGCCGCGCAGCGAACCGACGATCCGGTTCAGCGTGGCCTGCGAGGAGGCGTACGCGGCGACGTGGTCGCGCAGCCTGTTGCCGCCAGGGAGCTTCGACAGCAGCCCCTTGAGGCCCTTGCCGGGGGTGGCGCGGGGGTCCAGGTCCTCGACCGTGCGCCGCAGTTCGACGAGGGAGGAGCCGACCCGGGTCTGCGCGTCGCCGCCGCCCGCGCCCTCGCCGAGGGAGCGGATCGTGCGGTCCAGCATCCGGTTCGACTGCTGCGCGGCGGAGCGCATCTCGCCCGCGCCGAGCGCCGCTATCTCGCCGATCCGGCCGGCGAACTCGGGTGAGCGCGGGTCGAGCCCGGACAGCGAGCCGACGTACTCCTCGGCCCGGCGGGCCATCTCCGTACGGGCCGACTCGTCCAGCGGCACCAGGCCGGAGGCCTGCTCGGCGCGGACGACGGGCACGGGCTCGGGCGGGGTGAGGACGAGCGGGGTGTCGTGCTCGGGCGGTGTCAGGGCCATCGTCCTTCTCGGATCGTCGGGCGTGCTCATGCGGTGTCCCCCTGGTCGCGGGCCCGCAGCGCCATCTCGTGCAGCACCTCGCTGGTGGGCACGGGCGCCTGGCGGACGCCGGTCAGCGTCTGGTTGAGGTACTCGGTGCGGCCTTCGGTCGCGGCGGTGAACTCGCTCGCCGCGCCCTGCGGACGGAAGCCGTGGCGGACCGCCAGCCTGCGCAACTCGGGTTCGTTCGAGAGGAGTTCGCCGAGCTTCCGGCCGTTCTCGGTGAGCGGCACGAGCGTGTGGTCACTGTTGACCGTGGTGTCCGGGTAGAGGACGACGAGGTCGCCCATGGGCCGTCCGGCGAGCAGCTGGGCGGCGACCTGCGACTCGTACACGAGGACGAGCGGGTTGCCGACGCCGCTGATGAAGTCCCGGAAGGGCGCGTCCGAGCCGGACTGCTGGGCGCCCTGCACCTGGACCAGCTTGCGCAGGAGCGGGGCCGTGCGGGTGACGGCGGCCTCGTCGCCGGCGACCCGCCCGCCGTCGGCGACGTAGCTCGCGGCGGCGAGGTAGAGGGCGCCGGAGTTGGAGGCGACCGGGTCGGTGGAGGTGATGAAGAGGGTGCCGCTCAGCTCGGCGTGCCCGGCGGAGCCCTTGAGCTGCTGCCAGGTCCGGTCGGCGCGGGCCGCCGCGAGGTAGGCGTCCATCCTCAGGGTGCCGTTCGTGCCGCGCGGGCCGAGGGTCGCCAGGCCGTTGCCGGCGAGGACTTGGGCGGCGGCGCTGTGCGCGACGACGACGAGGGGCGAGTAGAAGGGCCGCAGCGGGGCGCCCGCCGCCTTGTCCTTCGCCCGCTCCTGCGCCTTCGCGCGCAGTTCGTCGGCCGGTCCCTTGGAGGACGGGAAGGCGAAGTCGTAGCCGTCGAGGGGCAGTTCCTCCATGTCCCAGGACCCGGAGGTCTCGGTGCCCACGGTGAAGCCCTTGGCGGCCAGGGCCTTCACCACCTGTGGATCGGCGAAGAACTCGGCCTTCTCCGATCCGATGACTCCTCGCACGGTCTTCGTTGCCGTGCCCGTGTCCTTGTCGCCGCCCGTCACGAGGACGGCGGCCACGCCGCCGAGGAGCAGGACGGCCAGGACGATTCCCAGGATGCGTCTCACGCGGGCAGCGTGCTCGCGGAAACCCACGTTCCGGGGGGAGTCGGGTGTACGGGGGGTGAAGGAGCGATCCCGGTACCGAACCGGAGCGGGGGGCGCCGGATCCCGGGGAGTCTCCGGGGTGTTCGGCGTCGCGCCGGTGAGTGGCGCCCGGTCCGCGTGGTTCGTGCCACGCGGACCGGGGCCGTCAGGGGGCGGCGACCAGGGTGTCCCCGGCCAGCGCCGCGGTGTGCGCGTCCATGCGCTCGGCGGCGAGGATCGCGGCGGCCGTGTCGG
The DNA here is from genome assembly GCF_055582805.1 of Streptomyces sp. NPDC107498. Taxonomy (NCBI): domain Bacteria; kingdom Bacillati; phylum Actinomycetota; class Actinomycetes; order Kitasatosporales; family Streptomycetaceae; genus Streptomyces; species Streptomyces sp. NPDC107498. Next base: position 455,104 of record NZ_JBVJPE010000003.1, on the reverse strand, counting down.
CCCGGGAGGCGGCGACGACCAGTGCGCGGCCCGCGAGGGTGTGCGCCCTGCGGTGCAGGTCCTGCGCGGACGAACCGCTCAGTCCGGCGTTCCGCGCGGGCGGTGCGCCGCGCAGCCGCGCCACCTGCCGGGCGATCAGCTCGCCGGCCTCCTTGTCGCCCAGCTCGTCGGTGACGGCGAGCAGGGCGGCGAGGTGTCCGGCGAGCTGGATGTCCAGCTCCTCCTCGCGGGAGCGGTGCGGGTACGCGTCCTGGGCGTCGTCGGCCATCCGGTGGACCGACTTGGTGCGGATCGGTTCGTACATGGGGACGGCCTCCTGAGGTGCTCCGAAGGCCATCCTAGCTTAGATCGAATCTAAAGTTGAGCGTTGTCCGGAGTGCGGGATCAGGGCTGGCCGTACCCGTCCAGGAACCGGCCGATCCGCGTCACCGCGTCCGCCAGGTCCGCGGCCGCCGGCAGCGTGACGATCCGGAAGTGGTCGGGCTCGTGCCAGTTGAAGCCCGTCCCGTGCACGACCATGATCTTCTCGGCCCGCAGCAGGTCCAGGACCATCTGCCGGTCGTCCTTGATCTTGTAGACGTTCGGGTCGAGGCGCGGGAAGAGGTACAGCGCGCCCTTCGGCTTCACGCACGTCACGCCCGGGATCTGCGTCAGCAGCTCGTACGCCGTGTCCCGCTGCTCCAGGAGCCGCCCGCCCGGCAGCACCAGGTCCTCGATCGACTGCCGGCCCTGGAGCGCGGCGGCCACCGCGTGCTGCGCCGGCATGTTCGCGCAGAGGCGCATGTTGGCGAGGATCGTGAGGCCCTCGATGTACGAGGACGCGTGGTGCTTCGGGCCGCAGACCGCGAGCCAGCCGGAGCGGAAACCGGCCACCCGGTAGTTCTTGCTCATCCCGTTGAAGGTGAGCACGAGGAGGTCGGGGGCGACCGCGGCGGTCGGGGTGTGCGTGGTGCCGTCGTAGAGGATCTTGTCGTAGATCTCGTCCGAGCAGACGACCAGGTCGTGCCGGCGGGCGATCTCCGTCAGCGAGCGGAGCATCTCGTCGTCGTAGACGGCACCCGTCGGGTTGTTCGGGTTGATGATCACGATCGCCTTGGTGCGGTCGGTGATCTTCCGCTCGATGTCCGCGAGGTCCGGCATCCAGTCGGACTGCTCGTCGCAGCGGTAGTGCACCGCCGTACCGCCCGCGAGCGAGACCGAGGCGGTCCACAGCGGATAGTCCGGGGCCGGGACGAGGACCTCGTCGCCGTCGTCGAGCAGCGCCTGCATCGACATCTGGATCAGCTCCGAGACGCCGTTGCCCAGGTAGATGTCCTCGACGGAGAGCGGGATGCCCTTGGTCTCGTAGTGGCTCATCACCGCCCGGCGGGCCGAGAGCAGCCCCTTCGCGTCGCCGTAGCCGTGCGCCTCGGAGAGGTTGCGGAGCACGTCCTCCAGGATCGCGGGCGGACACTCGAAGCCGAAGGCGGCCGGATTGCCCGTGTTCAGCTTGAGGATGCGATGACCCGCGGCCTCAAGCCGCATCGCCTCTTCGAGCACCGGACCCCGGATTTCGTAACAGACGTTGGCGAGCTTCGTGGACTGGATCACCTGCATGACGAGAGCTTACGGCGGGCTCGACCGGGACGCCGAGTGTTTTGGGACACGTCGGACAACCGGACCGGGCGCGGCGGACTGTGACCCGCATCGCATCGGCGGTGTCGTGCTCCCTACAATCCGGGCCATGGACCACCTCGATCCCGGAGCCGCCGGGTCACGGCGCGCCCGGCGCCGTCACGCCTCCGCACGCCGGGGCCGCGGGGCGGTGTGGCTGCTCACCGGGGGCGGCGTCACCGTCCTCGGGCTCGCCGCCGCGCTGCTCGCCGGCGGTCTCGGCAAGAGCGGCGGCACGCGGTCCCCCGCCGACGGCGGGGCGGACGGACCGCCCGCGCTGATCCGGGCCGAACCGACCGACGGGTCGCCGACGACGCGGCGGACCCCGGCAGCCGTGGCCTCCGGCTCCTCGGGCGGCGGCGCCGCGTCCGTGCCCGGCGACCGTACGGACGGGCCCGCGTCCTCCGCGAGGACGACGGCCGCCACTGCTCCGTCCGGGGCGGCGACCACCGCTCCGGAGGCCCCGGGCGCCCCGACGGCGGCCGCGCCGACAGCCGGACCGACGGCCGGCGCCACGGCCTCGGACGGCGGTCGGCCGGAGAAGCCGGGCAAGGGGCGGGGAGGGAACAGGCACCCGAAGTAGGGCGGCCCGCGCGGCGGGGCCGCGACCCCGGTCCGGGACGTCGGGCAGCCGGGATAGGTTGGCACGTCATGTGGGTCTTCAGTGCCTCCGGATGCCGGTGGCTGGGTGCGGGCGGATCGCTCGCCGTCACCGTCGGCGGGTACGCGGCCGGCACCCTTCCGGTCCTCGGCGGCGGACCGCTGTGGCAGTCGCGCGGCTCCGCCCTCACCGTCGCCGGCGCCGTCCTCGCCCACCTCGGCCTGACCCTGCTCGTCGCCGCCTGGTGGCGCTACGGCGTGCTCCTCGCCCGGGGCCCGCGCGACGGGGTCCCCGCCACCCTCGCCTGCTGGGCCGCGCCGCTGCTCCTCGCCCCGCCGCTGCACAGCGCCGACGTCTACAGCTACGTCGCCCAGGGCGGCATGGTCCTGTCGGGCCACGACGTGTACGGGGCCGGGCCCTCCGTCCTCGGCCCCGGCGACCTCGGGGCCGACGCGGCCGCCAGCGTCGGCGGGAACTGGACCGACACCCCCGCGCCCTACGGGCCCGCCTTCCTGCTCCTCGCCGCGGCCGTCGTGAAGGCGACCGGCGGGGCGGTCGTGCCCGCCGTCCTCGGGATGCGGCTGATCGCCCTCGGCGCGCTCGTCCTGATCGTGTGGGCGGTGCGGGGGCTCGGGGGCGGCGGGGGCGGCCTCTGGCTCGCCGTGCTCAATCCGCTGCTCCTGATCCACGTCGTCGGCGGCATGCACAACGACGGGCTGATGATCGGCCTCATGCTCGGCGGCGTCCTGCTCGCCACGCGCGGGCGGTGGGTGCTCGGCTCCGTCCTCGTCGGCTTCGCCGTGATGGTGAAGTCCCCGGCGGCGGTGGCCCTGCTCTTCATCGGGGTGATGGTGGCGCGCGGGGGCGGCGCGCGGGGCCTGGTGAAGGGGCTCGTCCTGCCGGGAGCCGTCGCGGCGACGGTGGCGGCGGGGGCGTCGGTGCTGGCGGGGACCGGGTTCGGATGGGCACGGACGCAGGGCGTGGCCGCGGCCATCCACACGCCGCTGTCCGTGACGAGCGACCTGGGACTGGGGCTCGGGGCGCTCCTCGGCGACCCGGACCCGGTCAAGGCCGTCGTGCAGAAGCTGGGCCTCGCCCTCGCCCTCGCGCTCATCGCGGTGCTCGCGTGGCGGGCCCACCGGGGGCGTCTCGACCCCGTTCTCGGGCTCGGGCTGTCGCTGGTCGCGCTCGTCGCGCTCTCGCCGATGGTCCAGCCCTGGTACCTGCTGTGGGGGACGGTCGTCGTCGCGGCGGTCGCCTGGCGGGGGCGGGCGGGGCAGGTGCTGGCCGTGCTGTCGGCGGCGCTGGTGTACGAGACGCAGCCCTCGGGACACACGCCCTGGTACGGGTTCGTGCTGGCGGGGGTGGTGCTGGGAGCGGGGCTCCTGTGGGTCCGGAGGTCGTCGTGGGGGAGCGCCGCCCTGGAGGAGGCCGCTCCCGTGGCTGCCGGGCGGTAGGGGCGGAGGCGCCCGCGAAGGCGCCGTTCCGTCGTGGGCGGAACGATCGCCCACGCCTCATGCGGTGCGGCGGATCGACCTTCCCGCCAGGACGTCCGTTCTCCTGCCGTCCTCCATCACGAACCTGCCGTCGACCAGGACGTGGGGGATGCCCACCGGGAGGGTCCGGGGGTTCTCGTACGTCGCGCCCGACGCGACCGTTGTCGGGTCGAAGAGGACCAGGTCCGCCACGTGGCCCTCCTTCACCAGGCCCCGGTCCGGGAGGCGGAGGCGGGCGGCCGGGCGGGAGGTGAGGTGGGCGACGCACTCCTCCAGGGAGAGGACGCCGAGCTCGCGCACGTACCGCCCCAGGTACTCCGGGAACGTGCCGTACGCGCGCGGGTGCGGCTTGAGGCCGTGGAGGATGCCGTCCGAGCCGCCCGTGTGCACCCGGTGGCGCATGATCGTCCGGACGTTCTCCTCGTGACCCACGTGCTGGAGGATCGTCGTGCCCAGGCGGTCCTCGACGAGGAGCCGGCGGGCCGTCCGCCAGGTGTCGACGCGGGTGCCCACCAGGCCCGCCAGGGCCGGGTCGGAGACGCCCGCGATCTCGATCGTCGCCCAGTCGACGGGCACCCCGTGGCAGCCGTCCGAGCCGAGTTCCTCCAGGTGGTGCCGGATCCGTTCCGCCGTGGCTGCGTCGCGGAGGCGCTCCAGGGTCGCGTCGGGGCCGCCTTCGCCCGCCCAGCTCGGGAGCAGCGCGAGCAGGGTCGTGCTGCCGGGGGTGTACGGGTACGTGTCGAGACTGATGTCGGCGCCCGCGTCGAGGGCCTCGTCGAGGAGGGCGAGGAGTTCCGGGGCGCGGCCCTCGTTCACGTCGAAGTTCATGGTGGCGTGGGCCAGGTGGAGGGCGCAGCCGGCCCCGCGGGCGAGCGCCACCATCTCCCCGTACGCGCGCAGCGCCCCCGCGCCGTACGAGCGGTGGTGCGGGCAGTAGTAGCCGCCGTACTCCGCCACGACCCGGCACAGCTCGGTGAGCTCGGAGTCCGGCGCGTACATCCCGGGGGTGTAGGTGAGGCCGGAGGACATGCCGACCGCGCCCTGTTCGAGGCCCTCGGCGACCAGACGCCGCATCCGGTTCAGCTCGGCCTCCGTCGCCGGACGGTCCTCCCAGCCCATCGCGTACATCCGGACCGTGCCCTGGGGGACGAGGTACGCGGCGTTCACGGCGACCCCGGCGTCCAGCCGGTCCAGGTACTCGCCGACCGTGCGCCAGTCGAGGTCGACGCTGGTGTCCCCGGGCGCGCCGCCGTTCCAGCCGCTGATCGTCCGGCGCACCTCCGCGAGCGTGCGGTCGTCGACGGGGGCGTACGACAGTCCGTCCTGCCCCAGGACTTCGAGGGTCACGCCCTGCGCGGCCTTCGCGCTGTGGTCCGGGTCGCGGAGCAGCGCGAGGTCGCTGTGGGCGTGCATGTCGATGAAACCGGGCGCCAGGGCGAGGCCCTCGACGTCCAGGACGCGGCGGGCGGTCGGACGCTGGCAGCCGGCCGCCGCGGCCTCCTTGACGATCGAGACGATCCGGCCGCCCTCGATCCCGACGTCGGCCCGGTAGGAGTCGCCGCCGCTGCCGTCGACGACCTCCGCGTCGCGGAAGACGAGGTCCATCACCCCGGTGCCCCCTCGCTCCTAGAAGAACGTGCGGATGTGGTCGACCACCGTGCCGTCCGCCTCGACGAGCGGGATCAGCTGCCACTTGTCGAAGATCGTGCAGGGGTGCGACAGGCCCATCCCCACCCAGTCGCCGACCTCCAGGTCCGCGCCCGGTTCGGTGCGGAGCCAGGCGTGCTGGTCGGAGAGGCCCGTCACGGTGATGCCCTCCGCGGCGCGGATCTCACCCGTGCGGGCGTCACGGACCACCTGTGCCTCGGGGAGGTGCAGGTCGTGGGCGGCGTCCCGCTTGCCCGCGTTGGTGAAGGCCTGCTCGGCGGTGGGGCGGGAGACGACCTGCGACCAGAGCCGGAACGCGGGCCGCAGCGCGCCCTCCTCGGGGATCCGGTTGAACGGGGTGCGGTCGCGGTACTGGCCGTCGTCGTGCGAGACGTACGCGCCGGAGCGCAGCAGCTTCAGGACCGGGAGGGAGAGGTCGGGGACCTCCGCGAAGACCTCGGCGACCGTGTCGAACCACTCGCTGCCGCCCGCGCTCACCACGATCTCGCCGACGGCGGGGTCGAAGCGGCCGGCCTTGTCGAAGTCGACCGCGAGCCCGACGAGCCGGTGCAGCCACGCGCGCACCGAGTCGGCGTCGGCCCCGGGCATCGTGCCCTCGTACCCGGCGACGCCGACCAGCCGCAGGGCGGGGGCGGCCGCGACCGCGTCGGCGACGGCCGCGCACTCCGGATCCGTCCGCACGCCCGTGCGCCCGGTCGCCCCGGCGGCCAGCTCGACGACCACGTCCACGGGGCGGACCGCGCCGGCCGCGCGCAGGGCCTCGTCCATCAGCTCGACGCCCCGCACGGAGTCGACGTAGCAGACGAAGCGGAAGTCCGGGTCGGCGTCGAGCTCGGCGGCGAGCCAGCGCAGGGCGGCGGCGTCCACGAGCTCGTTGGCCAGGAAGATCCGGGCGACGCCGTGCGCGCGGTAGACGCGGGCCTGGTGCGGGACGGCGGCGGTGATGCCCCAGGCGCCGTGCTCCAGCTGCCGGTCGAAGAGCTGGGGGGCCATGGAGGTCTTGCCGTGCGGGGCGAAGGCGAGGCCGTGGCGCTCGGAGTAGGCCTCCAGGAGGCGCAGGTTGTGCTCGACGGACTCGGCGGAGAGGGCGAGGACGGGGGTGGTGAAGCCGCCGGTGAAGAGGTTGCGCCGCTGGGCGGAGAGCGCGCCGACGGTCAGGCCCTCGGCGTCCGGGGGCAGGGCCTTGAAGCGGTGGTCGACGCGCTCGTTCGCCAGGTCGGGCATGAGGTCTCCTCGTTGCGGGTGTTGCGCACTGTGCAACGCTCATTGCGCATGGTGCTCAAGGCTGTCTAACATCCGGGCCGAGGCCGGGTCAATGGACCCGCACGAGGCGGAGGGAACCCGATCGTGAGCGAATCCGCGTCCCCGTCCGCGGTCGCAGTCCCGTCCGCGGTCGAGGCCCCGGACGCCGTCGGCCCCGACACCCTCCACTCCGACGTCATCCGTCCCGACACCGTCGGCCCCGACACCCTCCACCCCGACGTCATCCGTCCCGACACCGTCGGCCCCGACACCCTCCGCCCCGACAGCGTCCGTCCTGACACCGTCCGCCCCGACGTCGTCTGCCTCGGCGAGTCCATGGTCGCCCTCCTGCCCTCCCGGCCCGGTCGCCTCGCCGACGTCCCCTCCTTCACCCGCGCGATCGGCGGCGCCGAGTCCAACGTCGCCTGCGCCCTCGCCGCCGCCGGGCACCGCGCCCGCTGGGTCGGCCGCGTCGGCCGCGACGGCTTCGGCGACCACCTCGTCGACACGATCGCGGGGTACGGGGTCGACGTCGGCGCCGTCGACCGCGACCCGCACCGGCCGACCGGCGTCTACTTCCGCACCGACGAGGACCGGGCCACCGACGCCCACGAGGTCCTCTACTACCGGGCGGGGTCCGCCGCCTCCGCCATGTCGCCCGCCACCGTCCCGTACGACTCCGTCGCCGGGGCCCGGATCCTCCACCTCACCGGCATCACCGCCGCCCTCTCCGCCGACTGCCTGGCGCTGATGCGGGAGCTCACCGCGCCACGGCCCGGGCGGCCGCTCGTCTCGTTCGACGTGAACCACCGGCCGGGACTGTGGCGGGACGGCGGCGCCTCCGCCGTACTGCTGGACCTCGCACGCCGGGCGGACGTCGTCTTCGTGGGCGCGGACGAGGCGGCGGCGCTGTGGGGCTGCGGGGACCCGGCCGCGATCCGTGCGGTGCTGGCGCGGCCGGCGGTGCTGGTGGTGAAGCGGGGCGGGGAGGGGGCGGTGGCGTTCGAGCGCCGCCCCGCCCCCGTTCCCGCCCCGCGCGAGCGCGACGCCGTCACCCCCGTCCCCGCCCCCCGCGTCACCGTCGTCTCCCCGATCGGCGCCGGGGACGCCTTCGCCGCCGGGTTCCTCTCCGGGACCCTCCGCGGGCTCGACATGACCGCGCGGCTGCGCCACGGGCACCTCGCGGCCGCCGCCGCGCTCACCGTGCCGGGCGATCTGGCGCGGCCGCCCCGCCGGGGCCGCGCCGACCGGCTGGCCGCGCTCGACGCCGAGGCCTGGGGCACACTTCACCTCGGCCCCGGCTGGACGGGGGACGACCAGGAGGTACGCACGCCATGAGCCAGACCGTCGACCGGGCGCTCAGCATCCTGCCGCTGCTCGCCCGGGGGCCCGCCGACCTCGGGCAGGTCGCCGAGCGGCTCGGCGTCCACAAGTCCACGGCCCTGCGGCTGCTGCGCACCCTCCACGAGCACGGTCTCGTCCACCGGCAGCAGGACCAGCGCTACCGCCTCGGCGCCCGCCTCTTCGCGCTCGCCCAGGAGGCCGTCGAGAACCTGGACGTCCGCGAGGTCGCCCATCCCTACCTCCTCGCCCTCAACGAGCGGATCGGGCACACGGTCCACCTCGCCGTGTACGAGGAGGGCGAGGTCGTCTACATCGACAAGGTCGAGAGCCGCTACCCGGTCCGCATGTACTCGCGCATCGGCAAGCCCGTCGCGATCACCGTCGCCGCCGTCGCCAAGCTGCTCCTCGCCGACCTGCCCGAGCCGGAGCGGCGCGCCGTCGCCGCGAAGCTCGACTACCCCCCGTACACGCCCCGTTCGACGCCGAACGCCGCCGCCCTGCTCAGGGAGCTGGCGACCGTGCGCGAACAGGGCTGGGCCACCGACCTCGGTGGCCACGAGGAGTCCATCAACTGCGTCGGCGCACCCGTCCGGGGCGCCGACGGGCGGGTCGTCGCGGCCCTGTCGGTCTCGGCGCCCAACGTGGTCGTCACCGCCGAGGAACTCCTCACCCTCCTCCCGGAGGTGCGCGGCACCGCGGACGCCATCAGCCGCGAGTACTCCGGCAAGCCCGCTACGAAGGACACCGCATGAACGAGAAGACCGCGATCATTCCCGCCACCCACACCGCCCCGCCCGCGAAGTTCTCGCACGGCGTGCGGAAGGGCAACATCCTCCAGGTCGCCGGCCAGGTCGGCTTCCTGCCCGCCGTCGAGGGACGGGCCCCGACGGTCGCGGGCCCGACCCTGCGCGAGCAGACCCTCCAGACCTTCGCCAACGTCAGGGCGGTCCTGGAGGAGGGCGGCGCGAGCTGGGAGGACGTGATGATGATGCGCGTCTACCTCACCGACGTGGACCACTTCGCGGAGATGAACGAGATCTACGACCGGTACTTCGAGGAGCAGGACCTCAAGGCGCCCGCCGCCGCCCGCACCACGGTCTACGTCGGCCTCCCGCCCGGCCTCCTCATCGAGATCGACGCCCTCGCCGTCCTGGACTGAGACGGGGGCGGGACGAAGGGGTGCCCCGGTCGGCGCGACCGGGGCACCCCTTTCCCACGGGCCGTCAGGCCGCGCAGTACTGCGCCTGCTTGCCGATCGAGCGATACATGCAGTCGGCGTTCTCCAGGAGCTGGAGGACGGCGTCGCGGTTGCGGCTCGTCTCCCGCTCGATGACCTCGTCGGGCGGGTAGAAGCCGCCGCCGCCGGACGACGGGTACATCTCGAAGGTGTACGCGAAGATCTTCTGCGTGCCCCACAGGTAGTCGTCGATCGAGCCGTCCGTGATGTACAGGTCGCTGGACTGCTCGGGCGTGTAGCCGTTGCTCGCGGCCATCCGGCCGCCGACGGTCGCGAAGGCGTCGCGGTCGTCCTGGGTCATGCCGGTGGTGGTGTTCGCCGTGGTCCAGCCGAAGGGCCAGAGGACCAGCTCGCTGTACGTGTGGAAGTCGATGGCCGCCGTGATCTGCTGCTTGCCGCCGACCACCCGGGAGCGGACGAAGTCGGCGACCACCTTCACCTCGGGAGCGGACTCGGGGGCCGCGCCCCGGTAGGTCTCGGAGCTCTTCGTGCCGGAGGAGCCGCCGCAGCAGCCCCACTTGTAGTCCCAGTTCCGGTTGAGGTCGGTGCCGATGTAGGAGGAGTTGGCGTTGGGCTGGCGGTTCTTGCGCCAGCTGCGGTAGGAGCCGCTCGCGATGTCGTACTCGCCGCCGTCCGGGTTGAGGTCCGGGACGATCCAGATCTCCCGGTTGTTCACCATGTTCGTGATGCGGGCGTCAGTGCCGTAGCCCGCGCCGAGTTCGCGCAGCAGGTAGAGCGCCATCTCGACGGTGAGGTGCTCGCGGGCGTGCTGGTGGTGGGTGAAGAGGACCTCGGGCTCGGCCTCGTCCGTGCCGACGTTGTCGCTGACCTTGATGGCGACGATGTCGCGGCCCTGGTACGTCTTGCCGATGACCCGCTTGCTCATGATCGAGGGGTGGGCGGCGAGGCGCTGGTCGATCTCCGCGTTCGTCTCCGCGTAGTTGTGGTACTTCGCGTCGGCGGAGGGGAAGTCGGCCGGGCCGAGCGTCTTGTCGGCCCCGGTGGCGCGGTCCGGCGGGCCGGGCAGGGCGACCGGCCGGTAGCCGAGGGCCTTGAGCCGGGCGAGTTGCTCGGTGTCGGCGCTGACGACGACCGAGCGGGCGTCGACCTCGTCGATCGAGACGCCGGTGGCGGCCAGGGCGGTGCGGGCGGCGACGGTGGACGGTCCGGCGATCTCGTACTGCCGGATCACCTCCTCCGCGCCGACGGCGATGCGGGCGGCGGTCGGCGCCGGGTCGGCCCCGGCGGGTGTGGTGAGCGCGGAGAGGGGCGCCGCGAGGGCGAACGCCGCGAGGGCCGCGAGGGTGGCGGACCTTCTGCCGCGGAGGGGACGTCGCATGCTGTCTCCTGGGTGGGGAGTGTGGGGGAGTGCGACCGAGCCGTGCGGGTGTCCGGGCACGTGGCGGCCCGGACGTGTACGTGTCCGGGCACATGGTCCGGCGATGTCATGAACGGGTCAAGGGAGGGAGTTCGGCCATACTGTCCCGCGTGGGGACCCTCATCGGTAGATACGTCATCGAGCACAAGCTGGGCGAAGGCGGCATGGGCACCGTCTACCTGGCCCGATCGCGCGGCGGGCGCGCCGTCGCCGTCAAGGTCGCACGGCCGGAACTCGCCTCCGACCCGTCCTTCCGCGCCCGCTTCCGCGCCGAGGTCGCCGCGGCCCGGCAGGTCGGCGGCTTCCACACCGCACAGGTCGTCGACGCTGACCCCGAGGCGGAGTCCCCCTGGCTCGCCACCGCCTACATCCCGGGGCCCACGCTCTCCGGACTCCTCACCGCCGAGGGCCCCATGGACGAGCCGCGGCTGCGCTCCCTCGGCGCCGCGCTCGCCGAGGCCCTGGAGGCGATCCACGCCTGCGGGCTCGTCCACCGCGACCTCAAGCCCGGCAACATCGTCATGGCCGCCGACGGGCCGCGCGTCCTCGACTTCGGGATCGCCCGCGCCCTGGAGTCCACCCGGCTCACCGCCACCGGCTCCGCCTTCGGCACCCCCGGCTACCTCGCCCCCGAACAGGCCCTCGGCGAGGAGGTGACCGGCGCCGCCGACGTCTTCGCGCTCGGCGCCGTCCTCGTCGCCGCGGCCGGCGGGCGGCCCTTCGGCGGGGGGACGCCGATGGGGCTCATGTACCGGTCGGTGCACGAGGCCCCCGACCTCGGCGCCGTGCCGGAGGCGCTGCGGCCGCTCGTGGGACGCTGCCTCGCCAAGAACCCCGCCGAACGGCCCACTCCGGACGCCCTCATGGACGAGCTGACGGAGGACCGGCCCGGGCCCGGGGCAGGGGGCGGGGCTGGGGCCGGGGCTGGGGTCGGGGCGTTCGGGCCGCCCGTGGCGCCCTCGATGCCGTCCATGGTGCCGGACCCCCGGGTGGCCGCGTCGACGCCCGTCGACGCGGTGCCGACGCCCGCGCCCCAGGGGCCGCCCGTCGACGCCGTGCCCGGGGCCTTCGGCGCCGTGCTGCCGCCCGGCCACGCGCTGCCGACGCCGGGTGCCGGTGTCCAGGACGCGGCCCCCGCCCCCGTACCGCACGCCGTCCCCGCCCCCGTACCGCATCCCGCCTATCACCACCTTCCGCCGCCGCCCCTCGCGCCGCCGCCGCCCGCGCCGGACTTCGCCGCCGCCGACCGGAACTCCGGCATCGCCGTCGACGGGGCCGGGGTGTCCCTGCACTTCTTCGGCGAGGAGGCCGACTTCCTCTGGAGCGAGATCGGCGCCGTACGGTACGAGCGCGTCCGGCGCGACCGGGTGCTGCGCGTCGCCGTCACGCTCTACGACGGCTCGGTCTACGACTGCGAGGTCGACGGCCGCCGCGCCGCCCGGGTCGACGAGTGGATCCTGCTGCTCGACCGGGTGCTGCGCCACTACCTGCCCGCGTGAGACGACGGCGCGGCGCCACCGGGGGAGCGGTGGCGCCGCGCCGTGGCCTCGGGACCGCTACGGCAGGTTGTGCACGTGCGGACCCACCGCGTTCGACCAGGCGTTGCCGGCCGTCGCGTCCCAGTTGGTCGACCAGGTCATGGCGCCGCGCAGCGACGGCCAGGTCTGGGTCGGCTTGAAGGTGCCGCAGCCGGTGCCCCTGGCCAGGCAGTCGAGCGCGTTCTTCACGACCTGCGGGTCGACGTAACCGCTGCCCGCGCCCCGCGTGGAGGCGGGGACGCCCAGGCCGACCTGCGACGGTGCGAGGCCGCCCTGGAGCTGGATGCAGGCGAGGGCGGTGAGGAAGTCCACCGAGCCCTGGCTGTAGACCTTGCCGTCGCAGCCCAGCATCGAACCGCTGTTGTAGTACTGGGTGTTGACCACCGTGAGGATGTCCTTCACGGCGAGCGCGGTCTTGAAGTACTCGGAGCCGGTGTTCTGCATGTCGATGGTCTGCGGGGCCATCGTCAGGACCATGGAGGAGCCCGCCTTGGCGGAGAGCTGCCGCAGCGCCTTGGTGAGGTACGTGGCGTTGACGCCGTGCTCCAGGTCGATGTCGATCCCGTTGAAGCCGTACTCCTGCATCAGGGCGTACGCGCTGTCGGCGAAGGCGGTCGCGGTGGCGTCACTGTTGATGGTGACGTTGCCCTTCTCGCCGCCGACGGAGAGGATCACGGACTTGCCGGCCGCCTTCTTGGCCGCGACGTCCGCCTTGAAGTCGGCGACCGAGGCGTAGCCGACGGCCGGGTCGAGGGTGAAGGCGATGTGGCCGGGCACGGCGGTGGAGTCCGCGAAGGAGACGGCGATGATGTCGTACGCCGCCTGGACGTCCCGCAGCTTCTGCTTGGCCGCGCCGTTGTCGAAGTTCTGCCAGTAGCCGGTGACGGCGTGCTTGGGCACGGCCGGGCCGGGGCCCGGGTCGGTGGCCTTGGCGGTGCGGGCCGTCACGGCGGCGGACTTCGCGGACTCGCCCGCGGCGTTCGTCGCGGAGACCTGGAACTGGTAGGCGGTGTCGGCGGTGAGCCCGGTGACGGTGGTGGACGTGCCGGTCACGGCCTGCGGGTTGCCGCCGTCCCGGTACACCTTGTAGCCCGTGGCGCCGGAGACCGCGTTCCAGCTCAGGGCGACGGAGCCGGTGGTGACCGCGCCGGCGGCGAGGCCGGCCGGGGTGGCCGGGGCGGTCGGGTCGGGGTCCTGGCCGCCGCCCCCGTCGGGCCCGAAGACGCTCACGTCGTCGACGAGGTAGGGCGAGGTGCCGTACCAGCCGTGGGTGTAGATCTCGACGGAGGTGGTGCTCGCCCCGGTGGTGAAGGTGGTGGTGAGCTGCTTCCAGGAGGGGCTGTCGGGCGTCCAGGTGGAGACGGTGCCGGTGCCGGTCCCGGTGTTGTTCGCGCCGAGGTAGGCGTAGCCGCCCTGGACCCAGGCGCTCAGCGTGTACGTCGAGTTGGGCTTCACGGCCACGGTCTGCACGCACTTGGCGTTGTCGAGACCGGCCGGGGTGGCGCGCAGGGCGCCGGCGCCGGTGCGGACCGGGGAGGAGACGGCGGCGCCGCTCCCGGCGGAACAGGACCAGCCGGTGAGGCCGTTCTCGAACCCGGCGTTCTTGGCGACGTTGACGTCCGCCGCCTGTGCGGTGCCGGCTCCGCCGACGAGGACGAGCCCGGAGCCGACGGCGAGCGCGAGGGCTCCGCTGAGCCGGCGCCTGCCGCGCGTGCGGGTGGTGGTGCGGTCCACGTGCATCCTCCGGTGGGGGAGTTGGGGATGTGGAGGTGCCGTACGTCGTCGTACGGAGGGGAGATGCGGGTACGGGGGTACCGGCGGCGGCCACCGCTGTCGGAACAAGTTGGTCCAGACCAATCGCATTGTCAATACCTCTGACGGCGAACGGTGTTCGGCGGGGTCCCGGGGGCCGCAACAAATGGAGGCAGCTTGGCGGATTGTGTGTTCACCACCCCGGGGGACGTGGATAAGGTGCAGAGACGGCGGCACCCTGCGGTGACGTCGCGAACGCGGTAAGTGATCCGCGGTCCCCGGGGCACCGGGGGCCGGAGGGGACGGGGGGTTCGACGTGCCGACAGCGATCGCCGTCACCAGCACCGACCTGGTGCTGCCGCCGACCGACCCCAGGACCCCGCAGGCCGCCGTGCTCCCGCCCCCCGGGACCCGCTCGCTCGACGCCTCCCTCGCCGACATGCAGCAGCTCCTCGCCCGGCACGGACACGTGGTCGTCGTCTGTCCCACCGCCGCGCCGACCGCCGTCGAGCACCGCCTGCACGCCGTCCGCGCCCTCCTGGAGAGCGACCGGATCGCACTGGTCAGGACCGACCTGCCGCCCCTCGGCGCGGCCGTCCTCGTCCGCCAGCTGCGCCAGCTCGCCGGCTGCGACTTCAGCCCCGGGGTCCTCGCCTCCGCCGCCCGGCTGCTCGCCCACTACATCTACGCCGGCGCCGTCCTCGGCTCCGTCTCCCGGCTCGACCGCGTCCCCGTGAGCCTCGGCTCCCACCTCAAGGGCTGGCTCCCCGGCGCCCACTTCGCCGTCCTCGCCGGGCCGACCCCGCAGATCGTCCGGGTCGGCTCGCGCTCCGGTTCCGGCCACGGTTCCGGCTCCGGCCACGGCTCCGGTCGCGGTTCCGGTTCCGGTTCCGGTTCCGGCGGGGACTCCCTCGCCGGACCGGAGTTCGCCACCGAACTCCTCCTCGCCCGCGGCCAGCTCCAGACCGACTGGCCCACCACCGCCCTCGTACCCCGGTGGCGGATCCCGGGGCCCGTGCACGAGGTGCCCCTGCCCGCGTCCTCGCCCGACTGGTGGGGCACCGGCAAGCTCGTCGAGTTCGCCGCGTACCTGCCCGACCCGTCCGTCCTCTACCAGCTCGTCTCCTCCGTACGCCGCGAGACCTGCCACTGGTGCGGGATGGAACTCATCGGCGACCGCTGCGGCTTCTGCGCCGCGCCGCTGCCCCCGGCCGCCCCGCCACCACCCGACCCGGGGACCCGCGCCCTCGGACCCGGCGCCCGTTCCGCCCGCGCCGCGCTGCCGTGAACGGACCCGCGCACCGCCGCCCGCCCCTGCCCGCCGGGACCCGTGCCCCGACCGTTCCGACGACCGTTCCGCCCGCTCCGCCCGCTCCGCCCGCTCCGACCGCTCCGACCGCTCCGAACGCTCCGACCGCTCCGACCGAGGAAGTACGGCCATGAACTCCCGCCAGCGCCGC
>NZ_JBVJPE010000003.1:243439-439639 GCF_055582805.1 Streptomyces sp. NPDC107498 | reverse complement strand
CGTTCCGCCCGCTCCGCCCGCTCCGACCGCTCCGACCGCTCCGAACGCTCCGACCGCTCCGACCGAGGAAGTACGGCCATGAACTCCCGCCAGCGCCGCGGCGTGATCCTGCTGCTGCTCTCCGTCCTGTGCGCCCTCGGCGCCTTCGCCGGCGTCCTCGCCGTCATCAGCGACGTGAACTCCAAGGTCGGCCCGGAGACGACGGCATACCGGCTGAAGGGCGACGTGGCCCCCTACAAGCCCCTGAGCGCCGACCAGTTCGAGAAGATCTCCATGCCCAAGCGCTGGCTCTCCTCCACCGCCGTCACCGACCTCCGCCAGATCGAGGGCAGGATCGCCGTCACCGAGCTCAAGGCCGGCTCCCTCCTCCAGACCGACATGATCGTCGAACGCCCCCGGCTCCGGCCGGGAGAGCAGGAGATCGCGATCATGGTCGACGCCGCCACCGGCGTCGCCGGAAAGATCAACGCCGGAGCCACCGTCAACATCTACGCGACCTTCGCCGGCCAGAAGAAGGGCGACCCCGACCAGTCCCGGATGATCGTCACCGGCGCCCGCGTCCTCGACGTCGGCCAGCTCACCCCGGTCTCCGCCCGCTCCGACCGCGCGGACCGGGCCACCTCCACCGTCCCCATCACCTTCGCGCTCTCCACCCTCGACACCCAGCGCGTCGCGTACGCCGAGTCCTTCGCCGAGCACGTACGCCTCGCCCTCGTCGCCCCGTCCACGGCCGGCTCCCCGGCCGACAAGGGCGACCGCACCTACACGCTCGACAAGGACAAGTGAGGCCGGATGACCACCAGGATCCTGCCGGCCGTCGGCGACCCCGACGCGGCCCGGTCCGTCAGCACGCTGCTCAGCCAGCTCCCCGACGCCGAACCCGCCCAACCGGTCACCGACTCCACCCAGCTCGTCGACACCCTCGCCCGCCTCGCCGCCGCCTCCCTCGACGAACTCCCCGAGGTCGTCCTCGTCCACGAGCGGATCGGGCCCGTCCCCGCGCTCGAACTCGTCCGCGAGGTCGCCCTCCGCTTCCCCGCCGTCGGCGTCGTCCTCATCACCGCCGACGCCAGCCCCGTCCTCTTCTCCGCCGCCATGGACTCCGGCGCCCGAGGGCTCGTCACCCTCCCCCTCGGCTACGAGGAACTCGCCAGCCGCGTCCAGGCCGCCGCCCAGTGGTCCCTCGGCGTCCGCCGCCACCTCGGCGCCGGCGCCGAACCGATCACCGGCCCCGGCGGCACCGTCGTCACCGTCAGCGGCGCCAAGGGCGGCGTCGGCGCCACCGTCACCGCCGTCCACCTCGCCCTGGCCGCCCGCGCCTCCGGGCGCTCCGTCGCCCTCGTCGACATGGACCTCCAGAGCGGAGACGTCGCCTCCTACCTCGACGTCCAGTTCCGCCGCTCCGTCGCCGACCTCGCGACCATCGCCGACATCTCGCCCCGCGTCCTCCAGGACGCCGTCTACGTCCACGAGACCGGCCTCTCCCTGCTCCTCGCCCCGGCGGAGGGCGAGCGCGGCGAGGAGGTCACCGACCGCGCCGCCCGCCAGGTCGTCAGCGCCCTGCGCGGTCGGCACGACGTCGTCGTCCTCGACTGCGGCTCCCGGCTCGACAGCGCCAACGCCGCCGCGATCGAGATGGCCGACACCGCGCTGCTCGTCACCACCCCGGACGTGGTCGCGGTCCGGGCCGCCAAGCGGACCGTACGGATGTGGGAACGGCTCCAGGTCCGCAAGGCGGAGGAGACCACGACGGTGGTCAACCGCCACCACCGCACCACCGAGATCCAGCCGCCCCTGATCCAGAAGATCACCGGCACCCGGATCGCGGGCGTCGCCGTCCCGGCCAACTTCAAGGAGCTCGCCGCCGTCGTCGACGCCGGCCGCCTCCACGAACTCGACGCCAGGTCGACCGTCAAGCAGGCGCTGTGGACCCTCGCGGGAGAGCTGGGCCTGGTCGGCGCGCCGGCGACCGGCACCCCCGGCAAGCAGCTCGCCCGCACGGGCGACCGCGGCTCACTGGGCCTGCGCCGCCGCGCCGGAGGACGCTGAACGATGCGGAGGACGTACCGGGACGACGACAGGGGGCAGGTGGCGGTGGAGTTCCTCGGAATGGTGCCGCTGATCCTGCTCACCCTCGCCCTGCTGTGGCAGGTCGTCCTGGTCGGCTACACGTACACGCTGGCGGGGAACGCGGCGGACGAGGCGGCGCGGGCGTGTGCGGTGGGGGACGACGGCCCCTCGGCCGCCGGCCGCCACATCGACGGCGCCTGGAGCGTCTCCGGCGGGGACTGCCGGACGAGCGGCGGCATGGTCCACGTCCGGGTCGACGTCGAGGTGCCGGCCCTCGTCCCGGGCTTCGGAGGCCTGTTCCCGGTCACGGCCGAAGCGGGCGCGGTGTACGAGGAGGTGTCGAACCCATGACGAACGACCTGCGGGGCAGGCTCCGCGACCGGGGCCAGGCCGCCATCGAGTACCTCGGGTTCCTGCCCATCCTGCTCATCGTCGGGCTGGCAGGCCTCCAGCTCGGCATGGCCGCGTACGCCGCCCAGCAGGCGGGCACGGCGGCCCGGGCCGCCGCGAGGGCCATGACCGTCGACGACGACGGCGGGGCGCTCGACCCCCAGGCGGCCGCCGACGCGGCGGTGAGCGGCTGGAGCGAACCCCGGGTCACCGACCAGTACGAGGGAGGCGGAGAGGCCACCGTCACCGTCTCCGTACCCGTCCCCCGGGTCGTGCCCTTCTGGAGCTTCGACCCCGTCGAGAAGACCGCCACCATGCCGCTGCCCGAGACACCCGACGAGGAGGGCCTGCCGTGAGCCTGCGCGCCCGGATCAGCACCCCCGAGGAGAAGGCCACGGGCGGGGGCCGGGAGGACGGCCACCTCGTCGCCGCCTTCCGGGCCAAACTCCTGGAGGAGATCGACCTCACCGAGATGTCCGCGCTCGCGGCGGCCGAGCGGCGGGCCCGCCTGGAGCGCGTCCTCGGCCACATCATCAGCCGCGAGGGTCCCGTCCTCTCCACCGCCGAGCGGGCGCAGCTGATCCGCCGGGTCGTCGACGAGGCCCTCGGCCTCGGCGTGCTCGAACCGCTCCTCGAAGACGCCTCCATCACGGAGATCATGGTCAACGGCCCCGACCAGATCTTCATCGAGCGCGGCGGCCGCGTCGAACTCCTCCCGCTCCGCTTCGCCTCCCACGAGCAGCTGATGCAGACCATCGAGCGGATCGTCTCCACCGTCAACCGGCGCGTCGACGAGTCGAATCCGATGGTCGACGCCCGGCTCCCCTCCGGCGAGCGCGTCAACGTGATCATCCCGCCGCTCTCCCTCACCGGGGCCACGCTCACCATCCGCCGCTTCCCCCGGGCGTACACGCTCCACGAGATGATCGGCCTCGGCTCCCTCGACGAGCAGATGCTGCTCCTGCTCTCGGGGCTCGTGCAGGCCAAGTTCAACCTGATCGTCTCCGGCGCCACCGGCACCGGGAAGACGACCCTCCTCAACGCGCTCTCCGGCCTCGTCCCGGACGGCGAGCGGATCATCACCATCGAGGACTCGGCCGAACTCCAGCTCCAGCAGTCCCACGTCATCCGTCTGGAGGCCCGGCCGCCGAACATCGAGGGCCGGGGGGCCATCTCCATCCGGGACCTCGTCCGCAACTCCCTGCGCATGCGCCCCGACCGCATCATCGTCGGCGAGGTCCGCGGCGGCGAGACCCTCGACATGCTCCAGGCGATGTCCACCGGCCACGACGGCTCGCTCGCCACCGTCCACGCCAACTCGGCCGAGGACGCCCTGATGCGGCTCCAGACCCTGGCCTCGATGTCCGAGGTGAAGGTGCCGTTCGAGGCGCTCCGCGACCAGATCAACAGCGCGGTCGACGTGCTCGTCCAGCTCACCCGGCATCCGGACGGCACGCGCCGCATCACCGAGATCTCCGTCCTCGCCTCGCACGGCAGGGAACGCTTCCTGCTGGCCACGGTCTGCCGGTTCGAGGCGCAGCCGGTCGCGGCCGACGGACGGGTGTACGGGAGGTTCACGTACCACCCGCTGCCCCGCCGTGTCGCCGAACGGCTCTACCTGGCGGGCCAGCCGATCCCGCAGGCGTTCGGCGTGGCGGCGACGGATGCCCATCTGGCCACCCGAGAGGCGGAGTGATGACCGAAGCCCACGTGCCCACCGGAGGCGCAGTGACGATGACGGACCCGACCTGGCTCCCGGGGGAGCGGTGGACGGCGACGGACCCCACCTGGCGACCGGGGGAGCGGTGGACGACGGACCCGACGTGGCGACCGGGGGAGCGACGATGAGGACCGATCCGACCTGGCGACCGGGGGAGCGGCGATGACCACGGACCCGACCCGGCCGCCGGGAGAGCGGTGGACGGTTACGGACCCGGCCCGGCGATCCGGGGCACGGCGATCAGGGGCCCGGCGATGACGACGGACCCCTTCTGGCTGACGGCGGGCGTGGCGCTGCTCGCCTGCGTGCTGGGCGTCGTCGGCGTCCAGCTGTACGCGAGCGGGGCCCGCCGCCACGCCGCCCTCGTCGCCCGGCTCGACGAGAGCGGCGAACCGGAGGCCGTGTCCGGCCGCCGCAGGCGCCGCTTCCGGGGAGTCGACCGGCGCGTGCGGAAGACCGCCCTCGGCCGGAAACTGGAGCTGCGGATCGCGGCGACCGGCCTCGACGTCACGCCCGGCGAGTTCACGGTGGCCCTCGCGGCGACCGTGGCGGTCCTCTGGGTCGTGGGGCAGGCGGTGCTGTCCCCGTTCTTCGGCCCGATCTGCGGACTCCTCGGCATCTGGGTCGCCGTGGGGTACCTCAACTGGCAGCGCCAGAAGCGCATCGAGAAGTTCATCAACCAGCTCCCCGAACTCTCCCGGATCCTGGCCAACGCCACGCAGGCCGGACTCGCCCTCCGGATGGCGCTGAGCCTGGCCGCCGACGAGCTGGAGGCGCCGGCGGGGGACGAACTGGAGAAGGTGGCGCAGCAGTTGGCCGTCGGAACCTCCCTCGACGACGCCCTGGGGGAGCTGGCGGAGCGTCTCCCCTCCCGCGAGCTGGTCGTCCTCGTCACCACCCTCGTGCTCGCCAACCGGGCCGGCGGCACCGTCGTCTCCTCCCTGCGGAACCTCACCGAGACGCTGGAGGAGCGCAAGGAGACCCGGCGCGAGGTCCGCACCCAGCTCTCCCAGGTGAGCATGACCGCGTACTCCGTCCCGGTCATCGGGATCGGATCGCTCCTGCTGATCGACAACATGCAGCCGGGGGCGCTCGACCGCATGACGGCCTCGGGCATCGGACAGTTCGCCGTCGTGGCGGCGTTCGCGCTGTACGTGGTCGGCTTCGCCGTCATCCGCCGCTTCTCGAAGATCGACGTGTAAGGGGCCGCGTGATGGACCTCCTCCTCGCCCTCCTCGCGGGCCTGGCCGTCGTCGGCTTCGCGTACGGCCTGCGTCTCTACCGGGCCGACGCGAAGCTCCCCGACGACCTCAGGCTCGCCCTGGAGGTCGGCGCCACCCGTACGGGGGCCGTCGACTCGGCCGTCGACCGCCTGGGCATGCGCTGGTCGCCGACGGTGCTCCGGCTGATGGGCCCGAAGCGGGTGAACGCCGTCCGCCGCCGGATCGACCTGGCGGGCAATCCCGGCGGCCTGACGATCGACCGGTACGGGGCGAGGCGGGCGGTCTACGGCTTCCTGGGCGGCCTCGGCGGCCTGGTGATGCTGAGCAAGGGCTCGTACGTGACGGCCCTGCTGCTGCTCGCGTTCGGGGCGTTCTGGACGGAGGTCGGGATCTGGTCGGCGGTCCGGATCCGCAAGGACCAGATCGAACGCACGCTGCCGGACTTCCTGGACGTCCTGGCCGTGGTGGTCAGCGCGGGCCTGGGCTTCCGGCAGGCGCTGGAACGGGTCGCGGAGAAGTACGAGGGGCCGTGGTCCGACGAACTCCGCATCACGCTGCGCCAGATGGACATGGGCGTCAGCCGGCGCCAGGCCTTCGACGAACTGCGGCGCCGCAACGACTCGGAGCAGGTGGCGCAGTTCGTCACGGCGCTGCAGCAGGGCGAGGAGCTGGGGGCGCCGATCGTCGACACGCTGATCCAGATCGCCAACGACATGCGGCGCACGGACGCGCAGAACGCCCGCCGCAAGGCGGCGAAGGCGGTCCCGAAGGCGACGATGGTGATCACGACGCTGATGGTCCCGGCGACCATGATCCTGCTCGGCGCGGGCCTGTTCCTGGGCACGGGGACGGACTTCGGGTCGGTGACCGGCGAATGAGCGCGATGACATATTCGGGGGAAACGCCTTCAGGCGCGCAACCCGATGTGCCAGAGTGCGGACTGAGTGTGAGGGGGTGGAGCCGATGAACCCGCTTCATCGATCCCACCCGATGACCGGGGCCTGTCCGCCGACCCGCCCGTCGGCATACCGTGCCCATACGCAGGCGTCCGAACGCGGAGGGGACCACGATGAACGACGCGATGCTGAAGGCCCTGACGAGGGCCAGGGTGGCAGCGACCGGCCGGCTGCTGCGGGGGGACCGCGGGCAGACGGCGGTGGAGTACCTGGGGATCATCGTGGTGGTGGTGGCGATCGTCATCGCCATCACTGGTACGGACATCGGGCAATCCATCAAGGATGCGATTGCCGAGAAGATCACCGAGCTGACCGGCGGCTAATAGAGTCGGTTCGGAGGCGAGAATCCGGGCAGGCGTTCCCCGTCTACATCGCTGCCATCGCAGGTCTTTTATTCCTGGGCTTCGTCTACTTCGTGGTGGGGCAAGCTGCTGCCACGCGCAACAGCGCTCAAACCGCTGCGGATGCAGCAGCGCTGGCAGCCGCACAGGATGCTCGGGAGCAGCTGCGCAAGGGGTGGCTCGACGTGATTCGAGATCCTACGCAGTGGTCCGGATTCCTGGAGGGGAGAGAGTACTTCGCCTCCCCTGCGTGCGAGCAGGCGAATACCTTTGCCGCCAGGAATGGTGCGGATGTCAAGGATGGCGGTTGTAGACGTCTTCCTGTTGGGCGTGAGGGGTTCAGTGTCACGGTACGTACGACGGAAGCTGTTGGCCGTTCGCTTGTCCCAGAAACTGAGTCCCGACATGCCACAGCGTCTGCTAAAGCGGTGATCGAGCCGAAGTGCACCTATGTGGCTCCAGACGTGCCGACTTCGGAGGAGTCGTCACCGGCTCCCGACCCCACGGAATCGGACGAGGAGTCGGACTCGAATGAAGAGCCGATTCTGGGACTGGCTTGCGATGGCGACGCTTGGACGATCGATCCTGAGGAACCGACTCTGCCCAGTGTCACCGAGCTCTTCTCGGTTCGGTTGATCGGCGACGACGAGTAAAGGAAGCGCGCTTCATGAACGTTCGCTACGTACGAAGGGGGTTGTCCTCCCTCGCGGTTGCATCGGTGGCTCTCTTTGTGGCCGGCTGCGGGGCCGAGGAGAAGCAGAAGGAAGACAAGCCATCCGCCACAGCATCAGCGCCACGGAAGGGTAATGCCACCCAGGGTTCGCAACCTGTTGCGGAGCCGACGGAGACGCTGGCTGTCACCAAGGGGCAGAAAGGCTTGGAGCTGGCTATCTCATCTACTGAACGTGATGCGGGTGGCTTTCTGACCGTCAAGGGTCAGTTGAAGAATACGGCCGACTCCGCAACCATCATCCCCTCGCGCTTGAGTGGCGATGAGACCGAAGTGGTGAAGCACGGCAACTCGCTAGGTGGGGCCACTCTCGTCGACTCGGTTGGTAAGAAACGGTACTACGTACTAAGAGATACGGATGGCCGGCCACTGACCACTGCAGGTCTTTCCAACCTGGGTGCTGGTCAAGCAATCCCGGTCTTCCTCCAATTCCCCGCACCCCCCGCCTCCACCACCCAAGTCTCCTTCCAGCTTCCCACCTTCGAACCCGCCACCCTCAAGCTCTCCTGAGGCGACCCCATGACGACGACGAGAAACCGCCGCCTCGCCTCCCTCCTCCTCGTGTGCGTGGCCCTGGGGCCGTTCGCCGGGCCCCCCGCGTACGCCGACGACGGGCCCGGGCCCGCCGGTACCTCCTCGCCCCCGCCCGTCATCGATCCGGAGTCGCCCGGGCTGATGCTTCCCGACGGCGCCACCCTCGCCCCCGCCAAGGTCCTCGACATCAAGCAGATCGTCGAGGACGAGGGCGGGCAGGAGCGCCGGCAGGACACCAACGTGGACGTGACGTTCGCGCTGCAGGCCGAGGTGCTGTTCCCGAAGAACAGCGCCAAGCTCTCGCCCGACGCCACCGCCCGCATCGCCGCCGTCGCCGCGGAGGTCGAGAAGATGGGGTCCGGGCGGGTCCGGGTCTTCGGGTTCACCGACAACCTGGGGACGTACGAGCACGGGCTCAAGCTGTCGAAGGAGCGGGCCGTCGCCGTGCAGCAGGTGCTCGCGCGGGTCCTCGACCCCGGCACGACCTTCGACATCCGCGGGTACAGCGAGGACTACCCGATCGCCGACAACCGCACCGAGGAGGGCCGGAAGAAGAACCGGCGCGTCGAGATCTCCTTCCCCCGGACGGCGGCCCCCTAGAGCGCCAGCGCCGCCCGGATCGTCGCCGTCATGCGGTCCGGGTGGTGGAAGGCCTCCCCGGCGGTGAAGCGCAGCACGCGGCGGATCTCCGGGCAGGACTGGAGCGCGTTGAAGCGGGCGACGTCCCGTTCGTGGGCCCGTCGGGTGCCGTGGAAGGCGTGGCCCTCGATCTCCACCGCCAGGCCCTGTGCCCGGAAGAGGAAGTCCGGGCGCAGCGGCTTCCCGGCCGCCGTGAGCAGGGTCGGCTGGGATTCGGGGGTCAGGGCCGCGTCCCGCATCCGGAGCCGGGCGACCGTCTCCGCCGGGGAGCCCGACGCCGGTTCGGCCAACCGGAGCCAGGTCCGGGCGCGGGCCGCTCCCCGCCGGGGCGCCGCGAGTTCGGCGGCCAGGTCCCCGGGGCGGACGAGCGCCTCGCGCCGTACTCCCCCGACCGTCCGTCGGGCGAGCGCCGAGTCCGCGACGACCACCGCCTCCTCCCGGGTCGCCGAGGCCCGTATCAGGTCGCCGACCGTCCGTGCCGGGGTCGTCGTCCGCAGACCGCGCCGGACGGACCGGTCCCCGTCCGTCAGGAAGGCCGTGGTGTGCAGCCGTATCCGGTCACCGCGGGACGACCTGGCGGGCGGGGGCGCCGTGAAGTCGAGGCGCTCCTCCGGACCCTCCCCGCCCAGGACCTCGATGCGGTGCAGCCGCGCCGCCGTCCCGTGGCTGCACACCAGTTCCGGGCGCAGGAACTGGAGGGCCGTCGCCCTCAGCCGCCAGTCCACCTCCCTCCCCGGGGCCGCCCAGGCGCCCCGGCAGATCCGCTGCCAGCCGTCCCGGCGCAGCCGTCCGGCCAGCCGGCCCGGCGGCCAGCCCGCCGCGACCGCCCAGACCGTCAGGAGGATCCCGCCCCTGGCGAGGATCGCCAACTCGTACATACGCCCAACGATCCACGGAAGGGGGACACTTCGCACCCCCTGTGGAAAACCCGGCGAAAGACGTCGCCAGGAAAGCGTAAATCCGGCGGGACACCCCTCTTCGGCGGGAGCATTCTGGACGGATGACGGCGACCCCGAGCGCGAACCGGCACGTGCCTCCGAGCGCGAACCCGAGCCTGAACCGGCACGTGCCCCCGAGCGCGGACCCGCACGTGGCCCCGAGCGTGCAGTTGGTCAGTGATCTCGTCGCCCGGATCCCCGAGTTCCGGGGCGCGTACGAGACCCATGTCTTCCATCAGGGCGGCGTCCTGCCGCACGTGTTCTTCTGGGACGTCGTCCAGGACACCGTCCGGTCCTTCCTCGGCGAGGCCCCCGACGCCGCCGACTGGCGTCGGACGCTCGACTTCCTGGAGGAGCAGAGCGCGCGCGGCGTCCTCGGCATCGACGAGGTCATCGTCACCTCCTTCCTCGGCGACCTGCCCTCGCCGCAGGAGCCCGGGCACGCCATCGTGGAGCAGCTCGGTCCCGTCATGGCCGCGAGGTTCGTCCGCATAAGGCCTCTCGGATGAGCCCCGCGGGCGCCCCCGCATAATCGGGCACATGTCCCGGACCCCCAGGCCCAGCAACACCGCCCTCCTCGCCCTCGGGGGTTACGCCGCCACCCGCCTCGTCGGCCTCGTCGTCCTCGCCGTCGCCGCCGCCGCGACCGGTGAGGACGGGCTGCACCGGCTCAAGGGCCGCTGGGACTCCGTCTGGTACGTCCGCATCGCCGAGCACGGGTACGGGTACCGGGCCACCCTGCCGAACGGCGACGTCCACTCCGACCTCGCCTTCTTCCCGCTGCTTCCGGCCCTGGAGCGCGGCCTGTCCGCCGTCCTCCCCGTCGACGCGGCCACCGCGGGGCTCCTCGTCTCCTGGACCGCGGGGCTCGCCGCCGCCTGGGGGATCGCCCTGTGCGGCGAGCACGCCTCCGGGCCGCGGGCCGGCGTCCTCCTCGCCGTCCTCTGGGGCGTGTACCCGACCGCGTTCGTCCAGTCCATGGCGTACACGGAGACCCTGTTCACCGCCCTCGCCGCCTGGTCGCTGTACGCCGTGCTGCGCGGGCGCTGGATCCTCGCCGGCGTCCTGTGCGCGGCGGCGGGGCTCACCCGGCCGACGGCCGCCGCGCTGATCGCGGCCCTCGGCGTCACCGCCCTCGTCGCCCTCGTACGGGAACGGCGACTGCCCGCGCGGACCGTGGCCGGGGTGCTGGTCGCCTCGCTGGGCTGGCTCGCGTACGTCGCCTACGTCGGGGTCCGGGAGGGCGGCCCCACCGCCTACTTCGACGTGCAGGCCGCCTGGGGCAACTCCATCGACGGCGGCGTCGCCCTCGCCCTGTTCGTCGCGGGCCTGCCGTGGCCCGCCGCCCTCGGCCTGTGCGCGGCGCTCGCGCTGCTCGGCTGGCTGGTCGCGCTGTGCGTGCGGCAGCGGCAGCCCTTGCCGCTGCTGGTGTACACGATCGGCGTCGTGTTCGTCTCCCTCGTCGGCGCGGCCTACTTCGGATCCCGGCCGCGCCTGATGATGCCCGCCTTCGGGCTGCTGCTCCCGCCCGCCGTGGCCCTCGCGCGCGTGCGGACCCGTACCGCCGTGCCCGTCCTCGCCGGCCTCGCGCTGGCCTCCGGCGCGTACGGGGCGTTCACCCTGCTCGGTTCGGGGCCTCCGTGAGGTCCACGCGCACGCGTACCCCCGGTTCCAGACCCCACCCGGCCATCGCGCCCGCCTCCGCCTCCAGGACGTGCCGGCCGCGCGGCCGGATCATGCCGAGCCGTCCCGGCCGCATCGTCACCACCGACCGGACGGTGAAGGAGCCGTCCAGGTGGGCCACGTCGATCGGGAACCGCATGCCGAAGGTGTGCACGCTGTTCGTCCGGACGATGAGCAGCGCCCCCCTGATCCCGTCCCGGCCCAGGAGGCCCCGCCGCCGCGCCCGGTAGGAGGCCGCCACCTCCAGCGGGACGTCCAGAGCGGCCACCGTCAACGTCCCCGTCCCGTCCACCCATTTCCCCATGCGGCAGACCGTAGCGGCACGGCCCCCTAGGGTCTCGTCCGTGTACGTCACGCTGATCGCCGTCGCCGCCCTGTGGGGGGCCGCCGTCGGGCTGCTCGTGCCCCGGGCCGCGTACCGGCTCTCCGTGGAGCCGGCGGAACCGTGGCGGGACCGCTGCCCGGCCGGGCACGTGCTCGTCGGCCCCGGGCGCGGCTGGCTCGGCGGTCCCGGGCGGCAGGGCTGCGCGACCACCGCGAGCCCGTACGTCGCCCCGCTGCTCACCGCCCTGGTCTGCGCCGCGCTCGCCGCCGCCACCGGCGGGCCCCGGCCCGAGCTCGCGGTCTGGCTGCTCGGCGCGCCCCTCGCCGTCCTCCTCGCCTGCGTGGACGCGCGCGTGCACCGGCTTCCGGACGGTCTGACCCTGCCGCTCGCGGTCGCCGTCCCGCTGCTCCTCGGCGGCGCGGAACTCCTTCCGCACGACGCAGGCTCCTGGGTCCACGCCCTCCTCGGCGGGCTCGCCCTCGGCGGGGCCTATCTGGTGCTGTTCCTGGTCAACCCGAGCGGGCTCGGCTTCGGAGACGTGAAGCTGGCGGTCCCGCTGGGCGCCGCCCTCGGCTGGTACGGCTGGGGCGTGCTCTTCGCGGGGGCCTTCGCGGGCTTCCTCCTCGGCGCGGTGTACGGCCTCGGCGCCGTCCTGCTGCGGCGGGCCGACCGATCCTCGGCGATCCCGTTCGGACCCTTCATGCTCGCCGGCGGGCTGCTCGGCCTCCTCCTCGGCGCGTTCACCGCCCTTCCCTGAGGAAGCCGCGATCCGTACGCACGGCCACGGGACCGTCGTCCGCCGTGAGGGAGACGCGCTGCCGCGTCAACGCCGTGCCCGTGCCGACCGGTCCCTCTTCGGAGGGACGGAACCCCGCCGCCACGCCGGGGCGCAAACCCGCCACAGGGCCTCGGAGCCCTTGTGCCGCTTGGGCTCCGGCGTATCCGAGGCGGTTCGTTCGGCGTACGTGGCGCGCAGGACGACTATCGAAGGGTTATGGTGGAAACCCCCCCTCGGGCCGGT
Organism: Streptomyces sp. NPDC107498; assembly: GCF_055582805.1. Classification (NCBI taxonomy): domain Bacteria; kingdom Bacillati; phylum Actinomycetota; class Actinomycetes; order Kitasatosporales; family Streptomycetaceae; genus Streptomyces; species Streptomyces sp. NPDC107498. The sequence goes on along the minus strand of NZ_JBVJPE010000003.1, from coordinate 427,069 downwards.
CCGTATCCCCCCCACGGACCGGCCCGTTTTTCTTGCCCGGGGCCCGTCGGGACCGGGGCGGGCGGTGCGGCGGGGGCGTCAGCCGCGGCCGGCCCAGATGTTCGTGCCGGCGGTGTCCACCGCGAACGAGTCGATCTCCTCGAGCTCCTCGTCCGTCAGCGGCGGGCCCGCGAGCGCCGCCACGTTCTCCTCCAGCTGGGCGACGCTGGACGCGCCGATCAGCGCCGAGGTCATCCGCTCGTCCCGCAGCACCCACGACAGCGCCAGCTGGGCGAGGGACTGTCCGCGCCGCTCGGCGATGCCGGCGAGGCCGCGCAGGCGCCGCAGCACCTCGTCGGAGAGCAGGTCCGGGTCGAGGGACTTGCCCTGGGTGGCCCGCGAGCCCTCCGGGATGCCCTTCAGGTACTTGTTGGTGAGCAGTCCCTGCGCGAGGGGGACGAAGGAGATGCAGCCCATGCCGGCCGCCTCCAGGGTGTCGAGGAGGCCGTCCTCCTCGGTCCACCGGTTGATCATGGAGTACGAGGGCTGGTGGATGAGCGCCGGGACGCCCATCTCCTTGAGGATCCCCGCGGCCTCGGCGGTCTGCTCGCTGTTGTACGAGGAGACGCCGACGTACAGCGCCTTGCCCTGCTGGACGGCGGAGGCCAGGGCCCCCATCGTCTCCTCCAGCGGGGTGTGCGGGTCGAAGCGGTGCGAGTAGAAGATGTCGACGTAGTCGAGGCCCATCCGCTTCAGGGAGGCGTCGAGCGAGGACGTCAGGTACTTGCGGGAGCCCCACTCGCCGTACGGCCCGGGGTGCATCAGGTACCCGGCCTTGGTGGAGACGATCAGCTCGTCCCGGTAGGGCGCGAAGTCCTGGGCGAGGAGCTTGCCGAAGTTCAGCTCGGCGGAGCCGGGCGGCGGCCCGTAGTTGTTCGCCAGGTCGAAGTGGGTGACGCCGAGGTCGAAGGCGCGGCGCAGGATGGCGCGCTGGTTGTCGAGCGCGCGGTCGTCGCCGAAGTTGTGCCAGAGCCCGAGGGAGATCGCCGGCAGCTTGAGGCCGCTGCGGCCCGTGCGGCGGTACTCCATGGCGTCGTATCGGTCCGCGGCGGCGCGGTAGAGGGGGGAATCAGTCACGTATCTCTGCTTATCACGGACTTGTGACAGTCCCGGGCTGGGAGCCCGTCGCCCGCCCGCAGTAGTGTGGCGGCTTCGGGGGCCGACACTGCATGGAGGGGTAAAGAACAGTGAACCTGCGCGACCTGGTGTACGGGCTCTACGCACGCCGGGTGGAAGGCCGCCTCGACCACACCCAGGTGCCCAAGCACATCGGGGTCATCCTCGACGGGAACCGTCGCTGGGCCAAGGCGTCCGGCGGGACCCCCGAGCAGGGACACAAGGCCGGCGCGGACAAGATCCAGGAGCTGCTCGGCTGGTGCGCCGAGACGGACGTCGAGGTCGTCACGCTCTGGATGCTCTCCACGGACAACCTGAACCGCCCCGAGGAGCAGCTCGTCCCGCTGCTCGGCATCATCGAGAACGCGGTGCGCGCGCTGGCCGCCGACGGCCGCTGGCGGGTCCACCACGTCGGCACGATGGACCTGCTGCCCTCCCGTACCCAGACGGTGCTGAAGGAGGCCGAGGAGGCCACCCGCGGCAACACGGGGATACTCGTGAACGTCGCGGTGGGCTACGGCGGGCGCCAGGAGATCGCGGACGCGGTCCGCTCGCTGCTCCTGGAGCACGCGGAGCGGGGGACGAGCTTCGAGGAGCTCGCCGAGATCGTCGACGTCGAGCACATCTCGGAGCACCTGTACACGCGCGGCCAGCCCGACCCGGACCTGGTGATCCGCACCAGCGGCGAGCAGCGGCTGTCCGGTTTCATGCTGTGGCAGAGCGCCCACTCGGAGTACTACTTCTGCGAGGTCCACTGGCCGGCCTTCCGGAAGGTGGACTTCCTGCGCGCGCTGCGGGACTACGCGGCCCGGCACCGTCGTTACGGGACCTGACAGCCCGCGGCACCCCCTCCGGGCGATCCCGGTCGGAACCGATCACCTGGTGTTCATGAACACGTCGTCATATGCCATGGCATGGCGGAGGTCGTTCGAGGGCATATCCCTGGTGAAGTGAGCGGCACGGAGACCGCCACCCGGGAGGCCCCTTGCACCAGGACGACCGTGCGGGACAAGCACGGGAGAAGCGGAGGGCCGTGGTTCGGCCCGCGCACGGCGGCCTGAGCCCGGTCCCATTCCGCAGCGACACCGGTTCCGTCGCACCCCGACCTCACAGGGGTCTTCAGAGGGGGTCTGTCCTTCCGTGGTGACCAGCACGAAGCGCCGCCTTTCCGACCGGCGCACCTATGTTCTCGACACCAGCGTCCTGCTGGCCGACCCCAACGCCGTCTCGCGCTTCGAGGAGCACGAGGTGGTGCTCCCGATCGTCGTGGTGACGGAGCTGGAGGCCAAGCGGCACCATCCCGAGCTCGGCTACTTCGCCCGGCAGGCGCTGCGCCTGCTCGACGACTTCCGGGTCCGGTACGGACGCCTCGACGCCCCGCTCCCCATCGGGGAGATGGGCGGCAGCCTGCGTGTCGAACTCAACCACTCGGACCCCGGCGTCCTGCCCGCCGGCTACAGGTCGGGGGACAACGACTCACGGATCCTCGCGGTCGCGCGCAACCTCCAGGCGGAGGGGTACGACGTCACGGTCGTCTCCAAGGACCTGCCGCTGCGCATCAAGGCCTCCTCGGTCGGGCTCCTCGCCGAGGAGTACCGCGCCGAACTCGCCATCACGGACGCCAACGGCTGGACCGGGATGTCCGAGCTGGCCCTGTCCGGGGAGCAGGTGGACCTGCTCTACGACCAGGACTCGCTGTACGTGCCGGAGGCCGCCGAGCTTCCGGTCCACACGGGCCTGGTGCTCCAGTCCGAGCGCGGCAAGGCGCTCGGCCGGGTGACCTCCGAGGGGAACGTGCGGCTCGTCCGCGGCGACCGGGAGGCCTTCGGGCTCCGCGGCCGCAGCGCCGAGCAGCGGATCGCGCTCGACCTGCTGCTCGACCCGGACGTCGGCATCATCTCCATGGGCGGCCGGGCCGGCACCGGCAAGTCCGCGCTCGCGCTCTGCGCGGGCCTGGAGGCGGTCCTGGAGCGCCGTCAGCACCAGAAGGTGATGGTCTTCCGTCCGCTGTACGCGGTCGGCGGCCAGGAGCTGGGGTACCTGCCGGGCAGCGAGGCCGAGAAGATGAGCCCGTGGGCCCAGGCCGTCTTCGACACGCTGTCCTCGGTCGCGGGCCGGGAGGTCATCGAGGAGGTGCTCGGCCGGGGGATGCTGGAGGTCCTGCCGCTCACCCACATCCGGGGCCGCTCCCTCCACGACGCCTTCGTCATCGTGGACGAGGCCCAGTCCCTGGAGCGGAACGTCCTGTTGACCGTTCTGTCCCGGATCGGGACGAATTCGCGGGTCGTGCTGACCCATGACGTCGCCCAGCGCGACAACCTCCGGGTCGGCCGGTACGACGGAGTCGTCGCCGTGATCGAGAAACTGAAGGGGCATCCGCTCTTCGCCCACGTCACCCTCACCCGCTCCGAGCGCTCCCCGATCGCCGCGCTCGTGACCGAGATGCTGGAGGACGTTCAGATCTGACCGATTCGTACCCGTCCGTACGGGTAAGGCAGTTGGCGCCGTCCGGCGAAGCGCAGGAGCTTAGCCGGGCGGCGCCGTGCTGTCGCCCTCATCCGTCAAATCCCGTGCGTCCACCCAGGTGTGAGCTTTCACACGCAACACGGAATTGCCTTGCGGTGTCGCCGTCCGGCAAAGTCTTGCTTCCGTCAGGCCCCGCATACGGCACACGTGCACCCTCAGGGGTGCGCACCGCACCACACAACTCCACAGCCGTCGCCGTATGCCGCCCACAGCACCACGGGCCCGTGTCTTCTGTGACCCCGTACGTCGGAGACCAGTGCCAGGGGCAAGATTTCGCCCGCGTGGTCACCTGTGCGGGCGTGCTGGAAGGAAACCGTGTGAGCCGGATCTCGGTCCGGGGATTCGCGGTGGCTTCGGCCACTGCGGTCACCACCGTCGGCGCCGTTGTCGGCGTCGCCTCGGGCAACGCCGCCCAGGCAGTCCCCGACGACAACTTCGAGGCCACCGCGGCCGACACCACGCTGCTCGCGGACATCCCCGCGGGGGAGCAGGCCCAGGTACAGGTCTCGTCCCTCTCGGAGCAGGCCGACGTCCAGGCCGCCGCCGCCGACGCCTCCCTGAAGAAGTCCGCGGAGGAGGCGGCCCGCATCCGCGCCGCCAAGGACGCCGAGGCGAAGAAGGAGGCGGCCGACAAGGCCGCCGCCGAGGAGAAGGCCGAGAAGGAGCGCAAGGAGGCCGAGGAGCGCGCCAGCCGCTCCGCCGTCCGTGACGCCACGTCCTTCGCCGCGCAGGGCTCCTACAGCATCGCCGAGGTCCAGTCGATGGCCCGGCAGATGATGTCGGCCGACCAGTTCTCGTGCTTCAGCAACATCGTGGACCACGAGTCCGGCTGGAACTACCGCGCGACCAACGCCTCTTCGGGCGCCTACGGCCTCGTGCAGGCCCTCCCGGGCCACAAGATGGCCTCGGCCGGCGCCGACTGGCAGACCAACCCCGCCACCCAGATCAAGTGGGGCCTCAACTACATGGACAGCCGCTACGGCAGCCCCTGTGGCGCCTGGTCGTTCTGGCAGGCCAACCGCTGGTACTAGGCCGCGTCGGTTCCGGGGGACGCCCCCCGAACCCCTGACGCGGGCCGCTCAACCTCCGGGAGCCCCTCACCGTCCTCAGGTGAGGGGCTCCCTGCGTGTAGGTTCGAAGACCCCACGGGCCCCACGGGCTCCCGGGGGAGCGAGTGGGAAGAGCCGGTGGGGGAAGAGGGAAAAGATGTCCAGAGTGCCAAGATGGCTGAGCCGGCTGGGTGAGAGCCTGAGCCGCATGGGTGAACGCCTCGACGAGCGCCGGGCCGAGGCGGAACGGGACGATCCGATCGGACCGCCGTACGGGACCCCGCACGACGCCCCCCGTGAGGCCCCGGGCCCCGTCGCCCCCGGACGCCCCGACGGCGACGCGGACGGCGACGCGTCCCCCACGGACCCCGAGGACCCCACCGAGCCGGGCCGCTCCGTCCCCGCGCCCCCCTCGTACGCACCGGCCGTCGCCGCCCGCCCCGACCCCGTCGCCGCCATCCCCTGGGGCATGCGCGTGGCCGCCGAGGCGGGCTGGCGGCTGCTCGTCCTCGCCGGCACCGTCTGGGTGCTGATGAAGGTGATCAGCTCCGTACAGCTGGTCGTCCTCGCCTTCGTCGCCGCGCTCCTCGTCACCGCCCTGCTCCAGCCCACCGTCGCCATACTGCGTCGCAAGGGCCTGCCCCGGGGCCTCGCCACCGCCGTCACCGCCGTCTCCGGCTTCGTCGTCATGGGGCTGGTCGGCTGGTTCGTGGTCTGGCAGGTCATGGACAACGTCGACAACCTGTCCGACCGCGTCAAGGACGGCATCGAGGAGCTCAAGCACTGGCTGCTCGACAGCCCGTTCCACGTCACCGAGCAGCAGATCAACGACATCGCCAAGAACCTCAGCGAGGCCATCGGCGCCAACGCCGAGCAGATCACCTCCGCCGGACTCCAGGGCGTCACCGTCATCGTGGAGGGCATGACCGGCATCCTGCTGGCCATGTTCTGCACCCTCTTCCTGCTCTACGACGGGAAGAAGGTCTGGGAGTGGACGCTCAAGCTGGTGCCCGCCCAGGCCAGGCCCGGCGTCGCCGGCGCCGGTCCGCGCGCCTGGCGCACCCTCACCGCCTACGTCCGCGGCACCGTCCTCGTCGCCCTCATCGACGCCGTCTTCATCGGCCTCGGACTCTGGTTCCTGGACGTCCCGATGGCCGTCCCGCTCGCCGTCTTCATCTTCCTCTTCGCCTTCATCCCGCTGGTCGGCGCGGTCATCTCCGGAGCCCTCGCCTGCGTCGTCGCCCTCGTCACCAACGGCGTGTTCACCGCCCTCATGGTGCTCGTCGTCGTGCTCGCCGTGCAGCAGATCGAGGGCCACGTCCTCCAGCCGTTCATCCTCGGCCGGGCCGTCCGCGTCCACCCGCTCGCCGTCGTCCTCGCCGTCGCCGCCGGCGGCCTCACCGCCGGGATCGGCGGCGCCGTCGTCGCCGTGCCGCTGGTCGCCGTCCTCAACACGGTGGTCGGCTACCTGCGCGCGTACAGCACCGAACAGGCCCTGCGCAGCACCCCGGAGCCGCGCGGCGCGACGGCCTTCGCGGTCGCGCCGGTCCCGGCGCCGGGCGCCGGCGCGGGGGAGGGCGCGTGATATCGGAGCCCGAACTCGTGGGCGGCGTGGAGTTCGACGCCCCGGAGCTGCTCACCGAGACCCCGCCGCCGCGCCCGCCCCGGGCCCGCCGCCCCTGGCTGTGGGCGCTCGGCGGCGCGGTGCTCGCCTCGGCGGCGTGGGGCGGCGGGCTCTACGCGTACCAGCAGCGGCAGGACCCGCGGCCGGACCTCGGCGGGTACCGGGACGCCGCGGACCTCTGCCGCACGGTGCGGCTGAAGGCGCTCGAAGGCGTCCTGGGGAAGGCCGGACAGGACGGCGGCGGCCCGGCGCTCGAGGACCCGGCCCTGTTCCAGACCGGGTGCTCGCTCACCCTCGGCCCCCCGGGCAAGGGGTACAGCGCCTCGGTCACGTACACCCTGCACAAGGAGACGGATCCCGGCCCCGAGTTCGCGGCGAAGGCCAAGAACGCCGGATCCACCCAGCCCGTCGAAGGCCTGGGCGAGCAGGCTTACTTCGACCAGTCGGGGAACGAGGGGGCACGGCTGGTCGTCCTCGACGGGCAGGCGGAGTTCGAGATCAGCCTCTGGTCGCAGTACGACTACGACTCCACCACGGGAGAGGCGACGGTGAACACCGAGGAGATCGACCTCTCGGGCATCGACGTCCCCATGACCCAGGACCTGCTGACCCTCATGACGGCGCTCGGGAAGTGACGGAAGGGCCCCGGGGCGGACAGCCCCGGGGCCCTTCTCGTACGGCTCGGACCTACTCGGCGAGCACGGCCTCCGCGTCCAGCGTGACGCCGACCGCCTGGATCACCGCGGCGATCTTGACGGCCTCCTGGATCGTGGCGCGGTCGACACCGGCCTGGCGCAGGACCTGCTCGTGCGAGTCCAGGCACTGGCCGCAGCCGTTGATCGCGGAGACGGCCAGCGACCACAGCTCGAAGTCGACCTTCTCGACGCCCGGGTTGCCGATGACGTTCATCCGCAGGCCGGCGCGCATCGTCCCGTACTCGGGGTCCGACAGCAGGTGCCGGGTCCGGTAGAAGACGTTGTTCATCGCCATGATCGCGGCGGCGGACTTGGCGGCCTGGTACGCCTCGGGCTTCAGGTTCGCCTGGGCCTCGGGCTCCAGCTCCTTGAGCACCTTCGGCGAGCGCGAGGCGATCGCGCAGGCGAGGACGGTGCCCCACAGCTGCTGCTGCGGGAGGTCGCTGTTGCCGATGACCGAACCGAGGTTCAGCTTCAGGTCCTTGGCGAAGTCCGGTACGGCGGACTTCAGTTCGTCGAGAGCCATGTCGGATCCGTCCTTACTCGCCCGCGAGGAGAGCGGCGGCGTCGAGGGTGTTCTCGCCCTTGTTCCAGTTGCACGGGCACAGCTCGTCGGTCTGCAGGGCGTCGAGGACCCGCAGGACCTCCTTGGGGTTACGGCCGACGGAGCCGGCGGTCACCATGACGAACTGGATCTCGTTGTTCGGGTCCACGATGAAGACGGCGCGCTGGGCGAAGCCGTCCTCGCCGCGGACGCCGCAGTCGCTCATGAGCTCGTGCTTCGAGTCGGCCAGCATCGGGAAGGGCAGGTCACGCAGGTCGGCGTGGTCCTTGCGCCAGGCGTGGTGCACGAACTCGGAGTCGCCGGAGACGCCGAGGATCTGGGCGTCGCGGTCGGCGAACTCGTCGTTCAGCTTGCCGAACGCGGCGATCTCCGTCGGGCAGACGAAGGTGAAGTCCTTCGGCCAGAAGAACACCACGCGCCACTTGCCCTCGTAGGCCTTGTGGTCGATCTGCTCGAACTCCTTGCCGCTCTCCAGCGACACGCAGGCGGTCAGGTCGTAGGCGGGGAACTTGTCACCGACAGTGAGCACGCGCACTCCTTGCAAACAGGAAGGGTCCCTTTTGAGGCCTTCCATGGGGGTTGGACGGCTCACAGCATGGCACGGAGTGCATTGATCAGTGAAATAGCTAGAGTGGGTCGTGTTGATCGAAGGTGGTTATCAGTGGCATCCCCGTACAGCCCCCCGCACGGCCCGCACCGAGGCAAGCAGCCCAGCCTCTCCCAGCTCAGGGCCTTCGCGGCGGTCGCCGAGCATCTGCACTTCCGCGACGCGGCGGCCGCCATCGGGATGAGTCAGCCCGCTCTCTCGGGCGCGGTCTCGGCTCTCGAAGAGGCACTCGGTGTCCAGCTCCTCGAGCGTACGACGCGGAAGGTGCTGCTCTCGCCCGCCGGGGAGCGGCTCGCGGTCCGCGCCCGGACCGTCCTCGACGCGGTGGCGGAGCTGATGGAGGAGGCGGAGGCCGCCCGGGCCCCCTTCACGGGCGTCCTGCGGCTCGGTGTGATCCCGACCGTCGCCCCCTATCTGCTGCCCACCGTCCTGCGGCTCGTCCACCGCCGCTGGCCCGAGCTCGACCTCCAGGTCCACGAGGAGCAGACCTCCTCGCTGCTGGAGGGGCTCGCCGCCGGCCGGCTCGACCTGCTGCTGCTCGCCGTGCCCCTCGGAGTGCCCGGCGTCACCGAAATCCCCCTCTTCGACGAGGACTTCGTCCTGGTCACCCCGGAAGGGCACCCGCTGGCCGGGCGGGACGACATCCCGCGCGAGGCCCTCAAGGAACTCCGGCTGCTGCTCCTCGACGAGGGGCACTGCCTGCGCGACCAGGCCCTCGACATCTGCCGGGAGGCCGGGCGCACGGAGGGCGCCGAGGTCACCACCACGGCCGCCGGACTCGCCACGCTGGTCCAGCTCGTCGCGGGCGGCCTCGGGGTGACCCTGCTGCCCCGCACCGCCGTGACCGTCGAGACCGCCCGCAACACCGCCCTGTGGACCGGGGGCTTCGCCGAACCGGCGCCCTCGCGGCGGATCGCCCTCGCGATGCGGACGGGCGCGGCCCGGCACGCCGAGTTCGAGGAACTGGCGGAGGCCCTGCGCGGGGCGATGGAGGGACTTCCGGTACGGGTGCTGGGCGGCGGCTCCTGACACCCCCCGGTGCCAGGAGCCCCGCCCCGCCTCCGTGCCGCCCCGTACCGCCCCGTCCTGTTCGGACATCCGGTCGACGGGTCACTCCGTCCGCAGGCCGTCCGCCCGCATCAGCCGCCACAGCACCGGCATGCTCAGCAGCGTCACGGCCGCGATCAGTCCGAGGCCGATCCCCACGACGGGCAGGAAGCCCCACCAGTCCTGGACCTGCTGACCGCTCGTCCTCAGCAGCACGTATCCGAGGCCGAGACCGCCCGCCACGGCGAGGGCGAGCCCGAGGAGGATCGGCACCGCCGTCTGCCACAGCACCGACCAGCCCAGGGTCGAGCGCCGGGTGCCGAAGGCGACCAGCGAGGAGAGCAGCCGCTTGCGGTCCCGCAGTTGCTCCAGGGTCGCGACCAGCAGCGAGGCCGCCACGAGCAGCATCGTCAGGGTGGAACCGACGAGGATGCCGGTGCGGACGCTGGAGAACGCCGCGTCCCGCTCGGTGTCCTTCAGGGTGAGCACCCAGGAGGTCGGATCGATGGCCGCCGCCGTGTTCCGCACGTACTCGGCCGCGTCGGGCACGGCCGGGTCGAGCCGGACCATGGTCTGCGTGTCGGGCTCGTCGAGCAGGGCGGCGTCGATCGCCGACGGCGTGGCGAGGACGCCGTACTGGTACCTGCCCGTCGGGTCGGGGCGGGAGTCCACGATCCGGGCCGCCGTGGGGATCCGCCACTGCGGCAGCGGGGTGCCCTTCGGGGGCTTCGGCGCGCTCGGGTGCGGATGCGGGTCGCGCAGGGCGACCGTGGCGCCGGGCCGGGCGGCCCGGGTGACGAAGGAGTCGTCCGGGTTGCCCTGGGCGCCGTGCGCGAGGAAGACGAAGACGTCGCCGTCCGCGCAGGAGGAAAGCGTGGCGTACTCCCGGAGCGAGGCGCAGTCGCCGACCCGGAGCGAGGCCATCGGGGAGAACTCCTCGCCCTCCTTCAAGGGGCCGGACCGCCACACGCGGGACTCGATGGTGCCGATCGCGCCGGTGACGCCCTCGGTCCGGCGGAGGCGGTCGATCGTCCCGCGGGCCTCGTCGGCGTTCCTCGCGTCGACGCCGATCGAGATCTGGGCGCGGGAGGTGTCCTCGCCGCTGTACTGGGTGAAGTCGCTCTCCATCGCCTGGAAGAGCATCTGGAGCGCGATCGCCCCGGTCGCCGCGACGACGATGCCGCTGACCGCGCGGGCCGCCGTGCCGCTGCTCAACTGGAGCCTGCGGACCGCGAGCTGCCAGGCCACCGGCCCGGCGTGCAGCCGCTTGACGCCCGCCTCGACGAGCCACGGCAGGAGCGTGGTGAGGCCGATGAGGACGAGCGTCGTGCCGGTCACGACGCTCACGGTGTCGATCTCGGTCTCGTTCACGTGGACGTCGCCGACGAGCGGGACGAGGAGGGCCGCGCCGGCCGCGAGGAGCAGCAGCCGCCACCACACCCGGCGGCGCCGCGGGGTCGAGGTCCGCACGACGCCCAGCGGTTCGATCGCCACCCCGCGCAGGGCGAAGAGGGTGACCACGACCGAGGCGACCGGGACGACGGCGAGGACGAGCACGGCGAGGACCGGCATCGGCACGACGTCGCCGGGGTAGGCGTTGACGTCCCAGATGGTGAAGGTCCCCGCGAACTGCCGGGCCGCCGCGAAGAGTCCGAGGCCCACGAGGAGCCCGAGCAGCGCACCCGCGAGGGACTCGCCGGCCGCGATCCGCCGGGTCATGGCGGTGTCCGCGCCGATCAGCCGGAGCGCCGCGAGCCGCCGGTCGCGCTGCTCGCCGCCGAAGCGGACGGCGGTCGCGACGAAGACGAGCACCGGCAGGAGCAGGACGACGCAGGCGACGACGACGAGGAGGACGAGGAACGCGTTCATCGGCTCCTCGGGCACCGACCAGCCGAAGCGCGTGCCGCGCCCGTCGAAGTTCTCGGTGTCGAGGAAGTCGACGTGGGCGACGTACCGCAGCTCGGCCGGGCCGATGAGTCCGGCCGGTCCGATCGTCCCGACGACCTCGTAGGGGATCCTCTTCTTGAGCAGGGCGCCCTCGGGGGAGTCGAGCAGTTCCCCGAGCGCGGGGGAGACCAGCATCTCGCCGGTCCCGGGGAACGCGGTCGCGCCCGGCGGGAGCGGGGGCGCGTCGCCCTCGGGGCGCAGCAGCAGTCCGCTGACGGCCTCGTCCCGGTAGACGGTGGGGCGGCCGAGGTGGAGAAAGGAGTCGGGCCGGGGCGAGGTGACCTGCTCGCTGGCGTCGACGGCGCGGACCGACTCCCGCACCTCCCGCTGGAAGAGCATGTTCGGGAAGGAGGCGGCGAGCAGCAGCAGGGCCACGCCGAAGCCGACGCCGGTCGCGGTCAGCAGGGTGCGGAGCAGGCCGGGGCGGCCGCCGGTGATCGCGAACCGGGCGCCGAGCGTCAGGTCGCGGGTCCAGGTGCCGAGGCTCATGCGGCCCACTCCGCGTCCCGTACCGAGCCGTCCCGCACGACGACCTCGCGGTCGGACCAGGCGGCGACCCGGGCCTCGTGGGTGACGAGGACGACGGCGGCGCCGGTGTCCCGGGAGGCGTCGGTGAGGAGCCGCATGACCAGCTCGCCGTTGAGGGAGTCGAGCGCGCCGGTCGGTTCGTCGGCGAAGATCACGCGCGGGGCGGTGACCAGGGCGCGGGCGACGGCGACGCGCTGGCCCTGGCCGCCGGATATCTCGCCGGGGCGCTTGCCCGCGACGGCGTCGACCTCCAGGCGGGCGAGCCACTCGGCGGCCCTGGCCTCGGCCGCCTTCCGCTTCTCGCCGTTCAGCCGGAGCGGGAGGGCGACGTTCTCGACGCAGGTCAGCTCGGGGACGAGCTGGCCGAACTGGAAGACGAAGCCGAAGTCGGTGCGGCGCAGGGAGCTGAGGGCGCCGTCGGAGAGCGCGGTGAGCTCGCGCCCGTCGTAGCCGATGGTGCCGGCGTCGGGGCGCACGATCCCGGCCAGGCAGTGGAGGAGCGTGGACTTGCCGGAGCCGGAGGGGCCCATGACGGCGACGACCTCGCCGGCCCGCAGGGCGAAGTCGGCGCCGGCGAGCGCCGGGGTCGGGCCGTAGGCCTTGCCCAGGCCGGTGGCGCGCAGCAGCGGGGTGGGGCTCATCGGCGGATCTCCTCGGCGAGCGCGTCGAGACGGGCGGCGGTCAGTTCCAGCCAGCGCAGGTCCGCTTCGAGGTGGAAGAGGGCGTGGTCGCAGATGAGCTGGTCGGCGAGGTCGCCGTCGCGCTTGCGCCGGGTGAGCTCGCGCATCAGGCGCAGGTGCTCGGCGCGCTGGGTGTCGAGGAGTCCGGCGGCCCCGCGGCCGGTGAGCAGGGCCAGGACGACCTTGGTGTAGAGCGTGGACTGGAGGTACGGCTCGGGCTTCTCGGGGGTGGCGAGCCACTGGGCGACATCGGTGATGCCGGCCTCGGTGATGGCGTACCGCTTCCGCTCGGGGCCGCCGCCGGCCTCGATGCCGTCGACGACGACCAGGCCGTTCTTCAGGAGCCGGGACATGGTCGAGTAGACCTGGCCGTAGTGGAGCGGCCGGTCCTGGCCGAACTTCTCGTCGAAGGCGCGCTTGAGGTCGTAGCCGTGGCGCGGTCCGGACTCCAGGAGTCCGAGGAGGGTGTGACCGATGGACATGAGGATCACTGTACATCGTGTGTATACGTGCAGTGTATAGCTGCACGCCCGGTAGGCGGTCACGAAGCGGAATCGGCCCCTCACGCAACCATCCGGTCCGCTGGAGCGTCGGTTCCTCTGGGCGTGGGTGCTGATTCTCACGTCCGGAAAAGGCGTGATCGGTTGTCCTTTGTCCGCCTCGTCGGTGTTAGCTTGCTGAGCTGATCCCACGCGGGCGGGCCCAGCACCGAGGGCGCCGGACACACGACGAGCGGAGCGACTGGACACATGGGCCGACCGGACAAGGGCAAGGCGAAGAAGAGCGGCATACGCCGCCTCTTCACCTGGAAGAAGCTCCTGGGCACCTTCATCGTGTTCTGCATGCTCGGCATGGGCGCCCTCTACGTCGTCTACCTGCTGGTCCCGGTGCCGACGGCCAACGCCGAGGCGATGATGCAGAGCAACATCTACAAGTACTCCAACGGCAAGATCCTCGCCCGCACCGGCAAGATCAACCGCGAGATCGTCGGCCTCGACAAGATCCCGCTCCAGGTCCAGAAGGCGTTCGTCGCCGCCGAGAACAAGACCTTCTACAAGGACAACGGCGTCGACATCAAGGGCACCACCCGCGCCGCCTGGAACACGGTCACCGGCAAGGGCAAGCAGGGCGGCTCCACGATCACCCAGCAGTACGTCAAGAACTACTTCCTGAGCCAGGACCAGACGGCGACCCGCAAGCTCAAGGAAATGGTCATCGCCATCAAGGTCGACCAGAAGATGAGCAAGAGCGACATCCTCGCCGGGTACATGAACACCAGCTACTACGGCCGCTCCGCCTACGGCATACAGGCCGCCGCCCGCTCGTACTACGGCGTCGACGCCCCCCACCTCACCACCGCGCAGGGCGCCTACCTCGCCTCGCTGCTCCAGGCGCCCAACCAGTACGACTGGACCTCCGCGAGCACCACCGGCCGCAAGCTCGTCGAGGAGCGCTGGAACTACGTCCTCGACAACATGGTCGGCGAGGGCTGGCTCAGCCCCTCCGAGCGCGCCGGCATGAAGTTCCCCGTCCCGCAGAAGCCCAAGCCCGCCCCCGGCATGGAGGGCCAGACCGGCTACATCGTCGAGGCCGCCAACCAGGAGCTGATGCGTCAGGGCGTCAGCGAGGAGGACATCAAGGCCGGCGGCTGGACGATCACCCTCAACATCGACGAGAAGAAGCAGAAGGACCTCGTCAAGGCGGTCGACAAGCAGCTGGAGGACAAGCTCGACCGCAAGGGCGACGAGAAGCAGGCGACCGTCCAGGCCGGCGCCACCTCCGTCGACCCGAAGACCGGCGCGGTCGTCGCCCTCTACGGCGGCGTCGGTGCCACCGAGCACTGGATGTCCAACGCGACCCGCCGCGACTACCAGCCCGCCTCCACCTTCAAGCCGATCGTCCTCGCCTCCGCCGTCGACAACCACGCGGTCACCCAGGACGGGCGGGAGATCGGCCTCGGCACCGTCTACGACGGCACCAGCCAGAGGCCGGTCGTCGGCAGCCCCATCGAGTTCGCGCCGGAGAACGAGGACGACGAGAGCTACGGCCCCGTCACCGTCCAGAAGGCCACCAACAGCTCGATCAACTCGGTCTACGCCCAGATGATCGTCGACGTCACCCCGGCCAAGGCCAAGAAGACCGCCCTCGCCCTCGGCATGAAGGACGGCGCCGGCTTCCCCGAGACTCCCGCCATCTCCCTCGGCACCATGGGCGCCTCCACCATGGACATGGCCGGCGTCTACGCCACGCTCGACAACCACGGCAAGAAGGTCACCCCGACCCTGGTGAAGACCGCCGAGCACAAGGACCGCACGGTCAAGGGCGCCGAGGCGATCGGCGAGCAGGTCATCACCCGCGAGGCCGCCGACACCGCCACGCGGGCCATGACGGGCGTCGTGCAGAACGGCTCCGGCTTCCGGGCCGCCGGCAACTACGAGGCCGCCGGCAAGACCGGCACCTCCGAGAACAACCGCTCCGCCTGGTTCGTCGGCTACACCCCCGAACTCGTCACCGCCGTCGGCCTCTTCGGCGAGGACGCCAAGGGGAACCAGGTCACCCTCACCAACACCATCAACCCCGGACGCGCCAACGGCGGCCGCACGCCCGCCCAGATCTGGGGCGACTACACCGAGCGCGCGCTGGACGGTGGCTCGGACGCCTCCTTCGACCTGGTGACCGGCGGCACCGCCCCGGACGGCACGCTGCCGGACCCCACCTCGACCACCGAGGAGCCGACGGAGGAGCCGACCGAGGAGCCGACCACGACCTCCCCGGACCCGACCACCCCGCCGGCCACGACGGCCACCACGCCGCCGCCGACGCGCGACCCCGTCACCACGCCGCCGGACCCCACCGAGGAGCCGACGGCGACCGAGGAGCCGACGACCGCCCCGCCGACCTCGATCCAGCCGCCGGACGGCGGCGGCGAGCCGGGCGCGAACAGCACCACCCGCTCGCCCCGCTGACGACACGGCCGAAGGCCGGACCCCGCACGGGGGTCCGGCCTTCGGCCGTACGGTACGGACGTCGTCCGGTACGGGCTCAGACGCGGGTCGCCAGCTCGAACCAGACCACCTTGCCGCCCGACAGCCGGGTCGCCCCCCACCGCCGGGCCAGCCGGTTCACCAGGAACAGTCCGCGCCCGCCCTCGTCCGTCTCGCGCGCCCGCCGCTGCCGGGGCAGCTGCGGGGAGTCGTCGCCGACCTCGCAGCGCAGCACGTCCGTCCGCAGCAGCCGCAGGGTCACCGGCCGCTCCGCGTACCGCACGGCGTTCGTCACGACCTCGCTGACCAGCAGCTCCACCGAGTCCGTCAGCTCCTCCAGGTCCCAGCGGGCCAGCGCCCGCCGGGCGAGCCGCCGGGCCCGCCCCGGGGCCGCGTCCTCCGGCTCCAGGAACCAGTACGCCACGTCGCTCGGCGCGATCCCGTCGAAGCGGGCCGCGAGCAGTGCGATGTCGTCGTCCCGGTCGCCCGGTCCCAGCATGTCGAGGACGTCGTCGCAGAGCGCCTCCAGGGGCGGCGAGTGGTCCGGCCCCGTCAGCTGCGCGGTCGCCGCGAGGCGCTCCCGCAGCTGCTCGATCCCGGTCCACACGTCCCGCAGCCGGGACTCGACGAGACCGTCCGTGTAGAGCAGCAGCGTGGCGCCCGCCGGGGCGTCCAGCTCGACCGCCTCGAAGTCCACCCCGCCGACCCCGATCGGGGCGCCGGGCGGCACCCGCAGCACCTCGGCGCGACCGCCCAGGTGGAGCAGTATCGGCGGCGGATGGCCCGCGTTGGCCACGGTGATCCGGTGCGAGACCGGGTCGTACACCGCGTACATGCAGGTCGCCATGCGGTTCTCGCCGAGCCGCTGCGCCTGCTCGTCCAGGTGGTGCAGGACCTCCTGCGGGGGCAGGTCGAGACCGGCCAGGGTCTGCGCGGTCGTGCGCAGCTGGCCCATGATCGCGGCCGAGGTCATGGAGTGGCCCATGACGTCGCCGACGACGAGGGCGACCCTGCTGCCGGGCAGCGGGATCGCGTCGTACCAGTCGCCGCCGACCCGGGCCGTCTCGGCCGCCGGCAGATAGCGCGAGGCCAGCTTGACGCCGGTCGGCTGCGGCAGCGAGTCCGGCAGCATCGTCCGCTGGAGCTCGTCCGCGATGTACGCCTCGCGGCCGTACAGCACGGCCTTGTCGATGCCGAGCGCGGTGTGCGTGGCCAACTGCGCCGCGACGAGCAGGTCGTTCGGCTCGAAGCCGGCCCGCTCGGGGCGGCGCAGGAAGACGGCGGCCCCGATCACCCGCCGTCGGCCGCGCAGCGGTGCGAGGACCGCGCGCAGCCCGCCGGGCAGCGGGTGCTCGGGGCCGAGCAGTTCGGTCAGCGCCGCCTTGGCGGCCGCGGAGTCGCCGAAGACCGGCCGCACCCCGCGCAGCACCTCGGCCAGCGCCCCGCCGGACCGCACCTCGCAGAGTTCGGCCGCGGGGGTCGGATCCGGATCGGGTACGAGGACGAGCTCCTCGCCCTCCAGATCGCTTAACCGCAGCCGGTCGGTGCGGCGCAGCCGCAGCACGAAGGGCGCCACCGGCCGCTCGTCGCCCACCGGGAGCGGATCGCGGAGGTAGACCAGGATCTCGTCGGAGAAGGTCGGCACGGTGGCCCGGCACAGACCGAGGACGATCTCGTCCAGGTCGATGCCGCGCGCGATGCGCCGGGTCGCGGCGCCGACGAACCGCAGCCGGTCGCCCTCCCGCCGGGCGGAGGTGTCCCCGCCGCCGGGATGCTGCGGGGAGACGGCGAGGGCCATGGTGCCGGGGGCACCGGGACGACCCGTACCGCCGGGGAAACCGGGGTGGTTCGTACCACCGGGGGAGTCCGGGTGGCCCGCGCCGCCCACGGGGCCCGGGTGGCCCGCGCCTCCGGCGGCGGCCGGGCCGGTGGGCTGCGGGGGCGCGTCCGGGGCCGGGGTCGTGGCGGCCGCCGGGCCGCCCGCCTTGCCGGGCACGTCGGAGGGCAGGCCGGCCGCCGCCTCCTGGCGAGGGCGCGCGCGTTCCTGCGGCCGGGCAGCCAGGGGCTGCCGGCCTTCGTGGGAGGTGGGATGCTCCGTCACGCCTGGGATTCCGTCCGTCCGGGCCGGTGGTGCGATGCACTCGCTCTGTTGGCCGATGCCGCGCCTTCGGCAGGGCTAAACCCCGAGTCTGCGGTGGATGCGGAGCTTTTGCGAGCGGCGGCAAGGGCGGGGGTCGGCACACCCGGGCACACGTCCGGCACTGCTCTCCCCCTCGTGGGTGACTCGTGGTCAGTTCCTGTGCTGGCTTACGCCTCTGACGTGCTGTTCGGTCGGTCTGACGTGCTCTTCGCTCGGTGTGGGCCTTGCGGAGGACGATCCTACGTTTGAACCCCGGGGGTGCATCAAGGGTCTCACGGGGCCGTGTGCGCCGGAGTGCGGTCCCAGTCCGCCGGGAGCATCGGCACCGGCCAGGCGGGATCCGGCCGCCAGGCCTCCCAGCCGTCCGCGAACGGCGACCCCCAGGAGGAGATCAGCTCCACCGCGTCCTGACCGGCGGCCAGGACCCGCGCGGCCTGCTCGGGCCCCATCAACCCGGCCCGCTGGGCCTGGGCGAACTCGTCCTCGTCCCGCCACAGCCAGCTGCGGTCGGGGTAGACGGAGATGTCGAGGAAGTGGTCCTCGGAGTCGATGCCGCCGGACCAGCGGGTCCGCGGCTCCTCCAGGTTCACGTACCAGCTGCGGAAGCGCCAGCCGCGCTCCCAGAACAGCCACACCGACCAGGGGTCCTCCGGCCGGGCCAGCTTGAGGACCCCGGTGCCGGCCCAGCGGGCGCGCTCGGTGGTGCGCGGGGCGGTGTAGCGGGTGGCGAGCGGCTCGTCGTGCACGGGGGTGCCGTCGGCGAGCACCGGCCGTACGCACTCGGTGCCGGGCGCCATCCAGACGGCGAGCAGCTCGGGCGTGTCCTGGACGACGGTCACCGGCCGGCAGATGGCCACGTCTTCGGTGCCGTTGCCGCGGTAGCGCCAGAGGATGTGCTCCCCCGGCGCCCAGTGCTGGGAGCCGTCCGATCCTGTCATGCGCAGATCTTAGGGGCGCGCTCCCATCGGCGCTGCGGCACAGGTCACGGATGAGTCATCCCGGGGTCGCGGCGCGGGTCGCGGGCGAGCCGTCCCGGGGCCGCGGCGCGGGTCGCGGACGAGCCGCTCCGGCGCCGCGGCGCGGGTCACGGACGCGTCATCCGCAGCACGTCCAGCGCCTCGTCCAGTTGCTCGACGGTGAGGTCGCCCCGCTCGACGTAGCCGGACTCCAGCACCACCTCGCGGATGGTCTTCCGCTCGGCGAGGGACTTCTTCGCGACCTTGGCGGCCTCCTCGTAGCCGATGTACTTGTTCAGCGGGGTGACCACGGACGGGGAGGACTCGGCGTACTCGCGGGCGCGCTCGGCGTTGGCGGTGACGCCGTCGACCGTGCGGTCGGCGAGGAGCCGGGAGGCGTTGGCCAGCAGGCGCACGGATTCCAGCAGGTTCTTGGCCATCACCGGGAGCATCACGTTGAGCTCGAAGTTCCCGGCCGCGCCCGCGACCGCGACCGTGGTGTCGTTTCCGGTCACCTGCGCGGCGACCATCAGGACCGCCTCGGGGATCACCGGGTTGACCTTGCCCGGCATGATCGAGGAGCCGGGCTGGAGGTCGGGGAGGTTGATCTCGGCGAGACCGGTGCGCGGACCGCTGGCCATCCAGCGCAGGTCGTTGGCGATCTTGGTGAGGGAGACGGCGATGGTCCTGAGCTGCCCGGACGTCTCCACCAGGCCGTCGCGGGCGCCCTGGGCCTCGAAGTGGTCGCGGGCCTCCGTCAGCGGCAGCCCGGTCGCGCGGGCGACCTCCGCGATGACGGCGGCGGAGAAGCCGGCCGGGGTGTTGATGCCGGTGCCCACCGCCGTACCGCCGAGGGGGAGTTCGGCGAGCCGGGGGAGCACGGCGCGCAACCGCTCGACCCCGTACCCGACCTGGGCCGCGTAGCCGCCGAACTCCTGGCCCAGGGTGACCGGGGTGGCGTCCATCAGATGCGTGCGGCCGGACTTCACCACCGACGCGAATTCGGCCGATTTTCGCTGCAGGGCGGCGGCCAGGTGGTCGAGGGCGGGGATCAGGTCGCGGGTGACGGCGGCGGTGGCCGCGATGTGGATGGAGGAGGGGAAGACGTCGTTCGAGGACTGCGAGGCGTTGACGTGGTCGTTGGGATGCACCTCGCGCCCCTCGGGGAGCCGCTCGGTGGCCAGGGTGGCGATCACCTCGTTGGCGTTCATGTTGGACGAGGTGCCCGAGCCGGTCTGGAAGACGTCCACGGGGAAGTGTTCGTCCCAGCGGCCCTCGGCGACCTCCTCCGCGGCCGAGACGATCGCCTCCGCGCGGTCCTCCTCCACCACCCCGAGCTCGGCGTTGACCTTGGCGGCGGCGGCCTTGATCCGGGCCAGGGCCTCGATGTGGGCGCGCTCCAGGCGCTGGCCGGAGACCGGGAAGTTCTCCACCGCCCGCTGGGTCTGGGCCCGCCACTTGGCGTGCGCGGGGACCTGCACCTCGCCCATGGAGTCGTGCTCGATGCGGTACCCGTCCGTGTCGTTCATGTTTCTCAACCTCCGATAAAAGATGAGCAGTTGTCTTGTTCGATGTATTCCCAAGGCGCGTACCGGCCAGTAAAAACCGTGGGTAACCCCACTTCCAGGAGGCGCAGTGAAGCGCACCAGGTCCAGACTCCGCTGGCCCGTCGCGGCCGTCGCCGCCGCGGCGGCGGCACTCGGCAGCATGACCGCGGCCGCCCCCGCCGGCGCTGCCGACACGAGCGGAGCGGCCGGAATCACCTCCGTACCGCTCTCTCCCGAGCTGGAGGCGATCCGGGCGGCCGAGGCCACCAAGATCTACGGCAGCCCCGAGGAACGGCCGCTCGCCCAGCGCAGGACCGGCCTGATCTCGCTCGGCGACAGCGAGATCTCCGGCGAGGGCGTCGGCACGTACGAGTCCCCCACCAACGGGCCCACCAACTGGTGCCACCGCTCCCCGGACGCCGCCATCCACCGCACCGGGATCCCCGCGGACCTCACCTTCAACGTGTCCTGCTCCGGCGCGTACACCGGGAACATCCGGATCGGCGGCTCCAAGCAGTACGCCGACGAACTCGTCCAGAGCGACAACCTCGCCGTCAAGGCCCGCAACACCCGCATCAAGATGGTCCTGCTCGTCGCCGGCGCCAACGACGACCTCCAGTTCGGGCCCGTCATGACCGACTGCGTCCAGCGCTACGTGCTCAGCCAGGGCACCTGCGAGCCCAAGTACGCCCCCGGCTGGCAGGCCCGCGTCGACGGACTCGTCCCCAAGGTCGAGCAGACCGTCCGCGACCTGAGGACGGTCATGCGCGACGCCGGATACGCCGACGGCGACTACAAGCTCGTCGTCATGGGCTACCCGAGCCCGATCGGCCCCGACTTCCACGACAACCCGAACTTCCCCGGGAAGCTCGCCTGCGGCGGCATGGGCTACGACTCCGACACCAAGTGGGGCCGCAACACCGCCGTCCCGGCCTTCGAGCGCGGCATGCGCACGATCGCCGCCGACACCGGCGCGGTCTACCTCGACAACTCGCGGCTCTTCAACGGCCACGAGGTCTGCATGGAGGACGCCTGGGCCCGGGGCCTCTACATCGACCTCTCCAAGCCCGGCGGACTCGACGAGAACTCCGTCCGCCAGTCCTTCCACCCCAACAGGAGCGGCCACGGCGCCTTCGCCTCCTGTCTGACCCAGCTCTACGACTCGGGCCTGCGCGAGGCGAGCTGCGCCGACGTCAACTCCTCCGGCACCCCGACGCTCTTCCCGCTCGCCTGGGACGACGCGTACAAGCCGCTGAAGAACCAGGCGACCGGCAACTGCCTCGACGTGAACGCCTCCGAGTCGGCCAACGGGACCGCCGTCCTCGGCTGGGACTGCCACGGCGGCCGCAACCAGGGCTGGTGGTACGACTCCGCCCGGGGGACCGTCCACACCCAGCTCACCCAGGACCGCTGCCTGGACGTGCCGGGCGCCGTCTACCAGACCGGCAAGGCCCTCGTCGTCTGGAACTGCGGCGGCGCCGCCAACCAGAAGTTCGTCCGCGACGGCGCCACCCTCCGTCCTGCCGCCGCGACCGGCCTCTGCCTCACCCAGAGCGCGGCGAAGGAGCCGGTCCGGCTCCAGAACTGCGACGGCTCCGCGAACCAGAAGTTCGCATAAGGGCCTTCCGCACGCCGTGGCCCCTCGTCCGGTGCGGGACGGGGGGCCACGGTCATGCGGTCGCGGTCGTGCAGTCGCGGTCACGGTCACGCGGTCGCGGTCAGGCTCTCGCGGTCCCGCTCAGAGCGCCTTGGCCGTGCTCCTCGCCAGCTCGTAGGCCGGGAGCATCGCACGGTGCTCCTCGGTGTCGAGACCGCCGAGGTGGATGATGACGACCGCGCCCTTCGGGGTGGAGACGGCGAAGGCCCGTTGCTCCTCGGTCTCGTCCATGAGCTCGCTGTACGCCGTGTACGTGACCTCGGTGGCGGCCAGCGCGCCGGCCCGGGTCTCCCGGTAGGAGACGGCGGAGGGCTCGTCCGCCGCCTTCACGAAGCCTTCGAGAGCGGCCCGGGCCGGGCCCTTCGCGACCGTCCACACCCGCAGGTAGCCGATGTTCCCGGTGGGCTTGGCGTCGATCTCGCAGCGCATGACGGCCGGCCCCTGCCGGACGAGCTCGGCGAACTCCGGGTCCTCGGGCTCCTCGACCGCCGCGGGCTTCCAGCCCGCCGCGAGCCCGAAGGAGACGGGCAGCACGCAGGCCGTCCCGGGGCCGCCGAGCGTGGCGGCGGGGCCCTTGGCGGCGGGAGCCGTGGTCCTCGCCGGGCCCGCCGCGGCGGCGTCGGGCTTCGGGGTCGTCCCGCAGGCGGTCAGCAGCAGCCCGGCCGCCACCAGGGCGACGGGGACGGCCGTACGCATCGGTCGTGCTCTCTCCGGCATGGCCCCATCGTCCCCGAGGGCCGCACTAGGACAGCTTGCCGCCGTAGTCCGGGAGCTTGAAGGCGCGCTCGGCGTGGCCGCCGACGAGGTCGGTCGTGTTGTTGCCGATGTTCGCGACGATCGTGTAGCCCTTGGCCTCGATCTCGGCGCGCTTCTCGGTCTTGTACGCGCTGACCTCGGCGAACAGATCGGGGAGCGAGCGCACGTACAGCCCGTCGACCGGGTAGCCGGCCTTCCTCAGGTTCCAGTCCGTCAGGGAGTGGACGATCCCCGGACGGGCCGTCACGAAGAAGACGGACACACCGCGCGCGTGGGCGTCGGCGACCAGGGCGCGGACCTCGGGGATGGCCGGGGTCGGCAGCTCCCAGAACGGGTGGAAGTCCGTCTCCAGCGAGGAGTTGTCGATGTCGAGGACGATCGCCTGCTTCTGGTGGCCGGCGTCCTCCGCGCGCTCCTCGATGTACGGGCGCGCCCGGTCGACGACCGCGGCCACGTCACGGCGCCAGGTCGTGTAGTCGACGCCCTGGATCGCCGCGCTCGACGTGTGGTGGGTGTCCGGATCGGCGGCGGAGGCGGCGGGTGCCGGGCCGACGAGGAGGAGGGCCGTCAGACCGAGGACGCTGGTGGCCGTGGCGGTGGCTTTGACGGAGGGCATGGGGGGCTCCCGAGGGGGTCGACCGGCTCAGTGGTTGACATGCTCGCGCCCCATACTGGCCAGTAGGCGACGGGAAGGCTACCGGCCGGTAGCGACTTTCTGAGCGAAGACCGACACCGGAGAACGACGGAACCCCCCGGTCCCAGGAGGGACGGGGGGTTCCGGGAGCCGTGACGGTCAGCCGAGACCGGGGCCGCGCACCGGGATGTGCGTGAAGGTCGGCTCGGGCGCCGGGTTCTGGAAGAAGTCGTTGCCCTTGTCGTCGACGACGACGAAGGCCGGGAAGTCCTCGACCTCGATCTTCCAGACCGCCTCCATGCCGAGCTCCTCGTACTCGACGACCTCGACCTTCTTGATGCAGTCCTGCGCGAGACGCGCCGCCGGGCCGCCGATCGAGCCCAGGTAGAAGCCGCCGTGCGCCCCGCACGCGTCCGTGACCTGCTTGCTCCGGTTGCCCTTGGCCAGCATGACCTTCGAGCCGCCCGCCGCCTGGAACTGCTCCACGTACGAGTCCATGCGGCCGGCCGTCGTCGGACCGAAGGAGCCGGAGGCGTAACCCTCGGGGGTCTTCGCGGGGCCCGCGTAGTAGACCGGGTGGTCCTTCAGGTACTGCGGCATCTCCTCGCCCGCGTCCAGGCGCTCCTTGATCTTGGCGTGCGCGATGTCGCGCGCCACGACCAGCGGGCCGCTGAGGGACAGCCGGGTCTTGACCGGGTGCTTGGTCAGCTCGGCGAGGATCTCGTCCATCGGCTGGTTGAGGTCGATCTTCACGACGTCCGAGGACTCGTCGAGGTGGGAGTCCTCCGTCTCCGGCAGGAAGCGCGCCGGGTCGGTCTCCAGCTGCTCCAGGAAGACGCCCTCGGCGGTGATCTTCGCGACGGCCTGGCGGTCGGCCGAGCAGGAGACGGCGATCGCGACGGGCAGCGAGGCGCCGTGGCGGGGGAGGCGGACCACGCGGACGTCGTGGCAGAAGTACTTGCCGCCGAACTGCGCGCCGATGCCGATCTTCTGCGTCAGCTCGAAGACCTTCTCCTCCAGCTCCTTGTCCCGGAAGCCGTGGCCGGTCTCGGCCGAGCCCTCGGTGGGCAGCTCGTCCAGGTAGTGCGCGGAGGCGTACTTCGCGGTCTTGAGCGCGAACTCGGCGCTCGTGCCGCCGACGACGATCGCCAGGTGGTACGGCGGGCAGGCGGCCGTGCCGAGCGAGCGGATCTTCTCCTCCAGGAACTTCATCATGGAGGCCTCGTTCAGGACCGCCTTGGTCTCCTGGTAGAGGAAGGACTTGTTGGCCGAGCCGCCGCCCTTGGCCATGAAGAGGAACTTGTACGCGCCGCCGTCGGTCGCGTACAGCTCGATCTGCGCGGGCAGGTTCGAGCCGGTGTTCTTCTCCTCCCACATGGTGACCGGCGCCATCTGCGAGTAGCGCAGGTTCAGCTTGGTGTAGGCGTCGTAGACGCCCTTGGACAGGGCCTCCTCGTCACGGCCGGAGGTCAGCACGTTCTGTCCGCGCTTGCCCATGACGATCGCGGTGCCGGTGTCCTGGCACATGGGGAGCACGCCCGCGGCGGCGATGTTCGCGTTCTTCAGGAGGTCGAGCGCGACGAACTTGTCGTTGCTCGACGCCTCCGGGTCGTCGATGATCCGGCGCAGCTGGGCCAGGTGGGCCGGGCGCAGGAAGTGCTGGATGTCGTGGACGGCCTCGGCGGCCAGCTTGCGCAGCGCCTCGGGCTCGACCTTGAGGAACGTACGCCCGTCGGCCTCGAAGGTGGAGACACCTTCGGAGGTCACCAGGCGGTAGGGCGTGGTGTCCTCTCCCAGGGGGAGCAGATCGGAGTACGCAAACTCAGGCATGACGGCGGCCATTCCTCACTCGGCAGACAGCAGCGCCGCCTCCGTTGGCGGCGCTCCCTCCAGCGTAAGACGCGGGGGCGGCCCGGATCCTGTGAGGTAAGGCTCACTAGGGCCTGCGACCGCGCCGGAACGGCGTGGTCGGACCCCGGGTCGTCCCCTAGGGGACGCGGCCGGAGCGTTGGGGGGTGCGCCCGGGGTGTTCCCTCTGGTTGCGATCTATCGCGTGTCGCTAGGCTGGCTCCGTGGACCTCGAAAAGCAGCCCGAACCCGAGAAGCAGCCGCGGCCGCAGCGGCCGGTCGCCCCCGCCGAGCCCGCCCCCGCCCTCGCCGAGCCCGCTCTCGCCGGGCCCGCCTTCGCCGATCCGCAGGGCTCGCTGCGGGCCTCGGACGCGGACCGGGACCGGATCGCGGACATCCTCCGGGACGCCCTGGCCGAGGGGCGGCTCGACGCCGAGGAGCACTCGGACCGGATCGACGCGGTCTACCGGGCCAAGACCGTCGGCGAGTTGGAGCCGATCGTCCGCGACCTGCCGGGCGCCCGCTCCGCCCGGGAGGCCGAACCGGCCTTCGCCTACGGCCCCGAGGACCCCGAGGGCCCGGCGGACAACCTCGTCGCGATCTTCTCCAGCACCACCCGCAAGGGCCGCTGGCGGGTGAGCCGCCGGACGAACGCCTTCGCGCTCTTCGGGAACGTCGAGGTGGACCTGACCGAGGCGATCTTCGCCCAGCGGCTGACCACCATCAACGCCACCTCCATCTTCGGGAACGTCGAGATCCGGGTCCCGGAGAACATCAGCCTGCGCGGCAGCGGCAGCGGCGTCTTCGGGAACTTCGAGGTCGTGACCCTGGAAGGGGCCGACCCGCAGGCGCCGGTCGTCGTCGTCAACGGCTTCTCGATCTTCGGGAACGTCGAGGCCAAGCCCAAGCGCGGCAAGTGGATCACCGATCTCCAGGGCAGGCTCCGCAAGCACCACGGACACTGACGCCCGGGGGGGCGTCCGGCGGCGACCGGAAGGCGGCCGGAAGATGACCGGAATTCGCCCCCGGCTCTCCGCAGTGCGGAACGGCGGGGCACGCAGTGCATAGGCGCGCGCACAACGGGTAAGGCTGGTGCATCGCCGCTCTCTCGCGAAGCCGTCGTCAGGAGTAGACCGTGCTGCAACCGCCGCATCAGCCCCTCCAGGTCGCCGCCGTACCCCCTCAGCGCGCCCCTGCCCGGGAGGACGAGGCCGGTCCATGGCACGCGGAGGCGGTGTGCCGCCGGGACGAGGCCGGGCTGTTCTTCGCCCCGTCCAAGGAGCCGACCGCCGCGCGGCTCGCCCGCGAGGAGGCGGCCAAGCGGGTCTGCGCGCGCTGTCCCGTGATGGTCGAGTGCCGGGAGCACGCGCTGCTCCAGCCCGAGCCGTACGGGGTGTGGGGCGGGCTCACGGCGGCCGAGCGCCGCGTCGTCCTCGCCCGGCGCCGACGGCGTGAGGTGGAGCTGCGGAAGGCGGCCGCGACCGAGCGGATGCCCCAGGCCGGCTGACGGGATCGCGGAGACCCTCCCCCGGTCCGTACGAGAAGGGGCGCCCCCACCGCACATGGGGGCGCCCCTCTTCGTGCGGCCGGCCTCCGGCCGCCTCGCTACTTGGCCCGGTCGAAGTCGATCTGGCTGTACGCGCGCAGCTTCGAGAGCCGGTGCGTCGAGTCGATCTGGCGGATCGTGCCGGACTTCGAGCGCATGACCAGCGACTGCGTGGTCGCGGTCTCGGCGCGGTAGCGCACCCCGCGCAGCAGCTCGCCGTCGGTGATGCCGGTCGCGACGAAGAACACGTTGTCGCCGCCGACCAGGTCGTTCGTGGAGAGCACGCGGTCCAGGTCGTGGCCCGCGTCCAGGGCCTTCTGGCGCTCGGCGTCGTCCTTCGGCCACAGCTTGCCCTGGATCACGCCGCCGAGGCACTTGATGGCGCAGGCGGAGATGATGCCCTCGGGCGTGCCGCCGATGCCCATGAGCATGTCGACGCCGGTGCCCTCGCGGACGGCCATGATCGAGCCGGCGACGTCGCCGTCCGAGATGAACTTGATCCGGGCGCCCGTCTCGCGGATCTCCTTGACGATGCCCTCGTGACGCGGGCGGTCCAGGATGACGACCGTGATGTCCTCGGGGGAGGAGTTCTTGGCCTTCGCGACCCGGCGGATGTTGACCGAGACGGGGGCGTTGATGTCGACGAAGTCGGCGGCCTCCGGGCCGGTGACCAGCTTGTCCATGTAGAAGACCGCGGACGGGTCGAACATGGTGCCGCGGTCGGCGGCGGCCAGGACGGCGATCGCGTTCGGCATGCCCTTCGCGTTGAGCGTGGTGCCGTCGATCGGGTCGACCGCGATGTCGACCTCGGCGCCGGTGCCGTCGCCGACCCGCTCGCCGTTGAAGAGCATGG
This sequence comes from Streptomyces sp. NPDC107498, assembly GCF_055582805.1. Lineage (NCBI taxonomy): Bacteria > Bacillati > Actinomycetota > Actinomycetes > Kitasatosporales > Streptomycetaceae > Streptomyces > Streptomyces sp. NPDC107498. The sequence continues at coordinate 399,725 of NZ_JBVJPE010000003.1, read as the reverse complement.
GGGCTTCGTCCTTCTCGCCCTCGCCGATGACGACGACGCCGTTCATCGAGACGGTGGAGATCAGGGTCCGCATGGCGTTGACCGCCGCCCCGTCCGCGCCGATCTTGTCGCCGCGGCCGACCCAGCGGCCGGCGGCCATGGCGGCGGCCTCGGTGACGCGGACCAGCTCCAGGGCGAGGTTGCGGTCGGGGGCCTCGGGAGAAACGACAAGCTCGGGCGGAAGGTGGTGGTGCTCGGTCATCGGAACGCACCTTTCTGTACGGCGACGGCCGGGAAAAAGAGGGTGCTGCGACTCTATCGGTACGTCGACAAAATGAGCAGAGGGGCCCACGTATGAGCAGGACGCCGTGATGCGACCATGGTGGGCGTGGCAGGTATGCGAGGCAGGCAGACGGTACGCGGGATGTTCCAGTCCCTCGGGGTGATCATGGTCGCCGCGGGCGTGATGTATCTCTTCATCCCGCACGACGAGAGCGCCGAACCGGTCAAGGCGAAGGACTACCGGGTCGAGCTCCTCACGGCCCAGCGGGCGGCGCCGTATCCGGTGCTGGCCCCCGAGGGCCTCGGCGAGGGATGGAAGGCGACGGTCGTCTCGTACAAGCGCGAGAAGGGCGACGCCTGGCAGCTCGGTTTCCTCTCCCCGGACACCCAGTACGTGGCGGTCAACCAGTCGACGACGGAGCCGAGGAAGTTCGTCCCCGAGGTGACCCGGAAGGCGAAGAACACCGGGAAGACCCAGACGGTGGCCGGGCGGGTCTGGCAGCGCTGGGAGGGCCCGAAGTACGACGCGCTGGTCCGCACGGAGGACGGCGCGACGACCGTGGTGACCGGCACGGCCTCCTTCGAGCGGCTGGCCGAGATGGCCGGCTCGCTCCGGGCGAAGAAGGCCTGAGGCGTACGGGACGGGCCCCGCACTCGTGGAGTGCGGGGCCCGTCCTCGTGCTGCCGTCAGGCTCAGACGGTGGTGACGACCTCGTCGTACGACAGGCGCGGGGAGCGCGGGAACCAGGCGTCCTCGCCCGGCTTGCCGATGTTGACGACCATCAGCGGGGTGTGGTCGTCGTCCAGGAACTCCTTCTGGAGGCCGGCGAAGTCCAGGCCGGTCATCGGGCCGGCGGCCAGGCCGGCGGCGCGGACGCCCACGATGAAGTACGCGGCCTGGAGGGCGGCGTTCAGCAGCGCGGAGCCCTCGCGGACCGGGCGCTCCGCGAAGAACATGTCCTTGGCCTGCGGGAAGTGCGGGAGCAGCGCCGGCAGGTCCTCGTGGAACTCGTTGTCGGCCGAGAGGATCGCGACCAGCGGGGCGGCGGCGGTCTTGGCCCGGTTGCCCTCGGCCATGTGCTCCACCAGGCGCTCGCGGGCCTCGGGGGAGCGGACCAGGGTGATGCGCAGCGGGGTCTGGTTGAAGGCGGTGGGACCGTACTTCACCAGGTCGTAGATCGCCTGGACCTGCTCGTCGGTCACCGGCTCGTCGGTGAACGTGTTGGCGGTGCGGGCCTCGCGGAAGAGGAGGTCCTGGGCGACGGCGTCGAGGGCGAGAGACATGCTGCGTACCTTCCGAACTGCACAGGGGGGTTCGCTCGTACAAGATTCAAGCGATGTCTCGACAGTACGCCCAAGGTTGGTGAAAATTCAACTAACTCATCCGGATAGTGATCCGGTTCACTCGGAGTCGTCAGGGCGGGCCTACTCGTCCCCGCCCTCCCCGTCCGCTCCGGTTCCCCCGTCCGCGCCGGCCGTGCGCTCCGCCGCCAGCGAGGCGTCGAGCCGGGCCCGCGCCCCCTCCAGACGGCGGCGGCACACCTTCGCCAGCTCCTCGCCCCGCTCCCAGAGCGCGAGGGACTCCTCCAGGGACGTCCCGCCCGCCTCCAGGCGCCGGACGACCTCGATCAGCTCGTCCCGCGCCTGCTCGTAACCGAGGGCCTCCTCTTCCACGCCCGCGTCCGTGCTCGTGCCCGCTGCCATGTGCCGCTCCATCCGCCGTGTCCGGTCGTTCTTGCTCGACTGCCCCGTCTCCCGCGCAGGGGATTCCGCTCAGGGGCTTCCGCTCGGGGTTTCCCGCGCGGGGTCTTCCGTTCGGGGTCCCCGCTCAGGCCGTTCGCCCGGGGCCGGTCGGGGCGGGCACGCGGCGCACCGTGAACTCGCCCTCGGCGACCCGGGCCCGCAGCTCCTCGCCCTCCGGGGCCTCCCCGGGGGAGCGGACCACCGTCCCGTCCGCCCGCTGGAGCACCGCGTACCCCCGCTCCATCGTCGCGGCGGGCGACAGCGCCCGGACCCGCGCCCGCGTGTGCGAGAGCTCCGAGTCGGCCCGGTCCAGCAGGTGCCCGAGGACCCGCCGGCTCCGGGCCAGGAGCGCCGCGACCTCGTCCTCGCGGACCTCCACCATGCGCTGCGGACGCTCCATGACGGGCCGCGCGAGCGCGTTCGCCAGACCCCGCTCCTCGCGCTCCAGGAGACCGCGCACGGTCCGCAGCGCCCGGTCCCGCAGCCCGCGCACCCGGTCCAGCTCCTCGCCGACGTCCGGGACGACCTTCTTGGCCGCGTCCGTCGGCGTCGAGGCGCGCAGGTCGGCCACCAGGTCGAGCAGCGGGGAGTCCGGCTCGTGCCCGATCGCGGACACCACCGGCGTACGGCAGTCGGCCACCGTCCGGACCAGCTGCTCGTCCGAGAACGGCAGCAGGTCCTCGACGCTGCCGCCGCCCCGGGCCACGATGATCACGTCCACGTCCTCGTGGGCGTCCAGCTCCCTGACCGCCCGGACGACCTGCGGGACCGCCTTCACGCCCTGCACCGCGACGTTCCGCACCTCGAAGCGGACGGCCGGCCAGCGACGGCGCGCGTTCTCCAGGACGTCCCGCTCGGCCGCCGAGGCGCGGCCGCAGACCAGGCCCACGAGGTGCGGCAGGAACGGCAGCGGCTTCTTCCGGTCGAGGGCGAACAGGCCCTCCGAGGCCAGGCTCCGCTTCAGCTGTTCGAGCCGGGCGAGCAGCTCGCCGATCCCGACCGGCTTGATCTCCACCGCCCGCAGCGACAGCTGCCCGCGCGGCGCGTACCACTCGGGCTTGGCGTGCACGACGACCCGGGCGCCCTCCGAGACGACGTCCGCGACCGCGTCGAAGACCTGGCGGTAGCAGGTGACGCCGATCGAGACGTCGTACGAGGGGTCCCGCAGCGTCAGGAAGACGACCCCGGCGCCGGGGCGCCGCGACAGCTGCGTGATCTGCCCCTCGACCCAGATCGCCCCGAGCCGGTCGATCCACCCCCCGATGAGCCGGGAGACCTCACCGACGGGAAGCGGTGCTTCGACGGACGTAGTCAGAGCCATGGACCGAGCGTAACCGCGCGGTACGACAACGTCAGGGGCGCACGGCGGACCGGCCCCGCCCGACGAGCTCCGAACGGCGCCACGCGCGCGGGGGCGCCCTTGCCGGTCCACGTGCGCGGGGACGTCCCCGTCGACCCCCGCGCGAGGGAACGTCCCCGTCGGTTCGCGCACCCATGGACGTTCCCGTCGTCGCTGAGCATGCGTGGACGTCCTCGTCGGCACTGCGCGCGCGTGGACGTCCCCATCGGCACCTACGCGCGCGTGGACGTCCTCGTCGCGCCCTGCACGGCGAGGACGACGAGTCCCACCCCCAGCCACACCACGCCCACCACCTGCGCGGCGACCGAGGCCTCGACGATCACCGCGATCAGGATCGCCGCGCCGACCACCGGAAGGACGACGTGCTTCAGCCAGTGCGGCGGCCCCTCGGCCCGCCGCACGGCGAACCAGCCCACCACGCTCGCGTGCAGCAGTACGAAGGCGGTCAGCGCGCCGACGTCGACCACCGAGACCAGGTGGTCGAGTCCGTCGTCCCGGCGCGCCGCCCACACCGCCGCGATCATCGTCACGGTCGCCGCCACCAGCAGTGCCACCCGGGGGACACCGCCGTCGGTGCGGGCCAGCAGATGCGGAAGGCGCCGGTCGCGGCCCATCGCGAACAGCAGCCTGCCGCCCGCCGCCTGCCCCGCGAGCGCCGCGAAGGCCGCGCCGATCGCCTTCGACACGGCCACCAGGTCGTGCAGCCAGCCGCCGACGGAGGCGTCCACGGCGTCGTAGAAGGCCGAGCCCTGCTTGGCCGGGTCGGCGGCGAGCTCGGCCGAGGAGACCGGTTCGAGGAGCGCCACCAGCCAGGTCTGGGCCACGAACAGGACGCCCGCCAGCGCCAGGCAGAACAGCACCGCCCGCGCCACCTTCCGCGAGCCTCCCGTGACCTCCTCCGCGAAGGAGGCGATCGCGTCGAAGCCCAGGTAGGACAGGACGGCGACCGACACGGCCCCCACCACCGCCGCGAGCGAGAACGCGCCGTCACCGGCGAGCGGCGACCACCCGTCGCGCAGCGCCCCGTCCCGTACGAGCACGACCGCCGCCGACACGACGAAGACCAGCAGGACGACGATCTCCATCGCGAGCACCGCGAAGCCGACCCGGGCCGCCGCCCGCACGCCCCACAGGTTCAGCAGCGTGGTGACCACCACGGCGATCCCGGTCCACACCCACCGGTCCACCTCCGGGACCAGCGCCTCCATCGCGATGCCCGCGAAGAGGTAGGCGACGGCCGGGATCAGCAGGTAGTCGAGCATCGCCATCCACCCGGCGATGAACCCCGGCCCCTCTCCGAGGCCCTTGCGCGCGTACGTGAAGACGGAGCCGGCCTGCGGCGCGACCCGCACCATCTGGGCGTAGCTGAACGCCGTGAACGCCATGGCGACGGTGGCCACGACGTACACCAGTGCGACGGCCCCGTGCGACTTCGCGTCGAGCGTCCCGAAGACGCCGACCGGTGCCATGGGGGCGATGAACAGCAGTCCGTACACGACAAGGTCGCGGAATCCGAGATTCCGTCGGAGTCCCTCGTGCCCCGCCGCCTGCGTCTCCTGAGCCATGGCGCCAGTTTCGGCCACGGCGCCGCTCCAACCGCTCACCGACGCGGCCTTACGATGGGACGCATGACTGCAACGCCCGCGCCGACGCCCGATTCCGCCTCCGCGACGAACCGCCCGAAGCGTGTCCTGCTCGCCGCTCCCCGTGGCTACTGCGCGGGCGTGGACCGTGCCGTGATCGCCGTCGAGAAGGCCCTGGAGCAGTACGGGGCGCCGATCTACGTCCGGCACGAGATCGTCCACAACAAGTACGTGGTCCAGACGCTGGAGCGGAAGGGCGCGATCTTCGTCGACCAGGCGACCGAGGTGCCGCCCGGCAACATCGTGATGTTCTCCGCGCACGGGGTCGCCCCCACGGTCCACGAGGAGGCCCGCACGGGCCGGCTCGCGACCATCGACGCCACCTGCCCGCTGGTCACCAAGGTCCACAAGGAAGCCGTCCGCTTCGCCAAGGAGGACTTCGACATCCTCCTCATCGGCCACGAGGGCCACGAGGAGGTCATCGGCACCTCCGGCGAGGCGCCCGACCACATCCAGCTGGTCGACGGCCCCGAGGACGTGGCCAAGGTCGAGGTCCGCGACCCCTCCCGGGTCGTCTGGCTCTCCCAGACCACGCTCTCGGTCGACGAGACGATGGAGACGGTCGACGCGCTGAAGGAGAAGTTCCCGCAGCTGATCTCCCCGCCGTCCGACGACATCTGCTATGCCACGCAGAACCGCCAGACCGCCATCAAGGAGCTCGCCGGCCAGGCCGAGCTGGTGATCGTCGTCGGCTCGAAGAACTCCTCCAACTCGATCCGCATGGTCGAGGTCGCCAAGCAGGCCGGCGTCCCCGCCGCGTACCTGGTCGACTTCGCCAGTGAGATCGACGAGGCCTGGCTGGAGGGCGTGACCAGCGTCGGCCTCTCCTCCGGCGCCTCCGTCCCGGACGTCCTGGTGCAGGAGGTCCTGGAGTGGCTCGCCGCGCGCGGCTACGCGGACGTGGAGATCGTCAAGACGGCGGACGAGTCCCTGACCTTCTCGCTGCCCAAGGAGCTCCGCAACAAGGACCTGCGGGCCGAGGCCGAGAAGCTCGCGGCGACCGCGCCCGCCGCGCCCGTCGAGGAGTAACGCGGCGCGCCTGCCCTTACGGTGGGGTCCATGAACGTCTTCGGAGTGGACATCGGCGGCTCGGGCATCAAGGGCGCCCCCGTGGATCTGACGCACGGAGCGCTCGCCGAGGAGCGCCACAAGGTACTGACCCCGCAGCCCGCCACACCCGACGGTGTGGCGGGCTGCGTCGCGGAGGTCGTGAAGCACTTCGGCTGGACGGGGCCGGTGGGGGTGACCTTCCCCGGCGTCGTGACGGGCTCCACCGTCCGTACGGCCGCCAACGTCGACAAGGCCTGGATCGGCGTCGACGCGGGCGCCCTGATCAGCGACCGCCTCGGCGGACTCCCGGTGACCGTCCTGAACGACGCGGACGCGGCCGGGGTCGCGGAGATGACCTTCGGCGCGGGCCGGGGCCGCAAGGGCACGGTGATCCTGCTGACCCTCGGCACGGGCATCGGCTCCGCCGTCTTCGTCGACGGCCGCCTCGTCCCCAACACCGAGCTGGGCCACCTGGAGCTCAAGGGCCACGACGCGGAGACCCGGGCCTCGACCAGGGCCAAGGAGGACGAGGACCTCACCTGGGAGCACTGGGCGACCCGGCGGGTGCGCAAGTACCTCGCCCACGTCGAGATGCTCTTCTCGCCCGAGCTGTTCATCATCGGCGGCGGCGTGAGCCGCAAGGCGGACAAGTTCCTGCCGCTGATCGAGGGCATCCGCGCGAAGATCGTCCCGGCGGAGCTGCAGAACGACGCGGGGATCGTGGGGGCGGGGATGGCGGCGGGGACGGCGGCGGGGCTGGTGTGAGGGAGCGGGCGGGGCGGGGATCCGGGATCCGACATCCGGTCTACGAACCCCGGATCCCGGATCCCGGATCCGGATTACGCCACGGGTCGCCGCCCCGCCGCGGCCGCCGCACGCTGATGGCGCCGCCCCATCTCCCGCACCTTGCGGACGCTCGCGATGAGACCGGCGACGAGGGTGCCGCCGTAGAGCCACCCGGCGTGCACGGCGAGGGCGGTCACGACGGCCATGGCCTGGCCGCCGAAGCCGCCCGTGCCGCCCGCGACGGGGACGACGCCGACGGCGAAGGCGATGGGGACGCCGATCGGGGCGGTGACCAGGTCGGCGGTCCTGACCCAGAGCGCGGTCAGGGCGCTGACCGGCAGGAACAGCAGCCCGTAGACGACGGGGGAGCCGTCCAGGAGCAGCTGGTCGAGGAGACCGAGGGCCAGCATGACGGCGGAGGCGAAGAGCCCGGCGCCGAGCCCGGTGAGGCGGGGCGAGGGGAGCCGGCGCAGGGCGAGGACGACCGGCGGCACGGGCCGGCGCCCGGCGGGCCGCCCGGACGCACGGGCCGCCTGGCCGTCGGCGGCCACGGCCCGCTCCACGCGGGCGCGGCCGGGCGCGCGGCCGGCTCTGCCGGTCACGCGGTAGACGGCCGCACCCTCCACGAGAGCGCCGGGCGGTACGACCGGCGGAGTGGCGGGGGTCTGCGGCCTTCGGCGGCCTTGCGGCTGACTTGTCCTGTGCTGCTCCACTCGACCAACGTAGGTCGGAAAGGGCCGGGAACGGGGTCCGGGACACGCCCTTTGGGTGACCTTGCCCCCGAGAACGACCGAAGGTCTCCGTCACTGGCCGGTTCGACCCGCCCGTAAACTGGGGGATCGGCCCACCATCCACACTTCAGGAAGTCGCCACCGTGTCGCTCACGATCGGAATCGTCGGTCTGCCGAATGTCGGCAAGTCGACCCTGTTCAACGCCCTGACCAAGAACGACGTGCTGGCGGCCAACTACCCGTTCGCCACGATCGAGCCCAACGTCGGCGTCGTCGGGGTCCCCGACCCCCGCCTGACCAAGCTGGCGGAGATCTTCAGCTCCCAGCGCGTCCTCCCGGCGACGGTCGACTTCGTCGACATCGCCGGCATCGTGCGCGGCGCGAGCGAGGGCGAGGGCCTGGGCAACAAGTTCCTCGCGAACATCCGCGAGTCGGACGCGATCTGCCAGGTCATCCGCGCCTTCAAGGACGAGAACGTCGTCCACGTCGACGGCAAGGTCTCGCCGAAGGACGACATCGAGACGATCAACACCGAGCTGATCCTCGCCGACCTCCAGACCATCGAGAAGGTCCTGCCGCGCCTCCAGAAGGAGTCCCGGATCAAGAAGGACGTGGCGCCCAAGGTCGCCGCCGTCGAGGCCGCCCAGGCGATCCTGGAGAAGGGCGACACCCTCTTCTCGCAGGGCATCGTCCAGGGCTCGGAGAAGGCGGAGCTGCTGCACGACCTCCACCTCCTCACCACGAAGCCGTTCCTGTACGTCTTCAACGTGGACGAGGACGAGCTCACGGACGACGCCTTCAAGGCCGAGCAGAGCGCCCTGGTCGCCCCGGCCGAGGCGATCTTCCTCAACGCCAAGCTGGAGGCGGACCTCGCCGAGCTCGACGAGGAGGACGCCATGGAGCTCCTCCAGTCCGTCGGCGCCGAGGAGCCCGGCCTCGCCACCCTCGCCCGCGTCGGCTTCGCCACCCTCGGCCTCCAGACCTACCTGACGGCCGGCCCGAAGGAGTCCCGAGCCTGGACGATCAAGCAGGGCGCGACGGCCCCCGAGGCGGCCGGTGTCATCCACACCGACTTCCAGAAGGGCTTCATCAAGGCCGAGGTCATCTCCTTCGACGACCTCGTCGAAACGGGCTCGGTCGCCGACGCCCGCGCCGCCGGCAAGGCCCGCATGGAGGGCAAGGAGTACGTCATGCAGGACGGCGACGTCGTGGAGTTCCGCTTCAACGTCTGACGTCCGGTCGCCGGCCGCGCCCGCTCCGCTTCTCCGCGGGCGGGCGCGGTCGTCCGTGCGGGCCCGGGGCGCGGTGGGCGGGCGCGGTCGTCAGGGGTTCGCGGGGGTGACCGGGGTGGTGTGAGCAAGGCCACCCGGTGGTGGCGGTGTGCCGAGCCGGCTCGGCACGGGCGGTCCCCACGTCCACGTATTCTCGATTTCTCGGAAAAACGGGGGAGAGGGATCGCGGAGGTATACAGGTGGAGTTCCGGCTGCTCGGCTCCGTCGCGTTGGTGACGGAGGACAGGGACGTAGCCTTGGGGCCCGCCAAGCGGTCCAGTCTGCTGGCCATGCTTCTGCTGCGGCCCAACAGTGCCGTGAACGTCGGTCAGTTGATCGACGCCCTGTGGGAGGAGGAGCCGCCCACGCACGCCAAGACCGTCCTCCAGGGGCACGTCTCGCGGCTGCGGGCGCTGCTCGCCGAGCACGGGGCCGAGGCGTACGGGGTCGAGCTCGCGACGCAGGGTTCGGCGTACGTGCTCCGGATGCCCGAGTCGCTCGTGGACGCCCACCGCTTCGAGGAGCTCGTCGGCCTCGCCGGTGTCCAGCGGCGGCCCGCCGACGCGGTGCGGATGCTGCGGGAGGCGCTGTCGTACTGGCAGGGGCCCGCGCTCACCGGCACCGTGCACAGCAGGCCCCTCGAAGCCGCCGCGGGCGGCCTGGAGGAGATGCGGCTCGCGTCGGTGGAGGCGCTGGCGGAGGCGTACGGGCAGCTCGGCGAGCACGGCAGGGCCGCCGCCGTCCTGCGCACCGAGGCCGTCGCCCACCCGCTGCGCGAGTCCCTGGCCGCCGCGCTGATGCTGGCGCTCGCCCGCTCCGGCCGCCAGTCGGACGCGATCGACTGGTACCACAGGACCCGGCGGCTGCTCGCCGAGGAGCTGGGCGTCGACCCCGGCGAGACCCTCAGCGAGGCGTACGCGACGCTGCTCCGCTCCGCCGAGCCCGTCTCCGTGCCCCGTCCCGCCGTCGAGGCCAAGGCCCCGGCGCCCGAGGGCCTGCCGCGGGCGCCGCGCGGCTTCACCGGCCGCGGGGCCGAGCTGGCCGCGCTCGACCGTGCCGTCCGCGCCGGCGAAGGACCCGTCTGTCTCGTCACCGGGCCCGCCGGCGTCGGCAAGACCGCCTTCGCCGTCCACTGGGCCTACGAGCGGCGCGCCGACTTCCCCGACGGGCGGCTCTTCGCCGACCTGCGCGGCTTCAGCGAGACACCGGCGCCCGAGACCGCCGCCGTCCTGCGGGAGTTCCTGCTCGCCCTCGGCGTCCCGCCGCAGCGGATCCCCGAGGCCGTCGACGCGCGCGGGGCGCTGTTCCGCTCCCTCACCGCCGGACGCCGGCTGCTCGTCGTGCTCGACAACGCCCGCTCCTCCGAACAGGTCCGGCCGCTGCTGCCCGGCGGCGACCACTGCGCGACCCTCGTCACCAGCCGCGACCGGCTCGGCGGCCTCGTCGCCTCCGACGCCGCCCGCCCGGTGCCGCTCGGACACCTCGAGGCGGCCGCCTCGGCCGCCCTGCTCACCACCGTGCTCGGCGAGGAGCGGGTCGCCTCCGAACCGGCCGCCGCCGCCCGGCTCGCCCGGCTCTGCGACGGTCTGCCGCTCGCCCTCCGGGTGACGGCGGCCCGCCTGGCCGAGCGGCCGCAGTGGACGCTCGACGCGATGGTCGGGGAACTCGCCGACGAACAGAGCCGGTTGATGCTGCTCGACGTGGAGGACCGCGGCGTCTCCGCCGCGCTGCGCCTCACCGTGCAGCAGATTCCGGAGTCCGCGGCCCGTATGTTCCGCGCGATCGGCCTGCACACCGGCTCCGACCTGGACCGGTTCGCGGCGGGCGCGCTCGCCGGGACGACGCCCGGGCAGGCCTCCGCCGACCTGGACCGGCTCGCCGCCGCGCACCTGCTCACCGAGGCCGTCCCCGGCCGCTGGACACCGCACGACCTAGTGCGCCTCTACGCGCGCCACCTCGCCCCGCAGGCCGACCAGGAGGGGTTGCTCCGGCTCCTCGACCACTACCTCTACACCGGCCTCGCGGCCGACGCCGCCGCCGAGCCCGGCTCGCAGCCCTGCTACGCGCTGCCCGCCGACGCCCGACGGCCCGCCGCGACCAGGGAGTTCGAGGACCGTACGGCGGCGCTCGACTGGTACGCGGCCGAGCGGGCCGCCCTGGAGGGCGCCGTCTCCGCCGCGGCCGCCCTCGGGATGCACGACCGGGCCTGGCGGCTCGCGCTCGTGCCGTGGCCGCTGATCCTCAGGAGCATCGGGGACGGCTGGACCCCGCTCCTGGAGGCCGGACTCGCCTCGGCCGAGGCGATCGGCGACCTCGACGCGCAGTCACGCGCGCGTGCCCTGCTCGGCTGGATCCTGCACGAGGAGGGCCGGGACGCCGAGGCGCTGGTCCACCTGGAGAAGGCGCCCGGGCTGGCCGCCCGGGCCGGCGACCCGATCAGCGAGGCCATCGGGTACGTCAATTACGCCGCCGTCCTGGACGCGACCGGCGAGCACGAGCGGGCCGGGCTGCTCATGCTGCACGCCGTCGACCTCGCCGACCGCACCGGCCACCCCTCCACCCAGGTGCTGACCCTCCAGCACCTGGCGGGCCACTGCCTGAAGGCGGAGGAGTACGAGGCGGCGCTCGCGCACACCCTTCGCGCCGGGGAACTGGTCGCGCCCGACGCGGTGGTCATCCGGGCCTCGCTGCAGATCACCCTGGGCGAGGCGCTGGCCGGCATCGGCCGCCTCGAAGAGGCCGCCGACCAGCTGGAACGTGCGATCGTCGCGGCCGACGCGGCCGGTTTCACCGAGGGTTCGGCGCGGGCGGCGGCACACCTTTCGCGGCTGACAGCGAATCGTTAGCGGTACGCAAGCGGGACGGCAGCGCCGACCGGGAAGCTGGATGCAGCACCGGGGAGAACCGTCCGGTGCCACGGGGTGCACGCACCGAGCGTGCGCCCCGACCGACCGCGTCAACGGGGGAGCACCACCATGCGCAACCACCGCAAGAACACCGTCCTGGCCGCCGCCGCCGTCGCCGCCCTCTCGCTGGGTCTGACCGCCTGTGGCGGCGGGGACGCAGCAGCGGGCGCCAAGGACGCGGGGAGCGCGAGCTCCTCGCAGGTCACCGCCGGTGCGGGCGACAACGGCACGGCGAGCGGCACGGCCGGCGGCGGCACGGCGGACCAGACCGCCGCGAAGAGCGGCTCGGGCTCCACGGGCGGCTCGGCCACCGGCGTTTCCACGGCCGGGTCCACCACCGGCGGCTCGAAGGCCGGCTCCACCGGCTCCACCGGTGGCTCGAAGGCGGGTTCCACCGGCTCCAGCACCGGGAAGTCCTCCGCCACGACCCCCGCCTGCGCCTACGGCGACATCAAGGTCACGGCGGCGAAGGCGGACGAGGTCCCGACCGAGCACATCACCCTCACCGCCACCAACACCTCCGGCCGCTCGTGCACCCTGCTCGAGTACCCGCTCATCGCCTTCGGTCCGATCCAGACCGCCAAGGACGTCCCGGCCGTCGCGAAGAGCAAGCCGGCCGCGCCGGTCGTCCTGAAGCCCGGTGCGCCCGCCTACGCGAACGTGCGGATCGCGCTCGGCGGCGTCGACGAGGACAACAAGGTCGTGAAGGAGTTCAACGTGAACCTCTTCGCCCCCCAGGGCCCGGCCGAGGGCAGCATCGTCGTCAAGGCCCCCGCCGGCGGCCTGGCGGTCGACGAGGCCGCCGCGAAGACGGGCTACTGGACGTACGAGCTCCGCAACGGCGCCGACGAGTTCTGATCCGCACCGGGGCGTCCGTGACTCAGGGCGCCAGACCGGTCTTCGCGCCCGCCCCGCACAGCGGCACCACCGTGAGCCCGGGGCGGGGCGGGGCCGCGCTCACCGCCGCCCAGCAGGCCACGCCGGTCGCCTCGACGAACAGGCCCCGGCGGGCCAGGTCCCGCTGCGCCGTACGGATCTGGTCCTCCGTCACCGTCAGGAACGTGCCGCCCGTCGCGCGGACCGCCCGCAGGATCTGGCGGGCGCGCGGCGGGGCCGGGATCGCGATGCCCTCGGCGAGGGTGGGACGGGCGACGGCCGGCCGTGCGAGGTCCTCCGCGCCCGCGTGGAAGGCCTCGGCCAGCGGGGACACGGCCGCCGCCTGGACGGCGACCAGGGCGGGCCGGGTGTCGACGAGGCCGTGGCGGTGCAGCTCGTCGAGGGCGAGGGCGGCGCCGAGGAGCAGGGTGCCGTTGCCGACGGGGACGACGATCGTGTCCGGGAGGCGCCCGCCGAGCTCCTCCCACAGTTCGTAGACGTACGTCTTGGTGCCGTGCAGGAAGTACGGGTTGTGGACGTGCGAGGCGTAGAAGACGCCCGGCTCGTCGGCGGCCTCGCGCGCCGCCCGGGCCGTCGCCTCGCGGTCGCCGGGCACCTCGACGACCCGGGCCCCGTGGGCCCGGACCTGCTCCAGCTTCTTGGGGGACGTGCCCCCGGGGACGTACACGACGCAGTCGAGCCCGGCCCGCGCGGCGTACGCCGCGATCGCCGTGCCCGCGTTGCCGCTGCTGTCGGCGAGGACCGTGCGGGGCTCCAGCCGGCGGGCGTGCGCGGCGAGCATCACGGCGCCCCGGTCCTTGAAGGACAGGGTCGGCATGAGGAAGTCGAGCTTGGCCGAAACCGAGTCGGTGAGGCGGACGAGCGGTGTGCGGCCCTCGCCGAGGCTCACCTCGGGCCCGTACGGGAGCGGAGGCAGCACCTCCGTGTAACGCCACAATGAATTCACACGTGAGGCGAGTGACGCAAGGGGGACCGGCGCACTCGTGAACGCGAGGTCCCAGGGGCCGCGGCACCGCGGGCAACACCAGGTGAGGGCGTCGGTGGGGGACTGGATCCGGCAACGGGGGCACTCGTAGGCGGTCATGAGGGGCAGCATGTCAGGCGCGTGGCCCGGGTGTTGCGGGTCCGTGAGCGCCCTTGTGGGTTTCCTGTGGATCGGTCAGCCTTTCGCTCGGCAGCCGGACGTTCGAGACGGCGCGGGCCCTCCGTGTCGTATTGACATGTCCATGGCATTGCCGTGTCGTGCTCCTGTCTTGCCCCCACGAGGAGGACCCCCCACATGTCAGAGATGCGCACACCGCGTCGCCGGACGGCCACCGCCGCGGCCGTCGCCGTCGCCGCCCTCGCCCTCGGCTCCCTCACCGCCCTCCCGGCGGCCGCCGCACCGACCGCCCCCGAAGGCGTCATCGAGAACGCCGGCGCCGAGGGCACCGTCCCGGGCAGCTACATCGTCACCCTCGACGAGTCCGCGCCGGCGGAGACCGCCCGGGGCCGGGCCGTCGCGGCCAAGTTCGGCGCGAGGATCAAGCGGACCTTCACCACGGCGGTCAACGGCTACTCCGTCGAGCTCTCCGAGGCGCAGGCGCGGAAGCTCGCGGCCGACCCGGCCGTGAAGTCCGTCGTCCAGAACCGCGTCTTCCACGTCGACGGCACCCAGCCCTCCCCGCCGTCCTGGGGCCTGGACCGGCTCGACCAGAAGGCCCTCCCGCTGAACCAGAGCTACACCTACCCGGACTCCGCCGGCCAGGGCGTCACGGCGTACGTCATCGACACCGGCGTCCGCATCACCCACACCGACTTCGGCGGCCGCGCCTCCTACGGCTACGACGCCATCGACAACGACAACACCGCCCAGGACGGCCACGGCCACGGCACCCACGTCGCCGGCACCGTCGCGGGCACGTCGTACGGCGTGGCCAAGAAGGCCAAGGTCGTCGGCGTCCGCGTGCTCGACGACTCCGGCTCCGGCACGACCGAGCAGGTCGTCGCGGGCATCGACTGGGTCACCCGGAACGCCGTCAAGCCGGCCGTCGCCAACATGAGCCTCGGCGGCGGCGTCGACTCCGTCCTCGACGACGCCGTCCGCAACTCGATCGCCTCCGGCATCACCTACGCGGTCGCCGCCGGCAACGAGACCGACAACGCCGCCAACCACTCGCCCGCGCGCGTGGCCGAGGCCGTCACCGTAGGCGCCACCACGTCGAGCGACGCCAAGGCGAGCTACTCCAACTACGGCAGCGGCCTCGACCTCTTCGCCCCGGGCTCCTCCATCACCTCGTCCTGGGGCACCGGCGACACCGCCACCAACACCATCTCCGGTACGTCGATGGCGACCCCGCACGTCGCCGGCGCCGCCGCCCTCTACCTGGCGGACCACCCGACGGCGACCCCGGCGCAGGTCTCCACGGCCCTGACGACCGCCGCCACCCCGAACGTCGTCACGAGCCCCGGCACCGGCTCCCCGAACAGGCTGTTGAACGTCGGCGGCACCACCACCCCGCCGCCCACCGGCTCGAAGTTCGAGAACACCGCGGACCACGCGATCAACGACAATGCGACCGTCGAGTCCCCGGTCACCGTCAGCGGCGTCACGGGCAACGCCCCCGCCGCCCTCCAGGTGCCCGTGAACATCATCCACACCTACATCGGTGACCTCCAGGTCCAGCTGATCGCCCCCGACGGCACGGCGTACACGCTGAAGGCCTTCGGCACCGGCGGCAGCGCGGACAACATCAACACCACGTACACCGTGAACGCCTCCTCGGAGGTCGCCAACGGCACGTGGAAGCTGCGGGTCACGGACAACGCGTCCTTCGACACCGGGAAGATCGACTCCTGGGCCCTGCAGTTCTGAGCCCGAGCCGAACAGGTGAGGGGCGGCCGTCTCACGGCGGCCGCCCCTTCCGGTCCTTCCGTTGCTTCCCGCCCGTCGGGCCCCACGTGGCCGTCCCTTCCGCCCCGCCGCGTACGATGCGCGCCCGAGCGTTTGTTCGCATCGCCCGCCGCAACAGGAGCACGCACCCGTGGAGCCGAGCCAGCCGACCCCGCCGCCCCCTCCTCCCGCGGGCGGCCCGCGGCCCGGGGGATGGCCCGCCCCCGGCCCGTACACCTCTCCCGGAATGCCGTACGCGGCCGGCCCCTACGGCGGCCCGGGAGCGGTTCCGTACGGGCAGCCGCCGCGCCGCTCCACCAACGGCCTCGCCATCGGCTCCCTCGTCTCCGGCGTCGTCTGCTGCCTCCCGCCCCTCGGCCTGGTCCTCGGTCTCGTCGCCCTCCCGCAGATCAGGAAGAAGGGCCAGACGGGCAAGGGACTCGCGATCGCCGGCATCGCGCTCTCCGCCGTCAGCTCCCTGCTGCTGGTCGTCGGCCTCGCGACCGGCGGGTTCAGCTCGGCATGGGCCGGCTTCCGGAAGGGCGTGGACGAGGCCTCCCGCTCCGAGTCGCCGTACTCGCTGCGCACGGGGCAGTGCTTCACCGACGGCAGCAAGGGGGAGGAGTACGCGACGGACGTGAAGGTCGTCGACTGCGCCCGCCCGCACGACGGCGAGGTCACCGGCGGCTTCGAGGTGACCGGCTTCGACAAGTGGCCCGGCGACGACCCGATCGACCGGATCGCCCAGACGCGCTGCGAGACGATCAACTCGGCCTACGCGATGGACACCTGGAAGATCCCGAAGGACGTCTGGACCTACTACTACCTGCCGAGCAGTCGGAGCTGGCGCTTCGGCGACCGGACGGTGACCTGCGCGTACGCCGGGGAGAAGGGGCCGTTCAGCGGCTCGGTGCGCTCCGACTCGACGAGCCTGACACTCGATCAGGAGCACTTCCTGCTGAGCCTCAACCCGATCGAGACGGTCACCTACCGGGAGCCGGAGGACGACCCGGACGAGGACTTCGAGGCCAACCGGAAGTGGGCCGGTGAGCTGCTGGCGGCGATCGACTCGGCCCGCGCGGGCGTGCGGGACCACGACTGGCCCGGCACGTCCAAGTCCGCGCTCGCGGCGCTCGGCGAGCAGCTCGACACGGCGCACGAGCGCTGGGGCGAGCTGGCCGGGGCGTCCGGTGTGGACGCCTACTGGGAGGCGTACGACGCCGCCTGGGACGCCCTTCCCGAGGACCTTGGCGCCGAGGCGCGCACCGCGCTCGGCCTGACGGACACACCGCCGGCGGGCGAGGGCACCCAGGCCTGAACCGGGCGCGTCCGTACGGGACCGGGACCGGGGGCGGGGGACGGGGCCGGGTCCTCCTCGTCGGGAGGCCCGGCCCCGTCGTGTGCGGACCGGGCGGCGTCCGGCGACGGCGGCCCGTGACCGACCGCCGTCCCGGAACACCGCGGGCGGCGGGGTGCCGGTCCGCGGCTCATGGCCCGGCGCGGGCGACGCCGAGCACGCGGGCAGAACTTATTGGTCTGGACCAATGCTGGTCAAGAGTTTCGAGCGACCCGGAGTGTCATCACTTCGAGTGAAACTCTGGCCCATGCTTGCGGATCGCGACCGTCGGTTGTCACGCTGTTGCTTTCCGTCAACCTGAGGGGAGTGTCCAGTGACGTTCGGTGAGCAGCCCGCCTACCTGCGCGTGGCGAGCGATCTGCGGGAGAAGATCGCCAACGGCTCGCTTCCGCCGCATACCCGCCTCCCCTCGCAGGCACGCATCCGCGAGGAGTACGGGGTGTCGGACACCGTCGCGCTGGAAGCCCGCAAGGTGCTCATGGCCGAGGGGCTCGTGGAGGGCCGGTCGGGCTCGGGGACCTATGTGCGCGAGCGGCCCGTGCCCCGGCGGATCGCCCGCTCCGGTTACCGACCCGCGTCCGGCGCCAGCCCCTTCCGCCAGGAGCAGGCCGCCGAAGGGGCCCGTGGCACCTGGGAGTCGAGCAGCGAGCAGGAGCCGGCGAGCGCCGAGGTGGCCGAGCGGCTCGGCATCGAGCCGGGGGAGCGGGTGATGCGCACGCGGTACCTGTACCGGGACGGGGGCGAGCCCATGATGGTCTCCACCTCCTGGGAGCCCCTCGCCGTCACCGGCCGGACGCCCGTCATGCTGCCCGAGGAGGGCCCCCTGGGCGGCTGCGGCGTCGTCGAGCGCATGGCGGCGATCGACGTGGTCGTGGACAACGTGGTGGAGGAGGTGGGGGCCCGGCCCGGCCTCGCGGAGGAGCTCCTCGCGCTCGGCGGGGTGCCGGGGCACGTGGTCATGGTCGTGGAGCGCACGTACTACGCCTCGGGCCGCGCCGTCGAGACGGCCGACGTCGTCGTCCCGGCCGACCGCTACCGCATCACCTACCACCTGCCGGTGCGCTGACCCGGCGCGCCGACCGGGCGCGCCGCTCCGGTGCGCCCGCCCGGGCCGGCGCACCGGCGGAGGCGACGGGCCGTCAGCCCGTGTGCTCCCATGACGACCGCGCCCCGTCGCCCGCGGCCGTCGTGGCGGCTCCCGCCGCGTTCCTTCCGCGACCGCCCGCCCGCGAACCGGGCGCGCCGTCGGCGATCCCGCGCCCCCCGCCGTCCCGACGGCGGTGTCGGCGGTTCCCGCCGTGGCGCTCGGGGCGTGGCCTTCGGCCGCCCTTCGTCGGTTCCCGGCCGATCCGTGCCTCTTTGTGAAAACCCGTATCCGCTGTGTGAAGGTCAGGCGTAAGCTCCGGCATATGCGGATTGCGGTTTCCCGGAGATCCTTGGTGAGGCCCGGACCGACGGAGGGAGAAGCCTGATGACCGACAGCGGCCCCGTCCTTCCCTGGCTCGTCATACGGCAGGACGACAACGGCAACCGCTACCGGGTGGGGCGGTACGCGACCAAGGACGAAGCCCAGAAGATCGCGGACAGTCTCGACGACCGCGGCCACAAACAGCTCTACTGGATCGAACGCATCGGCAGCCCCGCCCTCTGACCCCGGCGGACGCCGACCGGGCCGGGCTACGCTCGCGCCCATGACGGAACGCACCACCGAACCCGCCGCGCCCGACGAGCCCCGTGAGTCCCACGGGCCCCACCGCGACGCCGACCCCGGCCGGGGGGCCGGCGCCGTGGTCGTCGTCGCGGGTGCCCTGTACGACCGGGGGCGACTGCTCGCCGCGCGCCGCAGCGCCCCCGTCGAGCTCGCCGGCCGCTGGGAACTGCCCGGCGGCAAGCTCGAACCGGGCGAGAGCCCGGAAGGGGCCCTGGTCCGCGAACTCCGCGAGGAGCTCGGTGTCGAGGTCGAGCCGGGCGAACGCCTCCCCGGCGAGTGGCCGCTGAAACCCGGATACGTCCTGCGGGTGTGGACCGCCCGGCTGCTCTCCGGCGAACCGCGCCCCCTGGAGGACCACGACGAGCTCCGCTGGCTCTCGCGGAGCGAGCTGGACTCGGTCGACTGGCTCGACCAGGACCGCCCCGCCGTCGCCGAGGCCGCGCTGAGACTGCCGGCGGACCCCGTCGGCGGAGCGCGCGACTGAGTCCCTACGCCGTTCGTGCCACCGTGCGCCCGTCGACGCTCCCGACGGGATATCGCGTCCTAAATAGCGGGTATGTCCCAAATGACCCCTCGGGAGGGGGCATGGACCTTCCTGCTGACGCACGGCTGGGGAAGTGATCGGGTGTGATCGACACCGACGGCGAGCGCGCGGAGTGGAACTTCCCGGCGGAGGCGAACGCCGTGCGTACGGCCCGCCACGCGGTGCGCGAGACCCTGCGCGCCTGGAAGCTCGACGCGGCCCTCGGTGACGTGACCGTCCTGCTGGTCAGCGAGCTGGTGACCAACTCGCTGCGGTACGCCTCCGGCCCCATCGGCGTCCGGCTCGTCCGCCCCCGCGACGGCGGCGCCGACCCGGCGCAGCCGCCGGCGCTCCTGGTGGAGGTCTCCGATCCGCTTCCGGATCCACCGACCGAGCGGGCCCCGGG
This sequence comes from Streptomyces sp. NPDC107498, assembly GCF_055582805.1. Lineage (NCBI taxonomy): Bacteria > Bacillati > Actinomycetota > Actinomycetes > Kitasatosporales > Streptomycetaceae > Streptomyces > Streptomyces sp. NPDC107498. The sequence goes on along the minus strand of NZ_JBVJPE010000003.1, from coordinate 380,208 downwards.
GCCCGACGACGAGGGGGGCCGGGGCCTCGCGCTCGTGGCCTGTTCCGCCCGCCGCTGGGGAACCCGTAGAGGAAGGACGGGCAAAACCGTATGGTTCGAGCTGGCTCTCCCTGGTGAGTAAACAGGGTGGGACAACGATCACCGGTACTCGACCAGGGACGAACGAGACCACCCTGTGATCGTGAACGTCGTGCCGTCGGGGCCTGCCGTATTGAATACTGCGGGCATGGCCGGTCCGGTGCGGTGAGCTGGAGGGGACGGTCGCGTGAGCGAGATACCTGAGACGGCGAGCGGCGGCGTCGTGTGGCAGAGCAGCCCGCCCGGGTCCATCTATGACTACATCCGGGTGGCGTCCTTCTCGATCGGGCCCGACGGCCTCGTCGAGCAGTGGAGCCGACGGGCCGTGGACCTCTTCGGGGTCACCGCGGAGGAGGCCAGGGGCAAGGACCCCGTCGAGGCCTTCATGCCCGCCGACCTGCACGAACGCGGGCACCGGCGGGTCAGGGAGATCCTCGACGGCAAGGAGTGGACGGGACTCGTCCCCTTCCGGGTGCCCGGCGAGGACCGGGCCCGGGGCATCGCCGAGATGTACGTCATGCCGAGCGAGACCCAGGCCGGTGAACGGGCCGCGCTGTGCATCGTCGTCGACGTGCGCGCCCTGCGCCGCATCGAGACCGACCTCGCCGCCTCCCAGGCGATATTCGGCCAATCTCCCTTCGGCTTCCTCCTCTTCGGCACGGACCTCACCGTGAAGCGGGCCAACCGGCGCTTCGCCACCGTCTTCGGCGGCGAGGCCGACGACCACCGGGGCCGGTCCGTCCACGACTACCTCGGCCGCGCCGAGGCCGACCGGATGACCACCGCCCTCCGGAAGGTCCTGGAGACCGGCGAGTCCGTCACCGACTTCCGGATCGTCGGCGCCGCCCCCGGCGCCAGGGACCGCCGCCACTGGTCCATCAACCTCTACCGCGTGCACAGCGGCTCCGGCCGCCCGATCGGGGTCGCCGGACTCGGCATCGACGTCACCCGCCGGCACAACGCCGCCAGGGAAGCCGCCAGCGCCCGCCGCAACCTCGCCCTCCTCAACGAGGCCGGCGCCCGCATCGGCAACTCCCTCGACCTGGAGGCCACCGCCCGCGAGCTCCTCGACGTCGCCGTCCCCGGCTTCTGCGACCTCGCCTCCGTCGACCTCTACCAGGGCCTCCTGACCGGCGACGAGGCACCGCCCGGCCGGTGGGGGAACTCCCACGACGTCGGCTACGGCGCGGGCAGCGCCGAACTCCGCAGGGTCGCCTTCGCCAGCGCCGTCTCCGACACCCCCCTCAGGACCGACGAGGGGCACGGCGCGGGCGGCGACTGTTGCGGGCCCGTACCCATCGAGGTCGGAGCCGTCCACCGCTACCCGTTCAACTCGCCCTGCGCCGGAGCCCTGCGCACCGGACGCCTCCGGACGGTCCCGGGCTCCGACGGAGACCTCGTCCAGTCCACCCTGGTCGTCCCGATGACCGCCCACGACACCGTCGTCGGCCTCGTCCAGTTCTCCCGCGCCAAGGGCAGCGAGCCCTTCGGGGAGCGCGACCGGGCCCTCGCCGTCGAACTCGCCGCCCGCGCCGCCGTCTGCATCGACAACGCGCGCCTCTACCGCCGCGAGCACGAGCGGGCCCTCATCCTCCAGCGCAGCCTGCTCCCGCCCGGCGACCCCGAGGCCGCGGGACTCGACATCGCCTGCCGCTACCTCCCCGGCACCACCGCCACCGAGGTCGGCGGCGACTGGTTCGACGTCATCGAACTCCCCGGCCACCGCACCGCCCTCGTCATCGGCGACGTCATGGGCCGCGGCCTGCGTGCCGCCGTCGCCATGGGCGAACTCCGCAGCGCCGTCCGCACCCTCGCCCAGCTCGACCTGGAGCCCGCCGAGGTCCTCTCCCACCTCGACGAGATCGCCCGCGGCCTGGGCGCCCCCATCGGCGCCCAGCAGTCCCGCGCCCACAAGAACCGGGGACCCGAACTCTCCGAGGTCTACCTCGCCACCTGCGTCTACGCCGTCTACGACCCGGTCACCCGCCGCTGCACCTTCGCCAACGCCGGGCACCTCCCGCCGGTGCTCGTCGAACCCGGCGAGGAGGCCATGCTCCTCGACGTACCCCCCGGCATGCCGCTCGGCGTCGGCGGGGAGCCCTTCGAGGAGGTCGAGGTCGAACTGCCCGAGGGCGCCCTCCTCGCCCTCTACACCGACGGGCTCGTCGAGTCCCGCGAGCACCCCCTGGACGAAGGCCTCCAGGCCTTCCGGCGCGCCCTCACCGACCCGGCCCGCCCCCTGGAGGACGTCTGCGACCGGGTCCTCAGCAGCCTGAACACCGGTCACGGCGAGGACGACATCGCCCTCCTCATGGCCAGGATCCAGGGGCTGCCCAGCGAGGCGGTCGGCGACTGGCGGCTGCCCAGGGAACCCCGCTCGGTCGGCCGGGCCCGTGAACTCGCCCGCGCCCAGCTCGCGGCCTGGGACCTCGAACCGCTCGTCGACACCGTCGAACTCCTCGTCAGCGAACTCGTCACCAACGCCCTGCGCTACGGCGAGGGCGAGATCCGGCTGCGCCTGCTGCGCGACCGGACCCTCGTCTGCGAGGTCTGGGACTCCGGCCTGGTCCAGCCGCGGCGCCGCAGGGCCCGGGACACCGACGAGGGCGGCCGCGGCCTCCAGCTCGTCGGGCTGCTCTCCTCCTCCTGGGGCTCCCGCCGCACCCCGCGCGGCAAGACCGTCTGGTTCGAACTGCCCCTGCCGGACGGCGAGGGAGCGGCGGAGCCCACGGTGGAACAGCTCCTCAGCATGTTCTGACCGCGTCCGGCAGCCGCCGGATCAGCCCTTGAGCGCGGCCGGCCGGGCCTCGATCCCGGCGTCGTCGCCGAGCGCGTCCAGCTGCTCGAACCGGGCGTCCAGGGAGGAGGCGGCGAGCTCCTGCTCGCCCAGGGCCCGGGCCTCCTCCCGGCGCACCCTGTCCTCGAAGCGGCTCAGCTCGCTCGTCGGGTCGAGCACGTCGACGGGCTGCTCATGCTCGTTCTCCTTGCGTACGGGGGGACAGGACGGCCGTCCTCAGAAGCGACCTCCGCCGCCCAGCCGGCCGCGCGTGCCGCTGCCGCCGAAGCTGCCGGGCCCACCGCCGAAACCTCCGCCCCCGAAACCGCCCCCTCCGCCGGACCCGCCGTGTCCGCCTCCTCGCCCACCGTCGAACAGCCCGCCGAGGACGATGCCGCCGAGCACCGCGCCGCCGAGGCCGCCACCGCTTCCGTCCGTCCCCGTCACACCGCCCAGGCCGTTCGGATTCCCGTACCGGCGGACGTCCTGCTCGGCGAGGTCCTGGGCACGCCGGGCCAGCGCGTCCGCCCGCTGTGCCTCCACGAGGGCCGTCCGCGGGTCGTCGGCGGCGAGCGACCGCGCCTCCTCCCAGCGGCGCCGGGCCTCGGCGAGGCGCGTACGGGCCTCGCTGCCCACCGCGCCCCGGTGCGTGGTGACGTAGTCGGACGCCGCCCCGATCGCCGAACGGGCCGTCAGCATCGCCTGGTCGAGGAGCACGCGCGCGCGTCGCGTCCCCGACCCGCGCTCCCGCGCGCCCTCCAGCGCCCCGTCGAGCACCGCGTCGGCCTCCTCGATCCGGCGCAGGGCGTCGATCGGGTCGTACCGTCCGGCGTCCACCCCGCGCCGCACCTCGGCGGCCACCGACTCGGCACGGGCGATCCGGCCCCGGAGGCCGGCCGTGGACACCCCCTCGGAGGTCCCCTCCACCAGCCCGCGGGCCTCCGCCAGGTCCGCGTCCGTCTCCGCGAGCGCGTCCGCCAGCCTCCCCTCGGCCTCGGCCAGGTCCCGCGCCCGCCGGTCCACCGCCTCGATCAGCCGGGCCGCCTGGTCCACGGCGCCCTCGGCGGCCCGGATGTGCACGGCGGCCCCGCCGTTGTCACCGGCGTCGATCCGCCGGCGGGCCCGGTCGACGTGGGTGGTCGCGAACACGAGCCGGTCCTTCGCCTGCTCGACGTCGCCGGCGACGGGCGCGACCGCCGTCTCGGCGTACCGCTCGCGCATCGCGGTCAGCGCCGTCCCGGCGGCCCCGATCCGCCCGGTCCGCTCCCGGAAGGCCGCCTCCACCGCGGCCAGCGCCTCCGGGGCCGTGCGCTCCAGGGCCCGGAGCCGGTCGAAGTCCTCCGTCTCGGCGTCGAGGCGCGCGTTCGCCCCGGCGCAGCGGCGGAGGATCTCGTCCAGCATGGCCCGGCGGGTCGGATCGTCCTCGGGGAAGGAGTCGTCGAGCTTCTGCCGCAGCCGGAACGAGGCCGTCAGCTGCTCCTCGGCGAAGTCGACCGCCTCGGTGAAGGGGCGCACCGCCTCCTCGCCGAACTGGGCGGTCGCGAAGCCGAGTTCCTCCTGGCTGGTGCGGACGGCGTCGTCGGTGGCGACCAGCGTCCGGCGGGCCTCCCCGTCGAGCTCGTCCAGGGACGGCGGCGCGGGCTCCTTCGGAGGGCCCCAGCCCTGCCCGCCCCGTGGCGTGGTGCGGGTCTCGGCGCGCCGCCGCCGCTTGACGTACGCGTAGGCCGCCACGGCTCCCGCGCCGGCGACGAGGACCACGGGCAGGACGAGGTCGGTCGCCGAGGTGCCGTCGTCGGCCGCGGCGCCGGGGTCGGCGGGGCCGGGGGTGGGCGTCGGGGCGGGGACGGGCCGGCCGGCGAGGACGGCGGCGTAGCCGTTCGCCGCGCCGACGGCGGCGCCCGCCCGGTCGTTCTGCCGCAGGGCCGGTTCGATCGCGGTCCGCGCGACCTCGTCGAGCCGGGCCCGGGCGAAGCGGGAGCCGGGGTCGGCCGAGTAGCCGTCCTGCCGGTCGTGGGTGGCGGCGGCGAGCAGGACGTCGTCGAGGCCGAGCGCGTTGCGCTCCGCGGTGGCGTCGGCCCAGTCCTGGCCCGAGCGTCCGGAGAAGTCCCGTACGTGGACGACGAAGAGCCGGACGCGCCGGTCGTCGTAGGGCCGGTCGAGAGCCTGGACCACGGAGGCGCGGTGGTCGCCGAGCGCGCCGACCCGGTCGGTGATCTGTCCGTTCCGGGACAGGGCGACGGGGCCGTCGGCGTGGGCACCGTGCACGGCGGGCACGAGGAGCCACCACGCCGCCACCAGTACCGCCAGTACGGCGACAAGGGCTCGGGTGGCTGTTCGCGTCACAAAGGGGAGGCTATGTCCACGTATGACCGCCCGCGACCCGGCCGGGACGGGGAGTCCGTGACCGGATCCGTGGCGTCCGGAAACCGCCGCGCCCGCCGGGACGTCACTGTCCGTAGCCGCCGCTACGGTGGTTCCAGTGACGCGACGGCTCTCGGGGGGCTCGGGTGGACGGAAGGCTGAGGCGTGTGTGGAGGCGGGGGCGCTGGTTCGTCCTCGGCCTCGTCCTGTTGCTCGTGGCGCCCCCGCTCTTCGGGGCCCTGGCCCTGCGCGTCAGCTACACGGGCGACCTCCGGGAGGATGCGAGGACCCGTGGCAAGGACGCCTTCTGGATCGGGCACGCCTGGGTCGACGGACGGAAGGAGGACGCCGACCTCGCGGCCCTCGCCGCGCGCCTGAAGGACAGCGGCGTACGCGACCTGTACGTGCACGCCGGGCCCCTGGAGCACGACGGCACCCTGCGGGCGGCGAAGCACCCCCGCGCCGCATGGCTGATCGACGGGGTGCACCGCGCGATGCCCGGGATACGGGTGCAGGCCTGGCTGGGCGACGTCCTGGCCACCGAAGGGCCCGTGGGGCTGCGCCTGGAGGACGCCGGGTCCCGCCGCGCCGTGGTGGGCTCGGCCCGACAGGTCCTCGACGCGGGCTTCGACGGGGTCCACTTCGACCTGGAGCCGCTGCACTCCGACGACCGGGACTACCTCTCTCTCCTCGACGACCTCGGGAGACTGACCCGGGCCCGCGGGGTCCCGCTCTCGGTCGCCGCCCACCAGATCGACCCGCTGCCGGGCCTGCACTCGGTGAACGGCGCGCTGAGCGGCAGTGAGAAGTGGTGGTCGCAGGAGTTCTTCGGCGAGGTCGCCCGCCGCGTCGACCAGATAGCCGTCATGTCGTACGACACCTGGATGCCCCTGGAGAGCCTCTACGGCGGGTACGTCGCCCAGCAGACGGCCCTCGCCCTCGAAGTGACGCCCGGGACGACCGACCTGCTGATGGGCCTCCCCTTCTTCCACGAGGACGACCTCGGCCACCACGAGGGCGCGGAGACGGTCGCCGCGGCCGTCGAGGGCGCGAGACTCGGCCTCGGCCGCACCGACCCCGACCGCGAGCGGTTCGGCCTGGCCCTGTACGTCGACTTCGCGGCGCGGGAGGAGGACTGGGCGGCCTACCGCGCGGGCTGGCTCTGAGCGGGACCCCGCGCGTCGGGGCCGGGCCGGGCGGAGGAGGATGGTGCCGCGCGGCGCCGGGAGCGGGCCGCCGGGCGAGGGGGAGTACGCCATGACCAGCCGTCTGCTGATGCCGGTCCGCGCCGTCCGCACCACCGGGGCGGACCGCGCCTTCCGCGCTCCTGACGGGGAGGCGCCCGCCCGGGAGGTGCCCGGGTCCACCCGGCCCACCCCGATCCTGGACCGGGAGCATTCGCTCGTGACCGCGCTCGTGGCCCGGGTGCTGCGCGAGTCCGAGGCCCGGGGAGCGGTCACCGACCGCGCCCGGCTCCAGGTGGCGCACGGCGTCCTCGTCACCGCCGTGCGACCGGTGTACTCCGTCGAGGACCGGCGCCGGGTGTCGCGGACGCTGCGGCTCGGGCGCGGCTCGTGCAGTCAGAGGATGGCGGTCCTGGAGGCGGTGGCCCGGTCCCTCGGGGTGGAGACCCGGGTGCGCGGCCTGCTCGTCGACGGCACCTTCTGGTACCCGAGGTTCCCGAAGCTCCGCGCGTTCGTCCCGGAGGAGGTCCTGCTGGCCTGGCCGGAGTTCCGTCTCGAAGGGGCGGCGGGCACCGCCTGGGTGCCGATCGCCGAGCTGTTCACCGGTCTCGCGCCGGACGGGCACGGGGGCGGGTTCACCAACTCCGGCGCGGAGACGCTCTTCGAGGCCGTCGCCCGGACCACCGTCGACTGGGACGCGCCCGCCGCGTGCGCCGGCTCGGCCCCCTGCGACCTCTCCGCCCACCTCCGTACGGACCTCGGCCGCTTCTCCTCGCGCGACGAGTTGTTCGACCTCCACGGGCAGACCCTGTGCCGCCCCGCCCGCACCCTCGCCGAGCCGGTCCTCGGCCGCTGGAGCGCGGGCGCGGCGGCCTGACGGCGGGCCGGGGGCCCGGCGCGAAGGCCCCCCTTGTCCTCCTCGGCAGCCTGCCCGTCGCCCGCAGGGCTCCTCGGCCCTACGGCGCGTGGCGGTCGCGTGCTCCCGGGCCCTCGTCGTCGACGTCGGTCCACTGCCCGGTGTCGTACGGGGCGTCGGGGACGGTCACCATGCTCGCGGCGAGGCCGGGAGCGGGCACGGGAGGCGCGGTCCGCTCCGTCCCGACGCGGCGTTCCAGCTCTTCGACCGCGCGTTCCAGGTCCTGCAGGCGGCGCCGGACGGCCGCCAGATCGTCCTGAACGGACATGGGTGCCCCCACCTCCGTGAGCGTCGCGCGTCACCTCCATCTCAGGAAGCCGCACACACGGGCGGTTGGGCCGCACGAGTGGGGTTTGGCGGTCGTGCCGCCGTGTCGTCGTGGCCGAATCCGATCCGTCCTTTTCAGTGTATGAGCAATAGGTCTGATCATCTCCAAATGGAATAAATCTGGACGAAGGGGTACAAGTCATGTCCCAGATCGGCGCCCCTCGCGGGAGGACATGCTCCAGGAGCCCCCGCTCCCGCACGCTCCGCTCCGTCGCCACCCTCACCAGCGCGGTCCTCGCCGTCACCGTCCTCGCCGGCTGCAGCTCCGACGACGAGGCCGACGAGGCCCCCGTCGCCGCCCAGGACAACGCGCCCGCGGCACGCGACCGGGTCGCCGACGGCGGCACCCTCCGCTGGGCGGTCGACACGCTGCCCACCACGCTCAACACCTTCCAGGCCGACGCCGACGCCACCACCTCGCGCATCGCCGGAGCCGTGCTCCCCTCCCTCTACACGCTCGACGAGCGAGGCCGGCCGCGGCTCGACCCCGACTACCTGGAGTCCGCGCAGGTCATCGAGACCGAGCCCAAGCAGGTCGTCCTCTACAAGCTCAACCAGCAGGCGGTGTGGAGCGACGGCCGCGAGATCGGCGCCGCGGACTTCGTGGCCCAGTGGCGCGCGCTGAGCGGCCGCGACACCGCGTACTGGACCGCCCGCAACTCCGGCTACGAGCGGATCGAGAAGATCGAGCGGGGCAAGAACGACCTGGAGGTGCGGGTCACCTTCGCCAAGCCCTACGCCGACTGGCAGTCCCTCTTCACGCCCCTCTACCCCAAGCAGGTGATGGGCTCCCCGGCCTCCTTCAACGACGGGGCGCGCTCCACCCTCAAGGCCACTGCAGGACCGTTCCTGCTCAAGGCGATCGACCGGAAGAGCGGCGACGTCACCCTCGCCCGCAACCCCCGCTGGTGGGGGCAGCAGGCCAAGCTCGACAGCCTCGTCCTCAAGGCCGTCCCCCGCGCCGACCGGGCCGACGCGCTCGCCGCGGGCAGCCTCGACCTGGCCGAGATCGACCGGTCCGTCGCCGAGCGGATCTCCCTCGCCCTCCGGGACGCCCGCGCCGGCCGGAACGGCGCCCAGGCCGCCCTCGCCCACGGCCCCGGCTCCGCGATCACCCCCTCCAAGGCCCTGCGGTCCTGGGCCCTCGCCCACGGCTCCGACGACGCCAAGGCGGCGGAGGTCACGGCCGCCCGCAAGAAGAACCAGGAGGCGGTCGACCGGTACGCGAACGCCCAGGACGCCCTGGCGAAGTACGTGGTCCGCAAGTCCCTGGAGCCCGCCTACACCCAGCTCTCGCTGAACGGCGAGTCCGGCCCGCTGGCCGACGAGCGGGTCCGGCGCGCGGTGGCCCGCGCCATCAACCGCCAGGAACTGGCCGAATCCGTGCTGAAGCCGCTCGGCCTCCCCGCGAAGCCCCCCGGCAGCCACCTCGCCCTCGCGGGCCAGGCGGCGTACGCGGACAGCAGCGACGCGCTCGGCGACCAGGACACCGAGGAGGCGCAGGCGCTCCTCGCCGACGCGGGCTGGGTCCCCGGCGGCGCGCTCCGGAAGCCCGCCGGCACCAAGGCGGGCGGCGAGGCGGAGAAGAAGGAGTCGGAGAAGGAGGCCGAGAAGAAGGACGCGGAGAAGAAGGAGGCGGAGAAGAAGGACGGGGGCTCCACCGACGCCAAGAAGAGGGGCGACGACACCGCCTCCGACGAGGGCCTCTACATCGTCGGCGACGACAAGCCCGGCGACCGCCGTGCCGCCCCCGCCCCCGTCGTCGGCGCGAACGGCCCCGGGAACGCCACCGACGCCCTCGCCCCGGCTCCCGACGCCGCCCGCCAGAAGGCCGCGCTCCTCTCCCGCGCCGAGGCCCTCGACACCGGGACCGGCGCCGGCGCGCGCGCCGCCCAGTCGGCCACCAAGCCGGACCGGGGGATGGCCGGCGCCTACGCCCCGCGCGGCACCGCCGCCCCCGTGACGGCCTCCGACGCCACCAAGGCCCTCGGCAAGGACGGCAAGGCCCTCAGCCTCCGCTTCGTCCTGCCGTCCGGGCCCGGCTCCGAGTCGCTGCGGGCGGTCGGGGACCGGATCGTCCGCATGCTCGACGCGGTCGGCATCCGCACCGACGTCACCAAGGTCTCCGACGACAGCTTCTTCAAGGACCACGTGGCCTCGGGCGACTACGACCTGGCCCTCTACTCCTGGCCGGCCTCCGCCTTCCCGGCGACCGACGCCCGCCCGATCTTCGCCAAGCCCGAGCCGGCCTCGGACGGCTCGCTCCTCGTCGAGCAGAACTACTCCCGGGTCGGCACCGACCGCATCGACCAGCTCTTCGACCAGGCGGCGGGGACGCTCGACGAGGAGGAGGCCCACGAGCTGGTGCGCCAGGCCGACGCCCGGATCTGGGCCGCGGCCGGATCCATCCCCCTCTACCAGCGCCCGCAGCTCGTCGCCGCTAGGGCCGATCTGGTGAACGCCGGGGCCTGGGGGCTCGGCACCCCCCGCTACCAGGACATCGGCTTCAAGAAGCCCGAATCCTCCAACGGCGCCGAACGAAACCGCTGAAACTTCTGAAACCGCTGGTCACAACCTCTGAACCAGCTCAATTTCCTTGCCCGCCGGTGATCCCGGCGGGCAGGATCGCGTCGGCCCCTTGACCCGGTCGCACGACCCCCCGCACGGCCCCCCCACACCCTTGAAAACCCTCAGGATTACCACTCGGATCTTGGCCGGGGAAGCCCCTTGCACGGCAGCCCCGTACCATGGGACATAGCCGTGGCGCGTCCGCCCGGCGGGCGTACGAGGAACTGACGCCGCATCCCACGATCCGAGAGAAGCGCAAGCACCCATGCCCACGCGCCACGACATCCGTAACGTCGCCATCGTCGCCCACGTCGACCACGGCAAGACGACCATCGTCGACGCCATGCTCAAGCAGGCCGGTGCCTTCGCCGCCCACCAGCAGCTCGACGACCGCATGATGGACTCGAACGACCTGGAGCGTGAGAAGGGCATCACGATCCTCGCCAAGAACACGGCGGTGAAGTATCACCCCAAGGACGGCGGCGCCCCGATCACCATCAACATCATCGACACCCCCGGCCACGCCGACTTCGGTGGCGAGGTCGAGCGCGGTCTGTCGATGGTCGACGCCGTCGTCCTCCTGGTGGACGCCTCCGAGGGTCCGCTCCCGCAGACCCGGTTCGTGCTGCGCAAGGCCCTCCAGCAGCGCAAGCCCGTCATCCTCTGCATCAACAAGACGGACCGCCCGGACTCCCGGATCGACGAGGTCGTCAACGAGACCTACGACCTCTTCCTCGACCTGGACGCGGACGAGGACCAGATCGAGTTCCCGATCGTCTACGCCTGCGGCCGCGACGGCATCGCCTCGCTGACCAAGCCGGCGGACGGCACGGTCCCGCAGGACTCCGAGAACCTGGAGCCCTTCTTCTCCACCATCCTGGAGCACGTCCCGGCCCCGGCGTACGACGAGGAGGCGCCGCTCCAGGCCCACGTCACCAACCTCGACGCCGACAACTTCCTCGGCCGCATCGCGCTGCTCCGCGTCGAGCAGGGCGAGCTGCGCAAGGGTCAGACGGTCGCGTGGATCAAGCGGGACGGCACGATCTCCAACGTCCGCATCACCGAGCTGATGATGACCGAGGCGCTCACCCGCAAGCCGGCCGAGGTCGCCGGCCCCGGTGACATCTGCGCCGTCGCCGGCATCCCCGACATCATGATCGGCGAGACCCTGGCCGACCCGGAGAACCCGATCGCGCTGCCGCTGATCACGGTCGACCAGCCGGCCATCTCCATGACCATCGGCACCAACACCTCGCCGCTCGTCGGCCGTGGCGGCACCGGCAAGGGCGCCGACGCCAAGGCGGCCGTGAAGGACCGCAAGGTCACCGCCCGTCAGGTGAAGGACCGCCTGGACCGCGAGCTCATCGGCAACGTCTCGCTCCGCGTCCTCGACACCGAGCGCCCGGACGCCTGGGAGGTCCAGGGTCGTGGTGAGCTCGCGCTCGCCATCCTGGTCGAGCAGATGCGCCGCGAGGGCTTCGAGCTCACCATCGGCAAGCCGCAGGTCGTCACCAAGGAGGTCGACGGCAAGATCCACGAGCCCGTCGAGCGCCTCACCGTCGACGTCCCCGAGGAGCACATGGGCGCGGTCACGCAGCTCATGGGCGTCCGCAAGGGCCGCATGGACAACATGTCGAACCACGGCTCCGGCTGGGTCCGCATGGAGTTCGTCGTTCCGTCCCGTGGTCTCATCGGCTTCCGTACGGAGTTCCTCACCAACACCCGCGGTACGGGCATCGCCCACTCGATCCACGAGGGCCACGAGCCGTGGTTCGGCACCCTGACGACCCGCAACAACGGTTCGCTGGTCGCCGACCGCGCCGGTGCGGTCACCGCCTTCGCGATGACCAACCTCCAGGAGCGCGGCGTCCTCTTCGTGGACCCGGGCACCGAGGTGTACGAGGGCATGATCGTCGGTGAGAACTCCCGCTCCGACGACATGGACGTGAACATCACCAAGGAGAAGAAGCTCACCAACATGCGCTCCTCCTCCGCCGACTCCTTCGAGGCGATCGTCCCGCCGCGCAAGCTCTCCCTGGAGCAGTCCCTGGAGTTCTGCCGCGACGACGAGTGCGTCGAGGTCACCCCGGAGGCCGTGCGCATCCGCAAGGTCGTCCTGGACCAGAAGGAGCGCGGTCGTTCCGCCTCCCGCGCCAAGAACGGCTGAACGAGGCCGCATGCGGCCGATGACGACGGGGTAGATCATGCTTCTGTGATCCACTCCACTCGTGGTTGACACGACGTCAGCACCGGAGCCCGGACCCCCACAGGCACTGTGGGGGTCCGGGCTTTTCGTCAAGTTCCGTCAACTCCATTTCGGAGCCCGGGTGTCCGCATATCGGCGATCGCTCTCCGGTACGTGTGTTAACAGTCCGTTTCGGGCGTGTCTGTCTGTGCTCAGTTTGTCCGGATTTCGGTCACTCGGCGCCTGGCGATGTTGTCAAAACGAGACCGCTTAAGTGTGGTTTACAGCCCGGACGTACTTAATAGTTGGCTCCATTGAGCTCGGGTCAATGGGTCACGCACTGTGGGGAGTGCCGACTCACGAGCACACTCGGGGCACTTGAGTCCAAAGCCGTCAGGGGTGTCGGCGAAACTCGGAGTGCCCCTCTTGTAGTGACAAAGTGGACTCATGAGGAGGAACCCATGCGCGGTGCCAAGAGCGCCAAGTGGGTAACGGGCGCGATCATCGTCGCCCTTGCTGCGACCGCCTGTGGCGGGGGTAAGAGCGACGGCGGCAGCGACGCCAAGGGCGCTGTTGACCCGAACGGAATCTTCTCCATCGAGCTGGGCGAGCCTGAGAAGCCCCTGCTCACCGGTGACACGATGGAGTCCAACGGCTCCGCCGTCATGGCCGGCCTGTTCTCGACCCTGGTCGACTACAAGGCCGACGGCTCCCTGCAGATGATCAACGCCGAGTCGGTCACCACGACGGACTCGAAGACGTGGACCGTCAAGCTCAAGCCGGGCTGGACCTTCCACGACGGCACCCCGGTCACCTCCAAGTCCTACGTGGACGCGTGGAACTGGAACGCCAGCCTGAAGAACGCCCAGGGCCTCGCGTCCTGGTTCGCGGACATCAAGGGCTTCGACAAGGTCCACCCGGACGCCGAGGGCGCGAAGCAGACCGCCGACAAGCTCGAGGGCCTGAAGGTCGTCGACGAGAACACCTTCACCATCGAGCTCTCGAAGGCCGTTCCGTACTTCGGCCACAAGCTCGCCTACATCGTCTTCGCCCCGCTCCCGGCCTCCTTCTACAAGGACCCGGTCGCCGGCGGCCAGAAGCCGGTCGGCAACGGTCCCTACAAGTTCAAGAGCTGGGACCACAAGAAGAAGATCGAGATCACCCGGTTCGACGGCTACAAGGGCCCGAACAAGGCGAAGAACGGCGGTGTGGTCTTCAAGAACTACACCACCCTCGAGGCCGCGTACGAGGACCTGAAGTCCGGCAACGTCGACGTCCTGCGTCAGATCGCGCCGAAGGACCTCCCGGTCTACCGCCAGGACCTCGGCGACCGCGCCGTGGACCAGCCGTACTCCGCGATCCAGACCATCGCCGTCGCCTTCTACTCGGACCAGTGGAAGAAGCCGAAGCAGATCGACCCGCGCGTCATCCAGGGTCTGTCCATGGCGATCGACCGCGCCACCATCACCAAGACGGTGCTGAACGGCACGCGTGAGCCCGCGACCGGCTGGGTCGCGAAGGGCGTCCTGGGCTTCCAGGAGGACGGTGGCGCCGGCGTCACCAAGTACGACCCGACCCAGGCCAAGGCCCTCATCAAGGCCGGCGGCGGCGTCCCGAACAACAAGATCTCGATCCAGTACAACGCCGATGGCGGCCACAAGGAGTGGGTGGACGCCGTCTGCAACTCCATCCAGCAGGCCACCAGCGTCCAGTGCGTCGGCGACGGCAAGCCGGACTTCCAGGCCGACCTGACCGCCCGCAAGACCAAGCAGGTCAAGTCGCTCTACCGCTCCGGCTGGGTGCTCGACTACCCGGTGAACGCCAACTTCATCTCGGACCTGTTCCGCACGGGTGCGGGCGGCAACCAGGGCGACTTCTCCAACAAGGAGCTGGACGCCAAGATCGCGAAGGCCGACTCCGCCACGACCCTTGACGAGTCCGTCAAGGCGTACCAGGCGATCGAGAAGGACCTCAAGAACTACATGCCGTCCATCCCGCTCTGGTACTACAAGGTCAACGCGGGCTTCTCCGAGAAGGTTTCGGGTGTCGCCTACGGTCAGGACGGCGACCCGATCCTGACCGGCGTCGAGGTCAAGAAGTAATCACCCAAGCGTAGTCCGCACGCCGTCACGGGACTGACGGATCGTCAGTCCCGTCTCGGTGCCTTACGCAGCGGCTGGGGGGCCCTTCCACGACATCACCGTGCCCGGATCCGGGCACGGTGTCGGGGGAGGGCCCGTCGGTTGCGCTGTCACATCTCAACGGAGGCATGATGGGGCGTTATGTCGCACGACGACTGCTCCAGATGATCCCGGTATTCCTCGGGACAACCCTGCTGATCTTCCTCATGGTGCACAGCCTGCCCGGTGACCCCGTGCTGGCGATGTTCGGCGACAAGGGCGCCGATCCGGCGACGCTCGCCGCGAAGCGCCACGAGCTGGGTCTCGACAGGCCGCAGTGGGAGCAGTACGTCACGTACATGTGGGACATGATCTGGCACCAGGACTTCGGTACCCAGATCCGCAACGGCCTTCCGGTCACGGAAGTGCTCGGCGACGCGTTCCCCATCACCCTTCAGCTGGCGGCCCTCGCGTTCGCCATCGAGCTGGTCTTCGGCATCGGCCTGGGCATCATCGGCGGTCTGCGCGCCGGCCGCCTGGCCGACAACCTGATCCTGATCTTCACCCTGCTGATCATCTCGATCCCGGTCTTCGTCCTCGGCTACATCATCAAGATGGTGTTCGCCTTCAACCTGGGCTGGATCGCACCGAACGTCAGCACCGAGCCGACCCTGGGCGAGATGATCGCCCCGGCCATCGTCCTCGGCGGTCTCTCCCTCGCCTACGTGGCACGGCTCACCCGTACCTCCATGGCGGAGAACCTGCGCGCCGACTACATGCGCACGGCCGTCGCCAAGGGCCTGCCGAAGCGACGGGTCATCGGCGTCCACCTGATGCGCAACTCGATGATCCCCGTGGTCACCTTCCTCGGCACCGACATCGGCGCCCTCATGGGCGGTGCGGTCGTCACCGAGGCGATCTTCAACATCCACGGCATCGGCGGCGTCATCGCCGAGTCGATCTCCCGGCGTGAGGGTTCGACCCTGGTGGGCCTCGTCACCATCCTGGTGATCGTCTACCTCGTCACCAGCCTGCTCATCGACCTGCTGTACGCGGTCCTGGACCCGAGGATCCGGTATGCCTGACGTGACCAAGACCGCTGCCGCGGCCGTCGAGGACGCCATCGCCCCGCCCACCGTGGGCCCGGCGCCGGCTGCCAAGCAGGACAAGGCCCGCAGCCTCTGGGGCGACGCCTGGGCCGACCTGCGCCGCAACCCGTACTTCATCATCTCGTCGGTGCTGATCGCGCTGCTGCTGCTGATCTCGGCGTGGCCGTCCCTCTTCACCAGCGCGTCGCCGACCGCCGGTGACCTGGTCCACCACTTCCTGAGCAAGCCCGAGCTGGGCAAGATCGGCTCGCCCGAGTGGCTGGGCTACGACGGCCAGGGCCGCTCGGTCTACGCCCGTCTGATCCACGGCACGCGTGCCTCGGTCACCGTCGGCATCGCCGTCACCGCGATCGTCACCGTCGTCGGCGGCGTCATGGGCATGATCTCGGGCTACTTCGGCGGCTGGGTCGACGCGGTGCTCTCCCGGCTCACCGACGTCTTCTTCGGCATCCCGTTCCTGCTCGGCGCCATGGTCGTCCTGCAGTCCTTCGTCGACCGGACCGTCTGGGTCGTCGTCTTCGCCCTCGCGTTCCTCGGCTGGACCCAGATCACCCGCGTCATGCGCGGTGCCGTGATCACGGTCAAGCAGGCCGACTACGTCCACGCGGCGAAGGCGCTCGGCGCCGGCACCGTCCGGATCCTGTTCAAGCACATCCTGCCGAACGCCATGGCTCCCGTGATCGTCGTCGCGACCATCGCGCTCGGCGGCTACATCTCGGCCGAGGCCACCCTGTCCTTCCTGGGTCTGGGCCTCGCCGCCCCGACCGTCTCGTGGGGTGTCGACATCTCCGCGGGTGTCGCCCAGATCCGAGTCGCCCCGCACGTCCTGCTGTGGCCCTCGATCATGCTGAGCCTCACCGTTCTGGCGTTCATCATGCTCGGCGAAGCCGTCCGCAACGCCCTCGACCCCAAGCTGCGCTGAGGAGGGCGTAACAGATGAGCATCATCGACAAGACCGCGGCCGTCCCGGCGCCGCGCGGCGGCGACCACACGGGTCCGCTGCTCGAAGTCAAGGACCTGCACGTCGAGTTCCACACCCGCGACGGTGTGGCCAAGGCGGTCAACGGCGTCAACTACTCGGTGAACGCCGGCGAGACCCTCGCCGTCCTCGGTGAGTCCGGCTCCGGCAAGTCCGTCACGGCCCAGGCCGTCATGGGCATCCTCGACATGCCGCCCGGCAAGATCCCGCAGGGCGAGATCCTGTTCCGCGGCGAGGACATGCTGAAGATGTCCGAGGAGGACCGCCGGAAGATCCGCGGCCGGAAGATCGCGATGATCTTCCAGGACGCGCTGTCCTCCCTCAACCCGGTCCTCACCGTCGGTTACCAGCTCGGCGAGATGTTCCGGGTGCACCACGGCATGTCCAAGAAGGACGCCAAGGCCAAGGCCGTCGAGCTGATGGACAAGGTCAAGATCCCCGCCGCCAAGGCGCGGGTCTCCGACTACCCCCACCAGTTCTCCGGCGGCATGCGCCAGCGCATCATGATCGCCATGGCGCTCGCCCTGGAGCCGGACCTGATCATCGCCGACGAGCCCACCACGGCTCTCGACGTGACCGTCCAGGCCCAGGTCATGGACCTCCTCGCGGAGCTCCAGCAGGAATACAACATGGGTCTGATCCTGATCACCCACGACCTCGGCGTCGTCGCCGACGTCGCGGACAAGATCGCCGTGATGTACGCCGGCCGGATCGTCGAGCAGGCGCCGGTGCACGAGCTGTACAAGCGCCCGGCCCACCCGTACACCCGCGGTCTGCTGGACTCGATCCCGCGCCTCGACCAGAAGGGCCAGGAGCTCTACGCGATCAAGGGCCTGCCGCCCAACCTGCTCAAGGTGCCCACCGGCTGCGCCTTCAACCCGCGATGCCCCAAGGCCGAGGACATCTGCCGCACGGAGATCCCGGCCCTGGTGCCGGTCACCGAGCAGGACGGCGCGGATCTCCCGGGCCGTAAGAGCGCCTGCCACTTCTGGAAGGAGACGATCCATGGCTGACCTCAGCAAGACCGACGAGGCCGTGGAGGCCGCCCTCGACGCCCCTGTGGGCCGCGGCGAACCGATCCTCCAGGTGCGGGGCCTGAAGAAGCACTTCCCGCTGACGCAGGGCATCCTCTTCAAGAAGCAGGTCGGCGCGGTCAAGGCCGTGGACGGGGTCTCCTTCGACCTCTTCCAGGGCGAGACCCTCGGCATCGTGGGCGAGTCCGGCTGCGGCAAGTCCACGGTCGCCAAGCTCCTGATGAACCTGGAGCGGGCCACCGCCGGCGAGGTCTTCTACAAGGGCCAGGACATCACCAAGCTGTCCGGGCGCGCGCTGAAGGCCGTCCGCCGCAACATCCAGATGGTCTTCCAGGACCCGTACACCTCGCTGAACCCGCGCATGACGGTCGGCGACATCATCGGCGAGCCCTTCGACATCCACCCCGAGGTGGCCCCGAAGGGCGACCGGCGCCGCAAGGTGCAGGAGCTGCTCGACGTCGTCGGTCTGAACCCGGAGTACATCAACCGGTACCCGCACCAGTTCTCCGGCGGTCAGCGCCAGCGCATCGGCATCGCCCGCGGCCTCGCGCTCAACCCGGAGATCATCATCTGCGACGAGCCGGTCTCGGCCCTGGACGTCTCCGTCCAGGCGCAGGTCATCAACCTGATGGGGAAGCTGCAGGACGAGTTCAACCTGTCCTACCTCTTCATCGCGCACGACCTGTCGATCGTCCGGCACATCTCCGACCGCGTCGGCGTCATGTACCTCGGCAAGATGGCCGAGATCGGTACGGACGAGCAGATCTACGAGCACCCGACGCACCCGTACACGCAGGCGCTGCTCTCCGCGGTGCCGGTGCCGGACCCGGAGGCCCGCGCGCACCGCGAGCGGATCATCCTCACCGGTGACGTCCCCTCGCCGGCCAACCCGCCGTCGGGCTGCAGCTTCCGCACCCGCTGCTGGAAGGCGCAGGAGAAGTGCGCGCAGGAGGTTCCACTCCTCGCGGTCCCGGAGCGCTTCAAGGGCCAGGACACCCCGGCCGCCCACTCCTCGGCGTGCCACTTCGCCGAGGAGAAGCAGGTCGTCCCGGTGCACTGACGCACCGGCACGCCGTCCGGTCCGGCCCGCCCGGAGCCCGAGAGGCCCCCGCACCCACCAGGGTGCGGGGGCCTCTCGCGTTGCCGGGGCGCCCGTACGCCCGCACTCCGGCACCCGGGGCGACGGCGCCGCCCTCCACGCCGCTCCCCCGGGCGACGTCTGCGCCCGGGGGAGCAGCCACGGGGACGTGGCCTTCCTCGACCGGCCGAACCGGCCGCAACCCGGACAGCTGTCGCCGAGATGCGACCCCGTCCGGGTTGCGGTGGTATGAGGGCCTAAGTCTTGTGAAGACCAACGGGAGGCACTCCATGCGCGGAGCCACGCACGCCAAGTGGGCCGCACTGGCCACCGCCGTCGCCCTCGCGGCGACGGCCTGTGGCGGTGGCGGCGACAGCGGCGGCGGTGGCGGTGGGGCCGACGGCATCGTGAGCTCCTCGTGGGGCGACCCGCAGAACCCGCTGGAGCCCGCCAACACCAACGAGGTCCAGGGCGGCAAGGTCCTGTCCATGATCTTCCGCGGGCTCAAGCAGTACGACCCGAAGACCGGCGAGGCCAAGGACATGCTCGCCGAGAAGATCGACACCACCGACTCGATCAACTTCACCATCACGGTCAAGACCGGGTGGACCTTCTCCAACGGCGAGAAGGTCACCGCGAAGTCCTTCGTCGACGCGTGGAACTACGGCGCGAACCTGAAGAACAACCAGAAGGGCGCCTACTTCTTCGGCTACATCGAGGGCTACGACAAGGTCCACCCCGACTCGGGAGCGCCGACGGCCACGACCCTGTCCGGACTCAAGGTCACCGGCGACCAGACCTTCACGGTCAAGCTGACCCAGAAGTTCTCGACCTTCCCCGACACCCTCGGCTACGCGGCCTTCGCCCCGCTGCCCCAGGCCTTCTACACCGATCACGCCGGCTGGCTCAGCAAGCCGATCGGCAACGGCCCGTACACGATCGACTCCTACTCCAAGGGCTCCCAGATGGCCCTCAAGAAGTGGGACGCCTACCCGGGCCCCGACAAGGCGCAGAACGGCGGCATCACCCTCAAGGTCTACACCGACAACAACACCGCCTACACGGACCTGACGGCCGGCAACCTCGACCTCGTCGACGACATCCCCGCCTCCCAGCTCAAGAACGTCTCCGCCGACCTCGGGGACCGCTACATCAACACCCCCGCCGGCATCATCCAGACCCTGTCGTTCCCGTTCTACGACCCCGCCTGGAACAAGCCCGGGCAGGAGAAGCTCCGCACGGGCCTGTCCATGGCGATCGACCGGAAGCAGATCACCGAGACGATCTTCCAGAAGACCCGCACCCCCGCCGTCGACTGGACCTCCCCGGTCCTCGGCGAGGCCGGCGGCTTCAAAAACATCTGCGGCGACGCCTGCACGTACAACCCCGGTGAGGCGAAGAAGCTGGTCGCCGAGGGCGGAGGCATCCCCGGCGGCACGATGACGATCTCGTACAACGCCGACACCGGCTCCCACAAGGAGTGGGTGGACGCGGTCTGCAACTCCATCAACAACGCGCTCGGCAACAACAAGGCCTGCGTCGGCAACCCGATCGGCACCTTCGCCGACTTCCGCAGCCAGGTCAGCACGCAGAAGATGAAGGGTCCGTTCCGGGCCGGCTGGCAGATGGACTACCCGCTCATCCAGAACTTCCTCCAGCCGCTGTACTACACCAACGCCTCCTCCAACGACGGCAAGTACACGAACCCCCAGTTCGACAAGCTGGTCAACCAGGCCAACGCCGAGACCGACGTCCCGAAGGCCGTCGGGATCTTCCAGCAGGCCGAAGAGGTCCTCAAGAACGACATGGGGGCCATCCCCCTCTGGTACCAGAACGGCAGCGCCGGCTACTCGGAGCGGGTGTCGAACGTGTCCCTGAACCCGTTCAGCGTTCCGGTCTACGACCAGATCAAGGTCAGTTGACGCCGTAGCAGTTCGGCGGCGTACGGCCCGGACCGCGGACCCCCGCACCGGGCCGTACGCCGTCCCGCACCCCACCCTTCCTGGAGGCCTCCGTGGGTCGATACGTGATCCGGCGGCTGCTGCAGATGATCCCGGTCTTCTTCGGCGCCACGCTGCTGATCTTCCTGATGGTGAACGTGATGGGCGACCCCGTCGCCGGACTGTGCGGCGACCGCGCCTGCGACCCGGCCACCGCCGCCCAGCTGGAGAAGGAGTTCGGCCTCGACAAGCCGGTCTGGCAGCAATACCTGACCTACATGGGCAACGTCTTCACCGGGGACTTCGGCACCGCCTTCAACGGCCAGTCCGTCACCGAGCTGATGGCCAACGCCTTCCCGGTCACCATCCGGCTCACCATCGTCGCGATCCTCTTCGAGATCGTCATCGGCATCACCCTCGGCGTCGTCACCGGGCTCAAGCGCGGCCACCCCGTCGACACCTCGGTGCTGCTGCTGACCCTGGTCGTGCTCTCCGTCCCGACCTTCGTCACCGGCCTGCTGCTCCAGCTGCTCCTCGGCGTCGAATGGGGCTGGATCAAACCCGCCGTCTCACCCGAGGCACCGTTCAACGAGCTGATCGTCCCCGGCCTCGTCCTCGCCTCCGTCTCGCTCGCGTACGTCACGCGCCTCACCCGGACCTCCATCGCCGAGAACAAGCGCGCCGACTACGTCCGCACGGCCGTCGCCAAGGGCCTGCCGCGCCGCCGGGTCGTCACCCGGCACCTGCTGCGCAACAGCCTCATCCCCGTGGTGACCTTCATCGGCGCCGACATCGGCGCCCTCATGGGCGGGGCCATCGTCACCGAACGGATCTTCAACATCCACGGCGTCGGCTACCAGCTCTACCAGGGCATCGTCCGGCAGAACACCCAGACGGTCGTCGGCTTCGTGACCATCCTCGTCCTGGTGTTCCTGCTGGCCAACCTCCTGGTCGACCTCCTGTACGCCGTCCTTGACCCGAGGATCCGCTATGCCTGAGCCGCTCGAACCCCTTGAGTCCTACGACGAAGGGCGCGCCATCGCCTCCACCGGCGCCGGGGGCGCGTCCGACCTCGGCACGGCGGAGGCGGAGACCCTGGAGAAGACACCCGGCGGCCCCGAGGGGACGGGCGCCGAAAGGAAGCCCCGCTCCCTCTGGTCCGACGCCTGGCACGACCTGCGCCGCAACCCGATCTTCATCATCTCCGCGCTCGTCATCCTCTTCCTGGTCGTCATCTCCATCTGGCCCTCGCTGATCGCCTCCGGGGACCCCCTCGACTGCGACCTGTCCAAGGCCCAGGAGGGCTCCCAGCCCGGTCACCCCTTCGGCTTCAACGGCCAGGGCTGCGACGTCTACACCCGGGTCGTGTACGGCGCCCGCACCTCCGTCACCGTCGGCGTCTGCGCCACCCTCGGCGTCGCGATCCTCGGCGGCGTCCTCGGCGGCCTCGCCGGCTTCTTCGGCGGCGCCTGGGACGGCGTCCTCTCCCGGATCACCGACGTCTTCTTCGCCATCCCCGTCGTCCTCGGCGGCCTGGTGCTCCTCTCGGTCGTGACCAGCTCCACCGTCTGGCCCGTCATCGGCTTCATGGTGCTGCTCGGCTGGCCGCAGCTCTCCCGCATCGCACGCGGCTCGGTCATCACCGCCAAACAGAACGACTACGTCCAGGCCGCCCGCGCGCTCGGCGCCTCCAACCCCCGGATGCTGCTCCGGCACATCACGCCGAACGCCGTCGCCCCCGTGATCGTCGTCGCCACCATCGCCCTCGGCACGTACATCGCGCTGGAGGCGACCCTGTCGTACCTCGGCGTCGGACTGAAGCCGCCGACCGTCTCCTGGGGCATCGACATCTCCTCGGCGTCGCAGTACATCCGCAACGCGCCCCACATGCTGCTCTGGCCCGCCGGCGCGCTCGCGATCACCGTGCTCGCGTTCATCATGCTCGGCGACGCGGTGCGCGACGCCCTCGACCCGAAGCTGAGGTAGGGACCCATGCTGCTCGAAGTGCGCGACCTGCACGTGGAGTTCCACACCCGGGACGGGGTGGCCAAGGCGGTCAACGGCGTCGACTACTCCGTCGACGCGGGGGAGACCCTCGCCGTCCTCGGCGAGTCCGGCTCCGGCAAGTCCGTCACCGCCCAGGCCGTCATGGGCATCCTCGACGTCCCGCCGGGGAGGATCAGCGGCGGCGAGATCCTCTTCCAGGGCCAGGACCTGCTGAAGCTCAAGGAGGAGGAGCGGCGCAAGGTCCGCGGCGCCAAGATGGCGATGATCTTCCAGGACGCGCTGTCCTCCCTCAACCCCGTCCTCAGCGTCGGCGACCAGCTCGGCGAGATGTTCCAGGTCCACAAGGGGATGTCCCGCAAGGACTCCAGGACCAAGGCCGTCGAGCTGATGGACCGGGTCCGCATCCCCGCCGCCAAGGAACGCGTCGGCCAGTACCCCCACCAGTTCTCCGGCGGCATGCGCCAGCGCATCATGATCGCGATGGCGCTCGCCCTCGAACCCGAGCTGATCATCGCCGACGAGCCCACCACCGCCCTCGACGTCACCGTCCAGGCCCAGGTCATGGAGCTCCTCGCCGAGCTCCAGCGCGAGCTCCACATGGGCCTCATCCTCATCACCCACGACCTCGGCGTCGTCGCCGACGTCGCCGACAAGATCGCCGTCATGTACGCGGGGAAGATCGTCGAACAGGCACCCGTGCACGAGATCTACAAGGCGCCCGCCCACCCCTACACCCGGGGCCTGCTCGACTCCATCCCGCGCCTCGACCAGAAGGGCCAGGAGCTCTACGCCATCAAGGGCCTGCCGCCCAACCTCCTCGCCATCCCGCCCGGCTGCTCCTTCAACCCGCGCTGTCCGCTCGCCCGGGACCGGTGCCGCACCGACGTGCCGCCGCTGTACGACGTGACCGAGTCCCCGGTGCCGCGCGCCAGCGCCTGCCACTTCTGGAAGGAGTGCCTCCATGGCTGAGGCGATTCTCGAAGTCCGGGACCTCCACAAGCACTACCCGCTGACCCGGGGCGTCCTCTTCAAGAAGCAGGTCGGCGCCGTCAAGGCGGTCGACGGCGTCGACTTCGACCTCGCCGCCGGCGAGACCCTCGGCATCGTGGGCGAGTCCGGCTGCGGCAAGTCCACCGTCGCCAAGATGCTGGTCAACCTGGAACGGCCGACCTCCGGGACCATCCGCTACAAGGGCGAGGACGTCACCACGCTCTCCCCGCGCGCCCTGAAGTCCGTCCGCCGCAACATCCAGATGGTCTTCCAGGACCCGTACACCTCGCTCAACCCGCGCATGACCGTCGGCGACATCATCGGCGAGCCGTACGAGATCCACCCCGAGGTCGCGCCCAAGGGCGACCGGCGCCGCAAGGTCCAGGACCTCCTGGACGTCGTCGGCCTCAACCCCGAGTACATCAACCGGTACCCGCACCAGTTCTCCGGCGGCCAGCGCCAGCGCATCGGCATCGCCCGCGGCCTCGCCCTCCAGCCCGAGATCATCGTCGCGGACGAGCCGGTCTCCGCGCTCGACGTCTCCGTCCAGGCGCAGGTCGTCAACCTCCTCGACAACCTGCAGACCGAGTTCTCCCTGTCGTACGTCTTCATCGCCCACGACCTGTCGATCGTCCGGCACATCTCCGACCGCGTCGGCGTCATGTACCTCGGCAAGATCGTCGAGATCGGCACCGACGCCCAGATCTACGACCACCCCACCCACCCCTACACCCAGGCGCTGCTCTCCGCCGTGCCCGTCCCCGACCCCGAGGCGCGCGCCCACCGCGAGCGGATCATCCTCACCGGCGACGTCCCCTCCCCGGCCGCCATCCCCTCCGGCTGCCGCTTCCGTACCCGCTGCTGGAAGGCCCAGGAACGCTGTGCCCTGGAGGTCCCGCCCCTCGCCGTCCCGGCCTTCTTCCGCCTCACGGACAGTCCCGCGAAACACGACTCCGCCTGCCACTTCGCCGAGGAGAAGCAGGTCGTCCCGCCGGAGACGCCCGAAACGCCCTGACCGGGCGACTCCACGGGAACGGATCCGATGCGCGGACGGGACGGGGGCACCGGCTCACGGCCCGCGCGGGCGCCGTGAGCCGGCCCGGGCGCACCGCGGCCGCCCCGGCCGGCCGCGCGCCGCCCCTTCTCGGCCCGTCCGAAACCGCTCGTTCCGCACCCACCCGAAACCGCTCGTTCCACGTGCACCCGGAACCGCTCGTCCGGTGTTCACGCGGAACCGCTTGTCCCCGCCGGTCGCGACGGTGAGTATCGGGACCGTGACTGTGACACGACCGGCACGTCTCACCGGCGCCGCGCTCTGCGCCGCGCTCGCCCTCATCGCCGCCGTGTGGATCCTCCAGGACCTCGCCGTGCTCGGCTCGCCCGCCGACCTCGGCTGGTACTGGGCCGGGGACCACCGCTTACCGACCCGGGGACGGTCCGCCACCTCCCTGCTCGACCCCGTGCTCCTCGCCGCCTGCGCCGCCACCGCCGTCGCCGCGCTCCGCTCCCGGCACGCGGCCTCCGCCCTCGCCGCCACCGGGGCGGTCACCCTCGCCCTGCGCCTCCCCGGGCTCTGGGCGGCCGGGAACGGAGCCCTCGTCACCGCCCTCCTCGAACTGGCCCTCGGCGCCGGACTCGTCCTCGCCGCCGCCGTCGGCCGCCGCCCCGCGGACGCCCCGCACGAGCGGCCCACCCGGCCCCGGACCGGTCCCGCCGTCGCCGCCGGGACCCTCCTCGCGGTCGCCGCGCTCCTCCTCGTCCTGTGGGAGCTGTACTGGGCCGGCGAACTGCCTTCCGAGGTCACCGTCGACCGGTTCACCGGCGGCCGGTCCGTCGTCGGGCCCGCCCTCGCGCCCCCGCCGGGCTGGCTGTCGCTGATCGCCGCAGGGCTGTGCGGCACGGCCGCCGCCTCCTGCTTCGCACGGGCCCGCCACGCGCGGGCGTTCGGGCTCCTCGCCGCGCTGCTCCTGACGGCGGGCGGCCTCGGCGCGGTCGCCCGCGCCGTGCGGTACGAGACCCTCGTCCACCTCGGGAGCCTCACCGCCCCGGGCCCGGCGGACGTCCTCACCTCCGCCTTCGAGCTCCTCGCCGGCCTCGCGGTGCTCGTGCTCCTGGCCGGGCGCGGCGCCCCCGCCGCGCCCGGACCGCACCCGGCGGCCGGGGCGCGGCCCCCGGCCCCGCCCCACCCGACGCCGCCCGGCTGGTGACGCGGGACCCGCCCTCCGTGCCGGGCCCCGCGGGGCCCGGCACGGAGGGCGGGCCCTACCGCGTGATGCCGAGCGACCGCTTCAGGAAGTCCACCTGGAGCAGCAGCAGGTTCTCCGCCACCTGCTCCTGCGGCGTCATGTGCGTCACCCCGGACAGCGGCAGCACCTCGTGCGGCCGGCCCGCCGCGAGCAGCGCCGACGACAGCCGCAGCGCGTGTCCCACCACCACGTTGTCGTCGGCGAGACCGTGGACGACCATCATCGGCCGGGCCGGCTCCTCCGGCGCCGTCAGCCCGTCGTCGGTCAGCAGCGACTGCGCCGCGTACGCCTCCGGATCGTCCTGCGGGGTGCCGAGGTACCGCTCGGTGTAGTGCGTGTCGTACAGCCGCCAGTCCGTCACCGGCGCCCCGACCACGGCCGCGTGGAAGACGTCGGGCCGTTGGAGCACCGCCCGGGCCGCCAGATAGCCGCCGTACGACCAGCCGCGGACCGCCACCCGGTCCAGGTCGAGCGGGAGGCTTCCGGCCAGCGCCCGCAGCGCCTCCACCTGGTCGTCGAGCGTCACCCCGAAGTCCCGCGCGACCGACTTCTCCCAGGCGGGCGAACGGCCCGGCGTGCCCCGCCCGTCCGCCACGACCACCGCGAAGCCCTGGTCGGCGAACCACTGCGAGGTCAGGTGCGGGTTGTGCGCAGCCAGCACCCGCTGCCCGTGCGGACCGCCGTACGGGTCCAGCAGGACCGGCAGCGGCCCGTCCCCCTCCTCGTACCCCGAGGGCAGCAGCACCGCGCACGGGATCCGCCGCGCCCCCGCCTCCGTCAGCCGCACCCGGGCGGAGATCACCGGCCGCTGGGCGTACGAGGCCACCACCGCGACCGGCTCGCCGTCCCGCAGCACCCGCGCCACGCTCCCCGGCTCCTCCGGCCGCGCCGACACCAGGACGGTCACCGCCCCCGCGCGCACCGCGCCGTGCACGCCGGGGCCGTCCGACAGCCGCGTGAGCCGCTCCGCGCCCCGCCCGGTCACCCGGTACACATGGATCTCGCCGGTCTCCGGCGCCGCCGCCGCCCCACCCGCCGAGGCCGACACGAGGACGTCGTCCGCCCCCACGTCGAGCACCGCCCGGACGTGCAGCCCCGCGTCCGTCCACGCCTCCTCCCCGACGGCCAGGACCCGCGCCCCGCCCTCGTCGGTGATCCGGACGAGCCCCCCGCCCGGCCCCCACGCCGGAACCCCGTGGTACAGCTCCAGCCACGCCGGATCCGCCTCCGCCCGTACGGTCGCGGTCCTGCCCGACTCCGGGTCCACCGCCAGGAACAGCTGCTCCCGCTGGTCCCGCGTCTGCACGAGCAGCAACGGCGCCCCGGCCGCCGACCAGTGCACCCGCGCCAGGTACGGACACCGCTCCCGGTCCCACACCACCTCCGTACGGGACCCGTCCAGGCCCGTCAGGAACAGCCGCACCTCCGCGTTGGCCGTCCCCGCCGCCGGGTACCCCACCCGCTGCGGCTCCCGCTCCGGATGCGCCGGGTCCGCGATCCACCAGCGCCGCACCGCCCGGTCGTCCGCCCGCGCCACGAGCAGCCGGTCCGAGGCGGGCGACCACCAGTGACCGCGCTGCCGCCCCATCTCCTCCGAAGCGATGAATTCGGCCAATCCGTAGGAGACGTGCTCGTCCTCCGGCACGGCCAGCGCCCGGTCGCCCGAGCCGTCCGCGCCCACCACCCGCAGGGCGCCCTCCGCCACGTACGCCACGAACCGCCCGTCCGGCGAGGGGCGGGGGTCGATCACCGGCCCCGGCACCGCGAGCTCCCGCGCCGTCCCCGCCCGCAGCCCCACCGTGAACAACCGCCCCGACAACGCGAACGCCGCCGACTCCACGGCCGCGTCCACCGCGTACGCCACGATGCCCGCCGAGCCCTCCCGGCTCCGCTCCCGGCGCGCCCGCTCCTGCGGCGACAACTCCTCCTCCGCGCCCGCGAGCAGCGCCACCGGGTCGGCGGCGACCCGCTCTCCGGGCTCGCCGTCCCGGGGCAGGTCCAGCACCCAGAGCAGGTGCGAACGGTCCGTCCCCGAACCGGATCTGACGAACGCCACGCGCTCCCCGTCCGGGGAGACCGAGAAACCGCGCGGAACCCCCAGGCCGAACCGCTGGGTTCGGGCGTGCTGACGGGGGAAGGAGAGACCGGCCGAGGGTGTGGCCGACTGCTGCGAAGACAAGGTCATGCGGCTGAAACTAGCGCCGTGCGCCCCCCTCGTGCCTCCGTCCGCCGATCGATGCGGCCGCACGGATAGTTATGATCCGTAGCGCTAGGTGGGTATGCATCGGACTGACATGCCCTCTGGCACATGCTGATCGACCGAACCGCTCGAATATCCGACCGAAGGTGGAGGTGAACCGCCGTGGCACTCTCGATCTCCGTGGTGGTGCTGCTGGCGATCGTCGTCTTCCTGCTGATCCGGAAATCCGGGCTGAAGGCTGGACATGCGGCGATCTGCGCGCTCCTGGGCTTCTACCTGGCGAGCTCCTCCATCGCCCCCTCCATCAGCACCCTCACGACCAACGTGGCGGGCATGATCGGCGGCCTCAAGTTCTGACGGCCTGACCTCGTAGGGTGGGGGCATGTCCGATCTCCCCGCCCGCCGTCTGCTGCTCGTGCACGCGCACCCGGACGACGAGTCGATCAACAACGGCGCCACCATGGCCAGGTACGCGGCCGAGGGCGCCCTCGTCACCCTCGTCACCTGCACGCTCGGCGAGGAGGGCGAGGTCATCCCGCCCGACCTCGCCCACCTGGCCCCCGACCGGGAGGACCGGCTCGGTCCGCACCGCGTCGGCGAACTCGCCGCCGCGATGGCCGAGCTGGGCGTCACCGACCACCGCTTCCTCGGCGGCCCCGGCCGCTTCCGCGACTCCGGAATGATGGGCGCCGAGCAGAACGAGCGCGCGGGCGCCTTCTGGAACACCGACGTCGACACCGCCGCGCCCCACCTCGTCGAGGTCATCCGCGAGACCCGCCCGCAGGTCCTCGTCACCTACGACCCCGACGGCGGCTACGGCCACCCCGACCACATCCAGGCCCACCGGGTCGCCACCCGCGCCGCCGAACTCGCCGCCGACCCGGACTACCGCCCCGACCTCGGACCGGCCCACACGATCGCCAAGATCTACTGGAACCGCGTCCCGCGCCCCGTCGCCGAGGCCGGATTCGCCCGGCTCCGCGCCGAGGGCTCCGCCTTCCCGGCCGTCGCCGCCGTCGAGGACGTCCCCGGCGTCGTCGACGAGGACCGGATCACCGCCGAGATCGCCGCCGACCCCGCGCACACCGCCCGCAAGCGCGCCGCCATGGCGGCCCACGCCACCCAAGTCGCCGTCGACGGCCCCTTCTTCGCCCTCTCCAACGACCTCGCCCAGCCGATCTTCACCACCGAGTACTACGAACTGGTCCAGGGCACGTCGGGCGCCCCCGAGGGCGAGCGCGAGACGGACCTCTTCGCGGGGGTGACCCCGTGAGCACCACCACCCCGACGCCCTCCCCGACGCCCTCCCCGGGCGTCCGGTACGCCTCGTACGCCGCCCTGCTCGTCCTCGGCGCCCTCGTCGGCACCGCCGGGGCCCTCGTCCAAGCCGCCTGGCTCCCCGGCGGCTTGCTCCTCGCCCTCCTCGCCACCGCCGGCCTCTTCTACGGAGGGCTCCGCGCCACCGGCACCCAGGTCGGCGTCGTTTCCGCCGCGGGCGGCTGGCTCGTGGCCGTCATCCTGCTCAGCCTCGGACGCCCCGAGGGCGACGGCGTGTTCGGCGGAGGCGTCGGCGAGCTGCTCTTCCTCTTCGGAGGCATGGCGCTCGCTGTGATGTGCGCCACTCTGCCCCGGATGTCGCGACCGGCCCCGTGAACAGCACGACTTGAGGTCGGGGTCGCCCTGACTTCGGCCGGATTGCCCGTCGTCCTCCGCCCGGGGGTCGGGTATGAGTCGGCGGCGTTCAGTATGGTGGTGCGCGCCGCCGAACCGCCCGGGTCAACACGAGCATCAGCAAGAGCGGGCGGTGGAGCCAACCGGGAGATCCTGCTTTGAGTCGTGAAACTGGTCGAGAGACTGACAGTTCGTCCTCCGGCGCCCAGGGGCGCGGGGGAGCCGCGTACCCCTCGGGTACCCCGCCGTACGGATCCCGCCAGTATCCGTCGCTCCACCCCACGCAGGACGCGTCGGAGGAGGGCGCCGTCGCGCCCGCCCCGCCGGAGGAGCCCAAGACCGAGACGACGCTGACGACCCGGATCCGGATCAACATCCCGGGTTCGCGTCCGATCCCGCCGGTCGTGGTCCGCAAGACGGTCAACGAGACGTCCGCCCCGGACCCCGAGCCCGTCGCGCAGCCGGAACCGGAGCCCGAGCCGGTGGCCCCGGCCCCGGAGCCCCCGCGGGCGGCCGAGGAGGCCCCGCAGGCGCCGAAGGCGAAGGAGACGAGCGACTGGTTCGCCCCCCGCAAGGCGGCGGCCCCCAGCCCGTCTCCCGCGCCCGCGCCCGCGCCGGTGGCCAAGCCCGCCCCGGCGCCCGCCGGGCCGGACGCCCCGGGCACGGGCTTCGCGGGCTCGGCGACCTCGGGCGTCCCGACGGTCGGCACCACCCCGTCGAGCCGCCCGGTCGCCGCACCCGCCCCGACCCAGCCGGGCAACCCGCTGTACGAGAGCGGCACACCGGCGGGCGGTACGCCGATGTACGACGGCACCCCTGCCGGGGGCACCCCGATGTACGACGGGACGCCCGCCGCCGGTACGCCGATGTACGAGGGCACGCCCGCCGCCGGTACGCCCCTGTACGACGGGACCCCTGCCGGGGGCTCCCCGATGTACGACGGGACGCCCGCCGCCGGTACGCCCCTGTACGACGGCGCCCCGGCCGCCGGTGCTCCCGCCCACCGGGGCCCGGGCGGTCAGGGCGCTCCCGGCGCTCCTGCGGCGCCCACCGGCCCCACCACGGGACCGGTCACCGGCACCGCCTCCTTCGGCGGCGCCGCCACCGCGCCCCGTCCCTTCGGCGGCGACCAGGGCGCGGGCTCCCCGTTCCCCGGCGGCGGCGCGCCCCGCATGTCCGACGACACCGCGATCCTGACGCCCCAGCAGCCCGCCCCGGCCCCCGGGCCCGGACCGGGAGCGACGGGCGACAACGGCGCGCACATCTCCGGGGACACGCTCACCAGCGGCATCCCCGTGGTCCCGCCGACGGCGGCCCGCCCGAACCTGACCCCGCGCATCGAGGAGCGGACGGGCCCGGCCCCCGCCCCGGCGCCGCGCCCGGCACCGGCGGCCGACCGCGCCCCGGCGAAGAAGGGCCGCTCCAAGCTGGTCCTCGTCGCCGCCGGAGTCCTGGGCCTCGCCGGCGTCGCCTACGGCGCGGGACTGCTCCTCAACCACTCCGACGTCCCCAAGGGCACCACGGTGCTCGGTGTGGACATCGGCGGCGGCACGAAGGAGGAGGCCGTCGACAAGCTGGACGCGGTGTTCGGCAAGCGGGCCACCACCCCGCTCCAGCTCGGCGTCGGCGGCAAGAAGGTCCAGCTGGCCCCGGACAAGGCGGGCCTGGCGCTCGACAGCCAGGAGACCGTCCGCGCCGCGGCCGGCAGCGACTACAACCCAGTCTCGGTCATCGGCTCCCTCTTCGGCGGCGAGCGGGTCGCGCAGCCGGTGTTCCCCGTCGACAAGGAGAAGCTCGCCGTCGCCCTGACGGACCTGGCCGGCACCTCCGCGTCGGCGAGCGAGGGCACGATCCTCTTCGCCCCGAACAAGGTGACCCCGGTGGAGGGCAGGCCCGGCAAGGGCCTGGACGTCCAGCGTTCGATGATCTCCGTCCAGGACGCCTTCCGCGCCCAGGTCGAGACCGGCCGGAACACGCTGGTCGAGCTGCCGGTCACCACCCGCCGTCCGACGGTCACCAAGGCCGAGCTGGACCGGGCCATGAAGGAGTTCGCGACGCCCGCCATGTCCGGCCTGATCAGGATCCAGGCGGGCGGCAGGCACATCGACTTCGGCCCGGCGCGGTCGCTGCCGCAGATCCTCTCCATGAAGGCCGTCGACGGCCGACTGGTCGAGGTCTACGACAAGAAGGCGATCGAGCGGCTCCTCGACGGCGCCTTCGACGGCGTCACGATCACCAAGGGCGACGGCACGAAGCACCAGGTCTCCGCCGACGACGTGGCCTTCGTGATGCGCGACGCGCTGAGGGGCAAGACCCTCGCGGAGCGCACGAAGACGATCGACCTGAGCGGCGAGGGCTGATCCTCCCCCGCTCCCGCCCCGAGCCCCCGTCCCGCGCAGGGACGGGGGCTCGCGCGTGCGGCCGGCGCGCCGGGCGGGACCCGGGCGGCCGCGTGCCGGGCCTCAGTTGAGCAGTGCCCGCGCCGCCTGGGCCCGTCGGCGGATCGTCGTCGCCGACTCCGGGTCCACCGCGTCCATGATCTGGGCGTACGCCTCCATCTCCACCGCCCCCGTGAGGAAGTCCCCGCGCTGGACGAGCAGCTCGGCCCGCTCGTAGCGGAGCCTCGCCGGGTGGGAGGGGAGCAGCAGGGCGAGCTCCACGGCCCACAGGGCCACGTCGGAGCGCTCGGGGCGGGGGGCCGCCCAGGCGCGGATGTTGTTGAGGATCCTCAGGACGACCGCGCCGGGCTCGGCGGGGCGGAGCATCGAGCGGTCGAGCGCCTCGCCCGTCGCGCTCGCCACCAGGAGCTCGGCGTCCGCGCCCGTCATCGCCCGGCCGCCCGCGAACGGGTCGGCGAGGTGGAGGTCGGCCGGGTCGCCGAAGCCGACGACGAAGTGGCCGGGCAGTCCGAGCCCGTACACGGGGGCGCCGGCCCGGCGGGCCACCTCCATCCAGACGACGGAGAGCAGGATGGGCAGGCCCCGGCGGCGCCGGAGCACCTCGTGCAGCAGCGAGGACTCCAGGCGCTGGTAGTCGGCCGGCACGCCCTCGAAGCCCTCGTGCCGGCCGAGGAGCGCGGCCAGTTCGGCGGCCCAGTCGCCGGTGATCCGGGTCGCGTACGGGACGAGCCCGGCGAGCCGGTCGAGTTCGATCTCGGCCTCGTCGAGGTCGCGTCGGGTGACGGCGGGATCGGCCACCGCGCCGATCAGCAGGCAGAGCCGGGCGAGGTCGGGCCGTTCGGCGCGGGCCTCCTCGGCGAACTCCCGCCGCCAGTCGTCCCGGCCCACCTCCCCGGACGCGCCCGCCGGGCCGTCCGGGGGGCCGTCCGGTGGTGGTACGTCCTCCGTCACGCCTCGACCCATCGGTAGTGGTGGTAGTGGTGGTGGGGCGCGAAGCCCATCCCGTCGTACAGCTCCCGCGCGGCGTCGTTGTCCGTCTCCACCTGGAGCCAGGCCGCCGACGCGCCCTCGTCGAGCGCCCGCCGGGCGAGCGCCGTCATGACCGACGTCGCCAGGCCCCGGCGGCGCTGTTCGGGGTCGACCTCGACCGCCATGAAGCCGGCCCAGCGGCCGTCGACCACACAGCGTCCGATCGCCGCCGGTGTCCCTTCCGTGCCCGCGACGGCCGCGAACCACACGCTCGGTCCGGACGCGAGGACGGACCGGACGGCCGGTCCCGCCTCCTCGTCACCGGAGAAGCGCCGGTAGCGGCGCAGCCAGTCCTCGTCGACCGCCCGGGAGAGGCGTACGGCGGAGACGTCGGCGTCCAGGTCGCCGATCGGGGCCAGCGCCCCGATCCGCACCTCGGCGGAGGCCTCGCGCCGCCAGCCGTGCCGGTCGAGGGCGGCGCAGAGCAGCTCCTGGGTCCCCTCGGCGCCGGTGGCGGCCTGGACGTACGCGGGGAGCCTCCGGGCCGCGTACCACGCGCGCGCGTGCGTCAGGGCCTCGGCGACGGGCAGCCCCGGATCACCGAGGGCGAGGACCGAGTTGGCGCGCCGGGTGAATCCGTCGGAGGCCCGCAGGGTCCACTCGCCGAGGGCCTCGCTCTCCACCGGCTGCCACGCGCGCGCGGTGGCGCGGGCGAGCTCCGCGAAGGTGGCGGAGGGGCCGCGACGGCGGGCGGGCGCGGCCGGGACGACCTTCCCCGCGGCCAGCGCGGATTCCGGGATCCGGACGCCCTCGCCGCTCTTTCGTGTGATCAGCAGCACACGGTTGTCCCATGATGTGAGAACTCCGACCGCGTCGGTGAACTTCTCACCCGGTTCCGCCGAGTCCGTCACGTACCGAACGGAGACACGTTTTCCCACGTCAGCGCTGGTGATGCGCACTTCAAGACGTCCTCCGCCGGTGATTTCCACAGCTTCTCCGCCCCTCCTGTTCGGATCGCCCCCAAGAACGGAGATACTAGGTGCGGGCATCGACGACGCCGCGCTCCCGCGCAGACCAGCCCTATCGAGGAGGAACGACAGCGTGACCTACGTCATCGCGCAGCCTTGTGTCGACGTCAAGGACAAGGCGTGCATCGAGGAGTGCCCCGTCGACTGCATCTACGAGGGCAAGCGGTCCTTGTACATCCACCCGGACGAATGCGTCGACTGCGGGGCCTGTGAGCCGGTCTGCCCGGTCGAGGCGATCTTCTACGAGGACGACACCCCGGAGGAGTGGAAGGACTACTACAAGGCGAACGTCGAGTTCTTCGACGAGCTCGGTTCGCCCGGTGGCGCCTCCAAGCTCGGCGAGATCGAGCGCGACCACCCCTTCATCGCCGCCCTGCCGCCGCAGAACGGCTGATCCTTCGCCCTCGGTCCCGTACGGCCCCGCCGCCGTACGGGACCGAAGCGTTTTCCGTACGTACGAGGAAGTGAGCCAACCCGTGAGCGCAGTCTCTTCGCGCCTTCCCGTCTTCCCCTGGGACAAGCTGGAGCCGTACAAGAAGACGGCCCTGACGCACCCGGACGGAATCGTGGACCTGTCCGTCGGCACGCCCGTGGACCCGGTCCCCGCGCTGATCCGGGAGGCCCTGGTCGCGGCCGCCGACTCGCCGGGCTATCCCACGGTGTGGGGCACGAAGGAACTGCGGGACGCGCTCACCGGCTGGTGCGGGCGGCGCCTGGGCGCGGTGGACCTCGCCCACGAGAACGTGCTCCCGGTGGTCGGCTCCAAGGAGCTGGTGGCCTGGCTGCCGACGCAGCTGGGGCTCGGCGCGGGCGACGTGGTCGCCTACCCGCGGCTCGCGTACCCGACGTACGAGGTGGGGGCGCGGCTCTGCGGCGCCACGCCCGTCGTGTACGACGATCCGGTCGCCGACCTCGACCCGGCCGCGGTCAGGCTCCTCTGGCTCAACTCCCCGTCCAACCCGACCGGCAAGGTCCTCGCCGCGGACGAGCTGACCCGGATCGTGGCCTGGGCGCGCGAGCACGGGATCCTCGTCCTCTCCGACGAGTGCTACCTGGAGCTGGGCTGGGAGGCCGACCCCGTCTCGGTCCTGCACCCGGACGTCTGCGGCGGTTCGTACGAGGGGATCGTCGCGGTCCACTCGCTGTCCAAGCGCTCCAACCTGGCGGGCTACCGGGCCGCGTTCGTCGCGGGCGACGCGGCCGTCCTGGGCGAGCTGCTCCAGATCCGCAAGCACGGCGGCATGATGACCGCCGCCCCGGTGCAGGCGGCGACGGTCGCGGCGCTCGGCGACGACGCGCACGTGGCCGAGCAGCGGGAGCGGTACGCGGCCCGGCGGGCGGCGCTGCGGGCGGCCCTGGAGGCGCACGGCTTCCGGATCGAGCACAGCGAGGCGAGCCTGTACCTGTGGGCGACCCGGGACGAGCCGTGCTGGGAGACGGTGGCGTACCTGGCGGAGAAGGGCATCCTGGTGGCGCCCGGCGACTTCTACGGCGAGGCCGGGGAGCGGTTTGTGCGGGTGGCGTTCACGGCGACGGACGAGCGGGTCGAGGCCGCGGTCAAGCGCCTGGGCTGACGCCCGGGGGACGTCCCGGGCCCACCGCGGGAACGCGGTGGGGGCGCCGGAGGGCCCGGGGAGCAGCTGCTCCCCGGGCCCTCCGCGCGTCCTGGTGCGGGTCAGCCGATCGGCAGACCGCCGAGGGTCTGGCCGGTCGGCAGTCCGCCGAGGCCGCCGCCCAGGGCGCCGCCGGTGGGGGCCTCGGCGCTCTCGGCGGCGGCGCCGGCGGTCTGGCCGACGACCTCGCCCGTGCTGCCGGCCGTCTTGCCGACGACCTCCTGGGCGGCGGGGGTGGCGGTCTTGCCGGCCGTGCCGACGGTCTTGCCCGCGGCCGGGACGGCCGTGCCGACGGCCTTGCCACCGGTCTGGCCGACCACGCCGGTCGCGGTCTGCGAGGCACCGTCGACGGCACTGCCCGCCCCGGCGGCGTCCAGGGCGGTCACGCCGCCGAGGGCACCGGCCGGCGCGAGGCTGTTGTCCAGAGCGCTCGCGGAGCCGGCCGCACCGACCACGGGGGCTGCTCCGGCCGCGACGATGAGGGCGGCACGGGCGATCCGGCGGGTCAGGGAGAGGGACATGGTGCTCCTTCGACGAAGAGGACGATTACGCGGTGACAACCGGCCCTGGGGCGGGGGAGGTTGCGGCGGCCGAAGGCAAAGAGTTGGCAATGCGTCGTATTGTCGGGCGGGGAGGAAAACGGGCGAACGCGTCATTGCGGGGAGCCCTGCCGAACCGTCACTTCCCTTGTGCCCCAAGGGGAGCGAGGGGGAGGGGTGACCCTTGGGGAAGGCGCCGCGGAGCTCCCGCGAATTCCTTCCGCCCCGCCCCCGGCCCGTGCCACGACCGGGTGAACCCCCGCACGGGCGCACGACCCGATCGAGCCGCCCCGGACGCCTCCGGCGCGGCCGTGCGGGCGTGCGACGCGGCCCCGCCGGACCGCGTGCGACGCCGGATCGCGTGCGACGCCGGACCGCGTGCGACGCAGGATCGCGTGCGACGCAGGATCGCGTGCGACGCCGGCCGACGGGGCAGGAGGGCCGCGGCTACGGGGCCAGGCGCATGCGGACCGACGCGGTGGGGCCGGCCGCCGGGGGAGAGGACTTCGACCAGCCCCCCTCGGCCTCGCCCGCACGCCAGACGCGGTCGTCGAACGAGACCTCCGTGATGCGCAGCGCGTCCGCCCTCGCCACCGCCCACTGCGCCAGCTCCCAGCCGCGCCGCTCGTCCGAACCGGCCCCCGGCGCGCTCCCCGCGCCCGTCGCCCCCCGGACCGGCACCACGAGCACCGGCGGCCCCGAGGCCGGGCGACCGGCGCTCGGGCCGCCCGTCACCGCCTTCGGCGCCGCCTTCTCGCCGAACGCCCGCACCAGCTCCCGGCGCACCTGCTCCGGATCGCCCGGCCGGCCCTCCGCCACGCTCGCCGTGCAGACCAGAGCCGCCGGCGACCGTCCCGTGAGCGCCGCCGACAGCAGCGCGGCGTCCGGCTCGTGCTTCGCGTACGCCTGCGGGAAACCGCTCCGCTGCACCTTCTGCGCCGCCACCGTCAGCGGCAGCCGCGAGTACCCGGGGACCTTCTCCAGGCCCTCGTAGAACTTCCCCGCCGCGTACACCGGGTCCATGATCTGCGCCCGCGTCCCCCAGCCCTGCGAGGGCCGCTGCTGGAAGAGCCCCAGCGAGTCCCGGTCGCCGTGCTCGATGTTCCGCAGCGCGGACTCCTGCAGCGCGGTCGCGAGCGCGATCGTCACGGCCCGCTCCGGCAGCCCCCTGGTGGTGCCCGCCGCCGAGATCATCGCCGCGTTGGACGCCTGCTCCGGAGTGAACTCGTAGCGGTTGTCCCCCTTGCCCACACTGCACCGGGGCGCCCCCGTGCTCCCCGTCATCTGGTGGACGGCCACGTACGCGGCGAGGCCGAGGAGCACGGCGAAGGCGGCCGCGGAACGGGCTCGGCGACCGCGACGGCGGGGGCGGGTGGGCTCGGACACGGGGCCCACCGTACTGGAGGCCGCGTTAGGGTCGGCACATGGCTGACATCACCCCGCCCGACGTCCCTCTCGACCTCTCCCTGGACGGGGCGGCGCTCACCGCCGCCCTCGTCGACTTCCCCTCCGTCAGCGGGACCGAGAAGCCGCTCGCCGACGCGATCGAGGGGGCCCTGCGCCTCCTGCCGCACCTCACCGTCGACCGGTACGGCAACAACGTCGTCGCCCGGACGCACCTCGGCCGCGGCGAGCGGGTCGTCCTCGCCGGCCACATCGACACCGTGCCGATCGCCGACAACGTGCCCTCACGGCTCGACGAGGACGGCGTCCTGTGGGGCTGCGGCACCTCCGACATGAAGTCCGGGGTCGCGGTCCAGCTGCGCGTCGCCGCCACCGTCCCCGAGCCCAACCGCGACCTCACCTTCGTCTTCTACGACAACGAGGAGGTCGCCGCCGACCTCAACGGCCTCGGGAAGATCGCCGCCGCGCACCCCGACTGGCTGGAAGGCGACTTCGCCGTCCTCCTGGAGCCCTCCGACGGCCAGGTCGAGGGCGGCTGCCAGGGCACCCTGCGGGTCGTCCTGCACACCGCCGGCGAACGCGCCCACTCCGCGCGCGCGTGGATGGGCTCCAACGCCATCCACACCGCCGCGCCGATCCTCGCCCGCCTCGCCGCGTACGAACCGCGCAAGCCGGTGATCGACGGCCTCCAGTACCACGAGGGGCTCAACGCCGTCCGGATCGAGGGCGGCGTCGCCACCAACGTCATCCCCGACGCCTGCGCCGTCACCGTCAACTACCGGTACGCCCCCGACCGCTCCCCGGCCGAGGCCCTGGCGTACGTCCGCGAGTTCTTCGACGGATGCGACATCGCCGAGTTCGTCGTCGACGACGAGAGCCCCGGCGCCCTGCCCGGCCTCTCCCACCCCGCGGCCGAGGCCTTCATGAAGGCCGTCGGCGGCAGCGCGCAGCCCAAGTTCGGCTGGACCGACGTCGCCCGCTTCAGCGCCCTCGGGGTGCCCGCCGTCAACTACGGTCCCGGCGACCCGATCTACGCGCACAAGCGGGACGAGCACGTCCCCGTCGACCGGATCCACCACTGCGAGGCACGGCTCCGCGACTGGCTGACCGCCTGACTCCCGTAATTTCGCATTTCGTCACCTCCGTGGTCCTACGCTGACCCCAGCAGAAGATCGTCGGTTCGACGGAGGGAGCAGGCCATGGGTGTCCCCGAAGGGGAGACGAAGCCGGAGGAGCAGCGGCTCGGGCCGGTGCTCAGGCGCAGGGACCAGGTCCAGCCGGGCACCACGGACCAGCGGCTGCTCGACACCGAGGGCGACTCGGAGTGGGTGCACACCGACCCCTGGCGGGTCATGCGCATCCAGTCCGAGTTCGTCGAGGGCTTCGGCGCCCTCGCCGAACTGCCGAGCGCGATCAGCGTCTTCGGCTCGGCCCGCACGAGGCCGGACTCGCCGGAGTACGAGGCGGGCGTACGGATCGGCCGGGCGCTCGTGGAGGCCGGGTTCGCCGTCATCACGGGCGGCGGGCCGGGCGCCATGGAGGCGGCCAACAAGGGGGCCAGGGAGGCCAGGGGCGTCTCGGTGGGCCTCGGCATCGAGCTCCCCTTCGAGCAGGGGCTCAACCCGCACGTCGACATCGGCGTGAACTTCCGCTACTTCTTCGTCCGCAAGACGATGTTCGTGAAGTACGCGCAGGGGTTCGTCGTCCTGCCCGGCGGCCTCGGCACCCTCGACGAGCTCTTCGAGGCGCTGACCCTGGTGCAGACCCGCAAGGTCACCCGCTTCCCGATCGTGCTCTTCGGCACGGAGTACTGGAAGGGCCTCGTCGACTGGCTGCGCGACTCGGTCGTCGCCGGCGGCAAGGCCTCGGAGCACGACCTCCTCCTCTTCCACGTCACGGACGACGTGGAGGAGGCGGTGACCCTGGTGACGAAGGAGGTCGGCCGCTAGGGCGACCGGCGCCGGTCGGTTGTGGGCAGGCGTTCCGCGGGGCGGAACGGGTGGTCACAACCGACCACCGGGCCTCAGGAGCAGGTCTACGCCAGTCCGCGCCGCGCGACCGCCGGCGGACGGTGTCCGGCGATCGACGCCACCATGTCGAGCACCTGACGGGTCTCGGCGACCTCGTGCACCCGGTACACCTGGGCGCCCAGCCACGCCGAGACCGCCGTCGTGGCCAGGGTCCCGAGG
The DNA here is from genome assembly GCF_055582805.1 of Streptomyces sp. NPDC107498. NCBI lineage: Bacteria > Bacillati > Actinomycetota > Actinomycetes > Kitasatosporales > Streptomycetaceae > Streptomyces > Streptomyces sp. NPDC107498. Next base: position 340,298 of record NZ_JBVJPE010000003.1, on the reverse strand, counting down.
ACCCGCTCCTTGACCGGCCGGTCGAGCGTCTCGCCCACGAAGTCCTTGTTGGACAGGGACACCAGCACCGGCCACCCCGTCTCCGTCATCTCGCCGAGCCGACGCGTCGCCTCCAGGCTGTGCCGGGTGTTCTTCCCGAAGTCGTGACCGGGGTCGATCATGATCGCGTCCCGCCGCACCCCGAGCGAGGCCGCGCGCTCCGCGAGGCCCACCGTGACCCGCAGGACGTCGGCCATCACGTCCTCGTACTCCACCCGGTGCGGCCGGGTCCGCGGTTCCGCGCCGCCCGCGTGCGTGCAGACGAGCCCCGCCCCGTACGCCGCCGCGACCTCCGCGAGCCGCGGGTCGACCCCGCCCCACGCGTCGTTGAGGACGTCCGCCCCGGCCTCGCAGACCGCCTCGCCGACGTCCGCCCGCCAGGTGTCGACGCTGATCACCACGTCGGGATGGCGCCTGCGGACCTCGGCGACGAAACCGACCGTGCGCCGCGCCTCCTCCTCGGCCGACACCTCCTCGCCGGGGCCCGCCTTCACCCCGCCGATGTCGACGATCGCCGCCCCCTCCGCCACGGCCTGCTCGACCCGGGCGAGCGCCGGCTCGTCCCGGAAGGTCGCGCCCTGGTCGTAGAAGGAGTCCGGGGTCCGGTTCACGATCGCCATGATCACCGGCTCGTGCGGCCCGAATTCACGCCGTCCCAAGCGCAGCATCCCTTTTGTCCTCCCTCGCGTCCGTTCGCCTGTGACCCTAACCGTCGGTGGTGCATGGCACGATCGGCACCGGACGTTTTCCACCCCGGGGAGAGGCGCGCAGGTGTTCTGGTTTCTGCTCATCACGATGGTCGTGGTCGTGGCCGCGGTGGCCCTCGCCGTGGTCGGCGGCGGCGACGGCGAGGTGCTGCCCGAGGTGGCGCCCGAGCAGCTCGTCGACCCGCTCCCGGCGGCCCGCCCGGTGGACCGCGCCGACGTCGAGGCGCTCCGCCTCCCCGTCGCCCCCCGCGGCTACCGGATGGCCGACGTGGACGACGTCCTCGTGCGCCTCGGGGCCGAACTCGCCGAGCGCGACGCCCGGATCGCCGAGCTGGAGGAGGCGCTCGCGGGCGCGGGCCGCGCCGGTGACGCCGGCGGAGAGGGCGGCGGGGAGTGACGGGCGAGGCGGTCCCCGGGCCCGACGGGCGGCTGCGCTGCCCCTGGGGCCTGTCGACCGAGGACTACGTCGCGTACCACGACGAGGAGTGGGGGCGGCCGGTCCACGGCGACGACGCGCTCTTCGAGCGGCTCTGCCTGGAGGCCTTCCAGTCGGGCCTGTCGTGGATCACGATCCTGCGCCGCCGCGAGGGCTTCCGGCGCGCCTTCGCCGGCTTCGAGATCGCCTCCGTCGCCGCCTTCGACGAGACGGACCGCGAGCGGCTCCTCGCCGACGAGGGCATCATCCGCAACCGTGCCAAGGTCGACGCGACCCTGGCCAACGCGAAGCTGCTCGCCGGCTGGTCCCCGGGCGAGCTCGACGCGCTGATCTGGTCCCACGCCCCCGACCGGACGACCCGCTCCGCCCCGCGCACGCTCGCCGAGGTCCCGGCGGTCACCGACGAGTCGACGGCCCTCTCCAAGGCCCTCAAGAAGCGCGGCCTCCGCTTCATCGGCCCCACCACGGCCTACGCCCTGATGCAGGCCTGCGGCCTGGTCGACGACCACCTGAAGGACTGCGTGGCCCGGGGCGACGGGTAGCCGCCCCGGGCGCGGGCCTCAGCGTCCCAGGTAGGTCGGCTTCTCCTTGGCGACGAAGGCGCGGACCGCGATCGTGTGGTCCTCCGAGGCGCCCGCCAGGGTCTGGAGCTCCTCCTCCTTGTCGAGGGCCTCCGTGAGGGAGTGGTCGGCGCCGAAGGCGAGGGACTCCTTCAGGGCCGCGTACGCCACCGTCGGGCCCGCCGCGAGGGTGCGGGCCACCTTCTCCGCCTCGGCGGCCAGGTCGGCGGCCGGGACCAGCCGGTTCACGATGCCCAGCTCGTACGCCTCCCGGGCGCCGATCGAGCGCGGGAAGAGCAGCAGGTCGGAGGCGCGGCTCGCGCCGATCAGCCGGGGCAGCGTCCACGACACGCCCGAGTCGGCGGTGAGGGCCACGCCCGCGAAGGACGTGTTGAAGGAGGCCGTGTCCGCGACCACCCGGTAGTCCGCCGCGAGCGCGAAGCCGAAGCCCGCCCCGGCGGCGACGCCGTTCACGCCCGCGACGACCGGCTTGCGCATGCCGGTGAGCGCGCGCACGATCGGGTTGTAGTGGTCACGGACCGTGTTCATGGTCTCGCTCGTGCCGGACTCCCGGTCCGCCGCGAGCAGCCCGACGTGCTCCTTCAGGTCCTGGCCCACGCAGAACGCCCGGTCGCCGGCCGCCGTGAGCAGCACCGCCCGTACGGCGGGATCGGCCGCGGCCGTCTCGGCGGCGTCCCGCAGGGCGACCTTGGTCGCCACGTTCATCGCGTTCATGGCCTCGGGCCGGTTGAGCGTGATGGTGGCGAGCCCGTCGCTCACCTCGTACAGCACCGTGTCGGCCATCGGGATCCCTTCGCCTCATTGCGTGGTTGACCAGCCCAGCATGGCGGAGATCACCCGTGTCGCCCATGTGAGGTGCGTCAAAGACGGCGGAGATCGAAGGGGCCGCTCCGGCGCCGAGCGGCGAAGTATCGCAGGCCGATCCCCGAAATGTGGGGTTTTGAGAGAGCGCGTTGCGCAAGCGATGCCGAGCGATGTTGGTCATCGGGTCCTGCCATGCGGGATAATGACCTGGAAGCAATGTGTTCGAAGCCGGTGACGCGTGCTCCACATCAAGGAGCTGCCCGGCTGACGATGAGCTGGTTTCAGGAAGGGGAACAAGCATGGCGGCCATGAAGCCGCGGACGGGTGACGGCCCGCTCGAGGTGACCAAGGAGGGGCGGGGCATCGTCATGCGCGTTCCGCTCGAAGGCGGCGGTCGGCTTGTCGTCGAGCTGACCCCGGGCGAGGCCGAGGCACTGGGCGACGCCCTCAAGAAGGTCGTCGGCTGACCCTCTTCTCCACGATTCCTGAGCGCTGCCCCGGCACGGTCCGCCGTCCCGGGGCAGCGGTGTCTCCGGAGCCGGACGGGGCGGCGCGATCAGCCCCGGCGCACCGCGCAGAGCAGGCCGTCGCCCACCGGCAGCAGGGAGGGGACGAGCTCCTGGCTCTCCCGCACCGCGCGCAGCAGCTCGCGGACCCGCTGGACCTCCGCCGGCTGGGCCCCCGAATCGACCGTGCGACCGTCCGCGAAGACCCCCTCGAAGCAGACGAGGCCCCCCGGTCGCAGCAGGCGCAACGATTCAGCGAGATAGTCCAGGTACTCCAGCCGGTCGCCGTCGCAGAACACGAGGTCGTACCCGCCGTCCGCGAGCCGGGGCAGCACGTCGAGGGCGCGGCCGGGGATGAAACGGGCCCGGTTGCCCGCGAAGCCGGCCGCCCGGAACGCCGTCTTGGCGAGCTGCTGCCGCTCCGGCTGGAGGTCCACCGTCGTCAGGACGCCGTCCGGCCGCATCCCGAGCAGCAGATAGATCCCGGACACGCCCGTGCCGGTGCCGATCTCCGCCACCGCCTTGGCGTCCGCCGTCGCGGCGAGCAGGCGCAGCGCCCCACCGGTGCCCGGCGACACCGAGGGGAGCCCTGCCTCCCGGGCCCGCTCACGGGCCCAGCGCAGAGCTTCGTCCTCGGCGACGAAGGCGTCGGCGAACGACCAGCTCGTCTGCCGGTTGGCGGTAATGGCCCTCTCCTGTCCCCGTAGTTGACGCAACGGTGACTGTATCCGCTGTCAGCGGGAACCCGCAGATGGGACCGTGCGTTCACCAGGGTGAGGACGCGACAGGAGGTGGCCGGGCGAGCCGGTGCCAAATTCGCGTAAAGATTCTTATCCGGAGCTAACGGGCGAGGTGGCTATGGTAGGGGCTCCACTGGACACCACCAGAGCCGACAGGGGAGGTGCGGCTGCGCCTGTGGATCGGGGAGGAGTGCTTCGGCGTCTTCTCAGGTCGGCGGGTGAGCCGAAATCCGTGACCGACACCGCTGACCGTTTCCGCACCACCGACTCCGCTCCCACCACCGCGACCTTCGCATCGGATGCGGAATCGCAGGCGTGGACCCCTCCCACCTGGGAGGAGATCGTCAGCACCCACAGTGGCCGGGTCTACCGCCTCGCCTACCGCCTGACGGGCAACCAGCACGACGCCGAGGACCTGACGCAGGAGGTCTTCGTCCGCGTCTTCCGCTCGCTGTCGACGTACACCCCGGGCACCTTCGAGGGGTGGCTGCACCGCATCACCACCAACCTCTTCCTCGACATGGTCCGCCGCAAGCAGCGGATCCGCTTCGACGCCCTCGCCGACGACGCGGCCGAGCGGCTCCCCAGCCGTGAGCCCTCGCCGCAGCAGGTGTTCAACGACACGCACTTCGACGCCGACGTGCAGCAGGCCCTCGACACCCTCGCGCCCGAGTTCCGCGCGGCCGTCGTCCTCTGCGACATCGAGGGACTGTCGTACGAGGAGATCGCCGCGACCCTCGGCGTGAAGCTCGGCACCGTCCGCAGCCGCATCCACCGCGGCCGCTCCCACCTGCGCAAGGCGCTCAAGCACCGCTCGCCCGAGGCCCGGGCGGAGCGTGCGCTCGCCTCCGTCGGATGGGAGGCAGCGACAGCGTGAGCGGCAAACGTCCCACGTCGCCGACCCCCGCGGAGCACCACCTCGGGGACCGGCTGGCCGCGCTCGTCGACGGCGAGCTCGGCCACGACGCCCGCGAGCGGGTCCTCGCCCACCTCGCGACCTGTGCCCGTTGCAAGGCCGAGGCGGACGCCCAGCGCACGCTGAAGAGCGTCTTCGCGTCGGCGGCTCCTCCGTCACCCTCGGAGGGGTTCCTCGCCCGTCTCCAGGGGCTCCCCGGCGGTCCCGGCGAGCCGGGAGGGTCCGGCGGGCCGCGCGGCCCCCTCGAAGAGCTCCTCGACACGAGCGGGGTGAAGTCGGACGGCTTCGCCACCGCCGTCGTCACCCCGCACCCCGGCGCACCCGGCGCGGGCTTCCGCATCCACGCCGTCGGCCACCGGCCCTCCGGGCCCTCCGGACGGGGCCGGCGCTTCGCCTTCGCGGCCGCCAGCGCCGTCTCGTTCGCCGCGATCGCCCTCGGCGGCACCCTGCCCCTCGAAGCCTCGGTGAGCGCGAGCGCACGCGGCGGCCAGGGCACCGGCAGCACCGTCACCCCGCTGCGCGCCCCCGCGACCGGCGGCGGCACGAGCACCGGGGCCGGGACCGGGACCGGGCGCGGCGCGCGTTCCGGCGAGCGCCCGGGCGCCCAGTCCGTCGGCGACGCCGAGCCGCTCGCCGCGGTGACCCCGGCGGCCGTCCCGCGGGGGCCGGTCGTGGCCGTGGCCCAGGGCACGGTCCCGTCGGGCGCCGTCCCGCCGGACGCGGTGCGCTCCGCCGCCGCCCCGTTGGTGGCCGTACGGCTCCGGAGCCCGGCCCCGCAGTCGCTGCTCGCCCTCTCGCCGTTCGTACGGCCGACGACTCCGGCCCTCCAGCTGGCCTTCGCCCCCGGGCCCAGCCCGATGGTGAGCCCGACGGCCGGACCGCTCGGCTCCCACCGCTGACCCGCGACCTGGTTGAATCCAGGGACAGGGGCGCCCGACCCAGGGCGCGGACGGGTCAGCTGTTGCGGGGAGAGCATGAACAACGGGAAGCCGAACTGGTGGAGCCGGCCTTCGAGCGCACCGGAGGCGGCACGGATACCCACGCCGCCTCCGGCCGACGAGGGCGACGGTGACTTCCCCCTGCCCGCGCCCCGGCCCACCTCCGGGCAGGAGCCGGCCGACCCGACGGACACGGCCCCGGCCCCTCGGCCCGGGGCGCCCGCACCGCTCGCGGCGGAGCCCGTGGCGGCCGGGTCGGGACGGACGGCGGAGGCCCCGGCTCCGGGGGCCGCGCCCGCGCCGGCGGTCGAGCTGACGAAGTCCGCGCCCGCGCCCGTGCCGGAGCCGGAGCCCGCGCCCGTCCTGCCCCCGGCGGAGCCGGCCTCCACGGGAGGTCCGGTCGCCCCGGCGGAGCCGGTTCCCGCGGCGGCCCCCGCGCCCGTCGGCGCCGAGGTCCGGGCCCCCGAGGTCCAGGCCCCCGACCCGCAGGCCCGGCAGCCCCTGCACGCGCCCGACGAGTACCGCACGCCGCCCTACGGCGAGCCGGGACCGTGGGCGCCCGCACCGCCCGTGCAGCGCCCGCCCGCCTCCGTACCGCCGCAGGCGCACCCCCAGGCCCAGGCCCACCCCCCGATGCACGCCCACCCCCAGCCGCAGCCGCAGGGCGGGGCCGCGCCCTGGGTGCAGTACGACCCCTGGAGCACCGCCGGGACCGGCGTCCCGCCGCTGCCCGCGAAGAAGTCCCGGAAGGGGCTCGCGCTCGCCGGCGCGCTCGTCTTCGCCCTGGTCACCGGTGTCATCGGCGGCGGGATCGGCGCCTACGTCGAGCGGAACGGCGGACTCACCACCGTCGAGCTGCCGCAGGCCGGGGCCGGGGACACCGGCCGCGCCCCCGACAGCGTCGCCGGGATCGCCGCCAGCGCCCTGCCCGGCGTGGTCACCCTGCACGTGAAGGGCAACGGCTCCTCCGGCACCGGCACCGGATTCGTCCTGGACACCAAGGGCCACATCCTCACCAACAACCACGTCGTCGACGGGGCCGCGTCCTCCGAGGACATCTCGGTGACCTTCTCCAGCGGCGAGACGGCCCGCGCCAAGCTCATCGGCAAGGACACCGGCTACGACCTGGCCGTCGTCCAGGTCACCGGCGTCTCCGGCCTCAAGGCGCTGCCGCTCGGCAACTCCGACAACGTCCGCGTCGGCGACCCCGTCGTCGCCATCGGCGCCCCCTTCGACCTCTCCAACACCGTCACCTCCGGCATCATCAGCGCCAAGGAGCGCCCGATCACCGCCGGCGGGGAGAAGGGCGACGGCAGCGACATCAGCTACGTCGACGCGCTCCAGACCGACGCCCCCATCAACCCCGGCAACTCCGGCGGCCCGCTGCTCGACTCCAAGGCCCGGGTCATCGGCATCAACAGCGCGATCCGCGCCGCCGGCGGCGGCTCCGGCGAGGGCGAGGGCGGCGGCGCGAGCCAGCCCGGTTCCATCGGTCTCGGCTTCGCCATACCGATCAACCAGGGCAAGCGCGTCGCCGAGGAGCTCATCAACACCGGCAAGGCCACCCACCCCGTCATCGGGGTGAGCCTCGACATGCAGTTCAACGGCGACGGCGCCCGGGTCGGAGAGAAGGGCAAGGACGGCTCCGCCTCCGTCACCGCCGGCGGTCCGGCCGCCAAGGCGGGGCTCCGGCCGGGGGACGTCATCACCAAGGTCGACGGCCAGCGCGTGCACAACGGCGAGGAGCTCATCGTGAAGATCCGCTCCCACCGCCCCGGCGACAAGCTGGAACTCACCCTGAGCCGGAACGGCAAAGAGCTGACAAAGACGTTGACGCTCGGGTCCTCGCAGGGCACCTGAGCGCCGTGTGGCGGACACCACGAGGTACCCGTCCGACAGTTTGGGCGGGTACCGTGGACCGGGCCCTGGACCGGCGTGAAGGAGCTACTAGGTGTTCAGCGACATAGGCGCACTCGAGCTGGTGACGCTCGTGGTCCTCGCCGTGCTCGTCTTCGGGCCGGACAAGCTCCCGAAGGTGATCCAGGACGTCTCGCGCTTCATCCGGAAGGTCCGCGAGTTCTCCGACGGCGCGAAGCAGGACATCCGCAGCGAGCTGGGACCGGAGTTCAAGGACTTCGAGTTCGAGGACCTCAACCCCAAGACGTTCCTCCGCAAGCAGCTGGAGAGCAACGACGACCTCAAGGAGCTCAAGGAGCTGCGCGGCACCTTCGACCTCAAGAAGGAGATGAACGAGGTCGCCGACGCCGTCCACGGCCGCGAGTCGGCCGCCGCGCCCGCCGCGGTCAACGGCTCCCCGGACCTGCTGAAGAAGCCGGAGAAGCGGGACGACCAGGGCACTGCCGAGCGTCCTCCGTACGACTCCGACGCCACCTGACGACGGCCTGTCACCGAACCGCTCCTCCTCGGTGGCTATCCTCCCTCTGTTGACGGAACGAGGAGGCGGCCGAGATGAAGACGACGAGTCGGGTGGAAGCCGATGGCTTTCTGCGCGCGTCCTTCGCCTGGTACGGGCTGGACGAGGCGTTCACCGGCCCGCGCCGGCTGATGCAGGTGGGCACGGCGGCGGACGGCACCGTACAGCACGGCTCGATGGGCCACGGTGACGAGCCGTCGATAAAGTCCGAGGCCGGCGGCGCGGAGAAGGAGCGCTTCGCGGTCGTCGTGACGGTCGCCGCGAACCCCGTGCGCCGCACCGGGGACGGCACCGGCGTCCTCGACGCCACCACCGTCTCCTCCGCCGCCTGGCTGGCCGGCTCCGGGCTCCTCGCCCACACCTGGCCCGCCTCGCTCGACCACGCGCTGCGGGACCACTGGCTGGACCAGCAGACGGAGACGGCCTTCGAGCTGGCCGACGACCTCGACGGGCCGGCCTGGACGACCCTGTCGCTGCCCGTGGACGGGGTGCCGGTGCCGTTCCACTACCGGGAGTCCGAGTTCGGCTGGGTGCTGGCCGGGTCCGCGGGGGACGCGCACATCGGGGCGTACGGGCGGGGGATGAGCGCGTACGGGCTCGGGTTCTCCCAGGTGAAGGACCTCGCCGCGTACGGCGCCTAGCCACCGCGTGCGCGCCTCGGCATGACGTACGGCGCCGGACACCGCGCACGGCGCACGGCGCTCGGACGTGGCGTACGGCGCCGGACAGTCAGGACACCGCGCACGGCGTCCGGACGTGACGTACGGCGTCCGGACGTGACGAAGGGCGCCCCCGGCGGGGGCGCCCTTCGTCACGACGTCTCAGAACTTGTTGCGCGGGGTGATGCCCAGGCTCATGCCGGACAGGCCGCGCTGGCGACCGCCGAGCTTGCCGGCGATCGCGCGGAGGGCCGCGCCCGCCGGGGAGTCGGGGTCGGAGAGGACGACCGGCCTGCCGTCGTCGCCGCCCTCGCGGAGCCGTACGTCGATCGGGATCGAGCCGAGGACCGGGACCGTGGCGCCCGTGGTCTGCGTCAGGCCGTCCGCGACCTTCTGGCCGCCGCCCGTGCCGAACACGTCGACCATCTCGTCGCAGTGCGGGCACGGCAGGCCCGCCATGTTCTCGACGACGCCGACGATCTTCTGGTGGGTCTGGACGGCGATCGAGCCGGCCCGCTCGGCGACCTCGGCCGCCGCCTGCTGCGGGGTGGTGACCACGAGGATCTCCGCGTTCGGCACGAGCTGCGCGACCGAGATCGCGATGTCGCCGGTGCCCGGCGGCAGGTCGAGCAGGAGGACGTCCAGGTCGCCCCAGTACACGTCCGCGAGGAACTGCTGGAGCGCGCGGTGCAGCATCGGGCCGCGCCACACCACCGGCGCGTTGCCCGGGGTGAACATGCCGATGGAGATGACCTTCACGCCGTTCGCCGACGGCGGCATGATCATGTTCTCGACCTGGGTCGGACGCCCGTCCGCGCCCAGCATCCGCGGCACGCTGTGGCCGTAGATGTCGGCGTCCACGACCCCGACCTTCAGACCGTCGGCGGCCATCGCCGCGGCCAGGTTCACGGTCACGGAGGACTTGCCGACGCCGCCCTTTCCGGAGGCCACCGCGTACACCCGGGTCAGCGAGCCCGGCTTCGCGAAGGGCACCTCGCGCTCGGCGCCCGTGCCGCGCAGCGCCGCCGCCAGCTCCTTGCGCTGCTCGTCGCTCATCACGTCCAGCGTGACGTCGACGGCGGTGACGCCCTCGACCCGGGAGACGGCCTCGGTCACGCGCTGCGTGATGGTGTCGCGCATCGGGCAGCCGGAGACCGTCAGGTAGACCGTGACGGCGACCCTGCCGTCCGGTTCGATCTCCACCGACTTGACCATGCCGAGCTCAGTGATCGGCTTGTTGATCTCAGGGTCGTTCACCGTCGCCAGTGCTTCGAGCACCGCGTCTTCCGTAGCCATACCGACGATGGTACGGCGCCGACCACGGGCCGGTGAAAGGGCTGTCAACGGTCGGGTACGTCACTTCCGCGGTCTCCGCCGGACGGGAATAGATCCCGGCGCTCCTCCATCTCCTTGAGCAGGTCCTGGAGCTCCGAGCGGATCCAGTCGCGGGTCGCGACCTCGCCGAGCCCCATCCGCAGCGCCGCGATCTCCCGGGTCAGGTACTCGGTGTCCGCGATCGACCGCTCGTTCTGCTTCCGGTCCTGTTCGAGATTGACCCGGTCCCGGTCGTCCTGCCGGTTCTGGGCGAGCAGGATCAGCGGCGCCGCGTACGAGGCCTGCAGGGACAGTGCGAGCGTCAGGAAGATGAAGGGGTACTCGTCGAACCTCAGCGACGACGGCGCGAAGACGTTCCACCCGATCCAGACGACGACCGTCAGGGTCATCCAGACCAGGAACCTGCCCGTGCCGAGGAACCGGGCGATCCGTTCCGAGAGGCGCCCGAAGGCCTCCGGGTCGTACTCCGGCAGCAGCCGGGACCGCCGCTCGCGCGGCAGGTCGAGCCGGATGCGGGGCACGGACCGCTCCCGCTCGCGCTCCCGGTCCTGCGTGCGCTCAGCCGTCATGTCCGGCCCCCTCCTCGTGGAACTCGGTCTCCCGCCAGTCGTCCGGCAGCAGGTGGTCGAGCACGTCGTCGACGGTGACCGCGCCGAGCAGCGAACCGCTCTCGTCGACCACGGGCGCGGCGACCATGTTGTACGCGGCGAGGTAGCTGGTCACGGCCGGCAGCGGGGTGTCCGGGCCGAGCGGCGCCAGATCGCTGTCCACGAGCGAACCGACCAGCGTGAACGGCGGGTCGCGAAGGAGCCGCTGGAAGTGCACCGTGCCCAGGTACTTGCCGGTCGGCGTCTCGTCCGGCGGCCGGCACACGTACACCTGCGCCGCGAGCGCCGGGGACAGGTCCTGCTGACGGACCCGGGCCAGCGCGTCCGCGACGGTCGCGTCCGGGCGCAGCACGATCGGCTCCGTCGTCATCAGACCGCCCGCCGTGTGCTCCTCGTACGCGAGCAGCCGGCGCACGTCGGCCGCGTCGTCCGGCCGCATCAGGGTGAGCAGCCGCTCCTGGTCCTCCTCGGGCAGCTCGGACAGCAGGTCGGCGGCGTCGTCCGGGTCCATCGCCTCCAGGACGTCGGCGGCGCGCTCCTCCTTCAGCTTGCCCAGGATCTCGATCTGGTCGTCCTCCGGCAGCTCCTCCAGCACGTCGGCGAGCCGGTCGTCGTCGAGGGCGGCGGCGACCTCGGCGCGCCGCTTGGGGGAGAGGTGGTGCAGGGCGTTGGCGAGGTCGGCGGGGCGCAGCTTCTCGAAGGTGGCGAGCAGGCTCTCGGCGCCCTGCCCGTGCTCCTCCAGGGAGAAACCGGTGACGGCCGACCACTCCACGGTCAGCGTCTCCCCCTTGCGCCGCAGCGCCCCGCCCTTGCCGCGCCGGACGAAGACCTTGTCGATCTCCCAGTCGCGGCGGGCGGGCAGCTGCTGGATGGCGACGTCGAGGACGGTGACCTCCTCGCCCGTCTCCACCAGCGTCACGCGCCGGTCGAGGAGCTCGCCGAGGACGAGCCGCTCGGTGGGGCGCCGCTCGAAGCGCCGCATGTTGACGACGCCGGTCGTGATGACCTGGCCGGAGGCGACACCGGTGACCCGGGTCATGGGGACGAAGACCCGGCGGCGGCTCAGCACCTCCACGACCATGCCGAGCAGCCGGGGCGGCCTGCGGCCGACGCGGAGCATGGCGACGAGGTCGCTGACCCGGCCGACCTGGTCGCCCACCGGGTCGAAGACGGGGACCCCGGCGAGGTGGGAGACGAAGACCCGGGGGGCGCCTGCCGCCATGCCACGCGCCTCCTCGATGCCGCACGATCCGAGCCGTCGCAGAGCTTTGCCGGGGATCGCAGAGCTTTGCCTGGTTCAGGCTAGCCCGTGACGTTCCGCCCCGCCCCGGCAGTGCCTCCGTACGGCTGCCTGCGGGGCCCGTCATCCGTCCCGGGTACGCTGCGGTCTGCCGTTCCCCCCATCGGCCCCGCCACCGGACCCGGCCCTTCCGCCCGGCCGGAACACGGCCGTCCCCGGCACCCCGCACGGGCCGCGCCCGTCCCCCCACACGCACGACACGAGAGGCAGCGCAGATGACCGTTCGCACCCCGTCATCGCGTATCCGCAGGGCCGTCACGCCCCTGGCGCTCTGCGCCGGACTGACGGTGGGGCTCACGGCCTGCGCCGCCGACCCGGACGAGGGGACGAACGGGGTGGGGAGACTCTCCGCACCCGAGATCGAGAGCAAGGCGCAGACCGCGGCGGACGCGGCGAGGGCGGTACGGCTGTCCGGCACCCTGGTCAGCAAGGGCGGCACCTTCAAGCTGAACATGCGCCTCAAGCAGGACGGCGCCACCGGCTCGGTGACGACGAAGAACAGCACCTTCGAGCTGCTGCGGGTCGGCGACGCGCTCTATCTGAAGGCCGACGCCGGGTTCTGGGCCCACGACGGCAAGGAGGACGACACGCCGTCCGATGCGGACTCCGAGGCCGCCGACACGCTCGACGACAAGTACGTGAAGGTCCCGCAGGGCGACCCCTCGTACAAGCAGCTGCGCGGCTTCACCGACATGGGGCCGCTCCTCGACGGGCTGATCGGCCTGCACGGGGAGAAGGTCAAGGGCGACCGGGACCAGATCGGCGGGGTCCGCACGGTCAAGGTCAGGGGCGGGGCCGACGGGGAGGGCGGCACGCTCGACGTGTCCCTGGACGGCGAGCCGTACCCCGTGCAGTTCGCGCGGGGCGGGGGAGGGGGCATCGTGGTGCTCTCCGAGTGGAACAAGGACTTCCCGCTCACCGAGCCGTCGAAGGAGGAGACCCTCGACTACGGCAAGCAGCTGCCCCGGACCTAGGGGGTGTCCCGTCGAAGGCGCTGACGCCGCTTCTTCCGGAACAGCAGCTTCGGCAGCGCGGCCGGGACCGGGCGGCGGGTGTTCGCCGTGGTCGGCAGCGGCACGGCGGCCAGGGAGCCGTCCGGCAGCTCCGTGGTCGAGGAGCGGGGGTCGAGGCGCACCACGCGGCACTCGCGCGCCCAGCGCTCGGGCATGGCCTCGCCGTCGGGGGCGTTGAGCCGCTTCCCCTTCAGCTCGGCGACCGCCGCGTCCCACTCCTCCGTGCCGGGGGCGATCTCGCGGACGGCGGCGGTCCAGGCGACGAGCCGGCCGCCCTTGTCCTTGCTGCGGACGGTCACCTCGGCCGTACCGCCGTCCACCAGGCCCGGCAGCGGCTGCTCGCCGGGGCCGTCGCCGACGACGTGCGCGGCGCCGTCGTGCCAGACGTGCCAGAGCGCGCGGGCGGGGCCGGAGCCCCGTACCCAGACGAGGCCGGACTTCTTGGTGGCCTCCTCGACGAGGGCGGACCCGAGCAGCTCTTCTGTCATGGCCCGAAGCCTATCTACAGCCAGCCGTTCCGCTTGAGGGTGCGGTGGATGGTGAAGCAGATGGCGGCGATGCCGACGAGCACCATCGGGTAGCCGTACTTCCACTGCAGCTCCGGCATGTACGCGAAGTTCATGCCGTACACGCCGCAGACCGCCGTGGGGACGGCGACGATCGCCGCCCACGAGGTGATCTTGCGCATGTCCTCGTTCTGCGCGACGGTCGCCTGCGCCAGGTTGGCCTGGAGGATCGAGTTGAGCAGCTCGTCGAAGCCGACGACCTGCTCCTGGACGCGGGCGAGGTGGTCGGCGACGTCCCGGAAGTACTTCTGGATGTCGGGGTCGACCAGCCGCATCGGCCGCTCGGAGAGGAGCTGCATCGGGCGGAGGAGCGGCGACACGGCCCGCTTGAACTCCAGCACCTCGCGCTTGAGCTGGTAGATCCGGCCGGTGTCGGCGCCGCGCGTGGAGCCCTTGGCCGGCGGCGAGAAGACATCGATCTCCAGCTGGTCGATGTCCAGCTCGACGGAGTCGGCGACCGCGATGTAGCCGTCGACGACGTGGTCGGCGATGGCGTGCAGGACGGCCGAGGGCCCCTTGGTGAGGAGCTCCGGCTCGCCCTGGAGGCGGTGGCGGAGGTTGCGCAGCGAGCCCTGGCCGCCGTGCCGGACGGTGATGACGAAGTCGGGGCCGGTGAAGCACATGACCTCGCCGGTCTCGACGACCTCGCTGGTCGCGGTGAGCGCGGCGTGCTCGACGTAGTGGATGGTCTTGAAGACGGTGAAGAGGGTGTCGTCGTACCGCTCCAGCTTGGGCCGCTGGTGGGCGTGGACGGCGTCCTCGACGGCGAGCGGGTGCAGCCCGAACTCGGCCGCGATGCCGGCGAATTCGGCCTCGGTCGGCTCGTGGAGCCCGATCCACGCGAAGCCGCCGCTCTCCCGCACCTGGCGCATCGCGCCGCGCGGCGTGAGGCACTCGCGGTCGTCGACCCGGCGCCCGTCGCGGTAGACGGCGCAGTCGACCACGGCGCTGGAGGCCGAGTGGTCCCGGGTGGGGTCGTACGCGGTGTACGTGGTGGGGGTCTTGCGTAGACTGTGCCGCAGGCTCGGGCGGACGGCGGCGGTGAGGTCACGGATCATCGACATGGGCGTGCTCCTTCACGGATCGGCCGTCGGTGCGGAGCGTGGCACAGCCCGGAATGGGGACGGAGAGGTACGTCGTCCACAAAGCGGGCGGCACCGAGGAGGCGCGGTGACGGCGGTCGCTACAGACAGGGGAAGGCGAAAGATGCTCTTCCGTCGTGCGAGATGCCGGAGGGGCGGGTCCGTGCCGGACCCGGACGTCACCGGGAGAAGCGCACCGGGCTGGGGTGCTGAGCGGCGGAAGAGCGGCTGGTACTGCCCGATCGACTTCGGTCCATCGCAGTCCCACCTCCTCCGGCCGGTCCCCTGTCGGGGATGACGTGTGACGAGCAGTCGGGAATCCCGACCAGTGGCCAACACTATCAGCCGACAGAGGGTCAATCCCTTACTTTGCCCGTTCCATACGCGATCTATGCTCCCCACATGGGAGAAGTTCTTGCACTGGTCGAGGCCCGGCTGCGGACCGCCCTCGGCGAACCGGACGCGCGGGCCGCGGTGACCTTCCTCGGCACGGACCGGATCGAGGTGCTGCGCTTCGTCGACGGCGACCTCGTGCGGTACGCGACCCTCGGGATGTCCGCGCAGCCGATGGCCGATCCGACCTCCGCGCTCGCCGACCCGGTGAAGGGCCCGCGCGCGGAGCTGGTCCTGACGGTGCGGGGCGGGCTCGCCGACACCGACAAGGTGCTGCGCCCGCTCGCGGTCCTCGCCGCCACCCCGCAGGTCGAGGGCGTGGTCGTGGCCCCGGGCGCCTCGCTCGACGTCGGCGATCCGCTCTGGCCCGGCGCCCCCTTCAGCTCGGTGCTCGTCGCCGAGTCGGGGGGACTGGTGGAGGACCTGGAGCTCGACGCGCCCTTGGACCCCGTCCGTTTCCTGCCGTTGCTGCCGATGACGCCGAACGAGGCGGCGTGGAAGCGGGTGCACGGGGCGCAGGCCCTGGAGGAGCGCTGGCTCGCACGCGGGACGGACCTGCGCGATCCGCTGCGCAGGTCCGTGGACCTGGACTGAACGCGACCGCTAGTTCGCGAAGACGCCGACGCCGTCCTCCGCGGCGTGCCCCGTGGCGAGTTCCTCCGCCTTGCCGGTGAGGGAGGCGCGGCGGACCCGGACGATCACGGCGCCGAGGACGGCGGCCGCACCGGCCACCAGGAAGGGCGTGCGGACGTCGCTCCACTCCTCGATCTTCGGGGCGAGGTACGGGGCGGCCGCCGCGGCGAACCAGCGGACGAAGTTGTAGCCGGCGCTCGCCACCGGGCGCGGGGCCTCCGAGACCCCGAGCGCCAGCTCGGTGAAGACGGTGTTGTTGACGCCGATGAACGCGCCCGACAGGACCGTGCAGACGATCGCGGTGGTGTGGCTCCCGTAGCCGAGCACCACCACGTCCGCCGCGAGCAGCACCAGGGAGCCGCCGAGCACCGTGAGCGGGCCGAGGCGCCGCTGGAGGCGGGGTGCGACGAGCACCGAGAAGACGGCGAGCAGCACGCCCCAGGCGAAGAACACCGCGCCGGACTTGTACGGCGTCATGTCCAGCACGAACGGGGTGAAGGCGAGCACCGTGAAGAAGGCGTAGTTGTAGAAGAACGCGGCCGCCGCGGCCGAGGCCAGGCCGCCGTGGCCGAGCGCCCGGATCGGGTCGAGCAGCGAGGTCTTCCGGGCCGGCTTCGGCTGCTCCTTCAGGAAGACCGTGATGCAGAGGAAGCCGATCGCCATCAGCGCGGCCGTGCCGAAGAAGGGGTAGCGCCAGCTCGCGTCGCCGAGGACGGCGCCGAGCAGCGGCCCGCAGGCCATGCCGAGGCCGAGCGCGGACTCGTACAGCAGGATCGCGGTCGCGCTCCCTCCGGCCGCCGCGCCGACGATGACGGCGAGCGAGGTCGAGACGAAGAGCGCGTTGCCCAGGCCCCAGCCGGCCCGGAATCCGACCAGCTGGCCGACCGTGTCGGAGGTGCCGGCGAGGGCGGCGAAGACGACGACGAGGGCGAGGCCGGCGAGCAGCGTCTTCCGGCCGCCGATGCGGCTGGAGACGAAGCCGGTCACCAGCATCGCGACGGCCGTGATGAGGAAGTACGAGGTGAAGAGCAGCGACACCTGGCTGGGGGTCGCGCGCAGGCCCTGGGCGATCGAGGGCAGGATCGGGTCGACGAGGCCGATGCCCATGAAGGCCACCACCGAGGCGCCCGCGGTGGCCCAGACGGCCGGGGGCTGGCGCAGGATGCCGCCGCCGCGTTCGTTGACCGCTCTCTCCATGCCGTCGCTCCTCCGCGTCGAAATGCTTGCGATATACACAGAATAAGTTAGACGAGCTAATGAATGCAAGCTACATCTATCTCGGCGGAGGTCCCGCGGGGGAAGGGCTCGGGCCGGACGGGTGATCGTTCGCAGCCGTTCTTGACGCGGGGCGGAAGAGCTAGGACCGTTGAGCCCTATGAGGGGCGAACCCAGTTGTCCGAAGTGCGGTGGCCGGGTCAGGGCGCCCGGTCTCTTCGCCGACTCCTGGCAGTGCGACGTGCACGGCTCGGTGCATCCGCTCCAGCCCGTGATCCCGCCCAGCGTCGAGAGCCTCGGGGTCGTGGTGCACAGGTCCCACGTCCCGGTGTGGATGCCGTGGCCCCTGCCCGTCGGCTGGCTCTTCACCGGAGTCGCGTACGCCGGGGACGACCGCAGCGGCGGACGCGCGACGGCCGTCGCCTGCTCCGGGCCCGGCCCGCTCGGCGGGATCGGCGAGCTGCTCCTGATCGCCGAGGAGCTCGGCGTCGGGCTCGGCGCGCGGTACGCCGGCATCGACGGCCTCGACCCCGGCTCCGGCATGGCCATCGACAAGCCGCCCCAGGCGAAGGTGCTCGCCGCCGGACGCCCCACCCCCCTCTGGCACGTCACCGGCGCCCCGCAGGACCGCGCGGTCTTCGCGGGCGAGGCGCGCGGCCTGTGGCTGTGGGCGATCGTCTGGCCCGAGCAGTCCGGCCTCCTGATGTACGACGAGCTGGTCCTCACCGACCTGCGCGACGCGGGGGCCGAGGTCGACCTGCTGCCCTGCGGCGCGCTCACCCCGAGGCTGCTCGGCTGAGGGGTGCCCTCCGCGGCCCGGATCCGACGGTCCGGCAGGTGACGTTCCGTACGGACGTGTTCGATTCGCCCGTTATGCTGGAGCGTCCCTCGTCCGTGCCGAGTCCCTGGAGTACCGCGTCGTGCGCATCGATCTGCACACCCACTCCACGGCCTCCGACGGTACGGACTCCCCGGCGGAGCTCGTCCGGAACGCCGCCGCGGCCGGTCTCGACGTCGTCGCGCTCACGGACCACGACACCACCCGGGGCCACGCCGAGGCGATCGCGGCCCTGCCCGAGGGGCTGACCCTCGTCACCGGTGCCGAGCTGTCCTGCCGGATGGACGGCATCGGACTGCACATGCTCGCGTACCTCTTCGACCCCGAGGAACCGGCGCTCCTCGCCGAGCGCGAACTCGTCCGCGACGACCGGGTGCCGCGTGCCCGCGGCATGGTCGCCAAGCTCCAGGAGCTCGGCGTCCCCGTCACCTGGGAGCAGGTCGCCCGGATCGCCGGCGACGGCTCCGTGGGCCGCCCGCACGTCGCGGAGGCGCTCGTCGAGCTCGGGGTCGTGCCGGACGTGTCCGGCGCGTTCACGCCCGAGTGGCTCGCCGACGGCGGCCGGGCGTACGTCGGGAAGCACGAGCTGGACCCGATCGACGCGATCCGCCTCGTCAAGGCGGCCGGTGGCGTCACCGTCTTCGCGCACCCGCTCGCCGTCAAGCGCGGCCAGGTGCTGCCGGAGGCCTCGGTGGCCCGGCTCGCCGAGGCCGGGCTCGACGGCATCGAGGTCGACCACATGGACCACGACGAGGCGACGCGGGCCCGGCTGCGCGGACTCGCGAAGGAGCTCGGCCTGCTGACCACGGGCTCCAGCGACTACCACGGCAGCCGCAAGACCTGCCGCCTCGGCGAGTACACCACCGATCCCGAGATCTACGGCGAGATCACCCGCCGCGCCGCGGGCGCCTTCCCGGTCCCGGGCGCCGGGGGACCCACCGCCTGAGGCCGCTCCGGCGGGCCGGGGCCACGCGTCCCCGGCCCCGTCCGGGAGCCGTTCCGCCCGGCGTCCGCTCGCGCGGCCGGCCGGGGGTCCGCTCCCGGCCGGTCCGTCCCGCGCCCCGTCCGGTTCGCCGGCGCGCGCCCCGACGCTCCGCCCCGGGCCACCTTCCTTCCTGGTCCGCCCCCGGACGGCTCCGTGCCGTGCGCGGGGTGGCATCCCCCCTGCCCTGACACCGGAATCCCCCGTTCCGCCCCGTACGGGCACACCCCACCGTTCCACCTCTCCCGCAAGGCACCCCACCGTGTTCGACGTCGCCGTCTTCGGCTCGCTGTTCCTCACCCTCTTCGTCATCATGGATCCCCCCGGGATCACCCCGATCTTCCTCGCCCTCACCTCCGGCCGTGCGGCCAAGGTGCAGCGCCGGATGGCCTGGCAGGCCGTCGCCGTCGCCTTCGGCGTCATCACCGTCTTCGGCCTGCTGGGCCAGCAGATCCTGGACTACCTGCACGTCTCCGTCCCCGCGCTGATGATCGCGGGCGGTCTCCTGCTGCTGCTCATCGCGCTCGACCTGCTCACCGGCAAGACCGACGAGCCCAAGCAGACCAAGGACGTCAACGTCGCCCTCGTCCCGCTCGGCATGCCGCTGCTCGCCGGGCCGGGCGCGATCGTCTCGGTCATCCTCGCCGTGCAGAACGCCGACGGCGTGGCCTCACAGGTCTCCGTGTGGACCGCCATCGCCGCCATGCACGTCGTGCTCTGGCTGACCATGCGGTACTCGCTGCTGATCATCCGCGTCATCAAGGACGGCGGCGTCGTCCTGGTGACCCGCCTCGCCGGCATGATGCTCTCCGCCATCGCGGTGCAGCAGATCATCAACGGCGTCACCCAGGTGATCCAGAACGCCTGAGCCGGCGCCCGGGAGCCCCGGACGCCACTGCGCCCCCGTACGGATTCCGCTCTTGCGAAGTCCGTGCGGGGGCGCGGTGCGTGGGATGGACCCGACCTGTTACGAGGCCGAGGTCTCGGCGGGGCGGATCCAGATGCGCTGGCCCACCGAGGCGGCCTGCTGCACGATCCGATTGACGGAGGCGGCGTCCACGACGGTCCGGTCGACGGGCGTGCCGTCGATGTCGTCGAGTCGCAGGATTTCGAAGCGCACGGGCTTCTCCCTTCGTCTGAGTTGATCCTCCTGGTGGAGAACTGCGTTACACACGGGTCCAACGACGTGCACCCTGCAAACATTCCTTACGCTAAGGAAAATTTTCGGATGGCTAACTACCCATGGGTAGGAGGGTGTGGCGGCCGGTCCCGGAGCAGCGGACAATGAGCCCCGTATGAACGACGCAGACACCCCCCGGCCGACCGGGGCCACGACCGACACCGACACCCGCCTGCGCGCGCTGGACGCCCGCCTGGAGCGCACCAACGAGCTCCTGCAGCGGATGCTGGCCGAGGTGGCCAAGACCCCTTCCACCCACGCCATCTTCGTCGACGCGGGTTACGTCCATGCTGCGGCCGGGTTGCTCGTGGCGGGCACCGAGGACCGGCGCTCCTTCGACCTCGACGCCGAGGGCCTCATCGAGGCCCTCATCGACAAGGCCCGCACGATCTTCGCGGACAGCCGGCTCCTGCGCGTCTACTGGTACGACGGCGCCCGCCGCCGCATCCACACCCCCGAGCAGCAGGCCATCGCCGGACTTCCCGACGTCAAGGTCCGCCTCGGCAACCTCAACGCCAGCAACCAGCAGAAGGGCGTCGACTCCCTCATCCGCACCGACCTGGAGTCCCTCGCCCGCCACCGCGCCATCAGCGACGCCGCCCTCGTCGGCGGCGACGAGGACCTCGTCTCGGCCGTCGAGGCCGCCCAGGGCTACGGCGCCCGCGTCCACCTCTGGGGCATCGAGGCCGCCGAGGGCCGCAACCAGGCCGAGGCGCTGCTCTGGGAGGTCGACAGCCAGCGCACCTTCGAGCTGGACTTCTGCCGCCCGTACGTCACGCGCCGCCCCGTCACCACGTACGAGAACGAGGACGAGCCGCCGCCCTCCCGCGAGGAGGTGCGCTTCGTCGGCGCCCAGATCGCCGCGGCCTGGCTCGCCGAACGCGGCCGGGACCGCCTCGCCGAACTCCTGCCGGCCGCGCCCTATCTGCCCGGACCGGTCGACCAGGACCTCCTCGTCGAGGCGGAGCGCCTGCTCAGCCGCTCCCTGCGCGGCCACGCCGCGCTCCGGCGCTCACTGCGCGACGGCTTCTGGCAGCACCTCAAGGCGCAGTACTGACCCCGGCCGGACTGCTCGTCCGCTCCCAGAAGCCGGCGAGGCGGTCCGTCAGCTCCTGGGGGTGCGACACGTTGGGGGAGTGACCGGCGCCCGCCACCACCGTGTGGTGCGCCCCGGTGCGGGCGGCCGCCGCCGAGAGGTCCGCCGGGGCCCAGACCATCTCGTCCGCCCCGTACGCGAAGTGCAGCGGCACGCGCAGCGCGGCCAGCTCCTCCGCACCGTCCCGGCGGTCCAGCAGCAGCCGCCCGGCGCCCGAGAGCTGGGCGATGCGGGTACGCATCCAGCGCCGCCGCAGGAAGCCCGCGAGCTCCGGCGTGTCCCCCGTGGCCGGCTCGTCGCCCCGGCTGTCCAGCCAGCACATGGCCTGCCACACCCGCTCCTTCGACAGCACCGCGAGCGCGGCGCGCAGCACCCGCACCCGGATCCGCTGCGGTCGGGCCACCCGGCCGGGGCCCGAGGAGAGCAGGGTGAGCGAACGGAAGGCGCCCGGCGCGAGGGCGACCGCCGCGCGGGCCACCAGCCCCCCGAAGGAGTGGCCGACCAGGTGCACGGGACCGTCCCCGAGCGCCGCCGCCTGCGCCACCGCGTCGAGCGCGAGCGCCTTGCGACGGTAGGCGGCCCGGCCCCGGGGCCCCGGCGTCTCGTTCTGGCCGCGCCCGTCCACGGCCACCGCCCGGTACCCGGCCTCGCTCAGCGGGCCCAGCAGCGCGAGGAAGTCCTCCTTGCTGCCGGTGTACCCGGGCAGCAGCAGCACCGTGCCCCGCCGCTCGCCCACCGGCTCCGCATCGAGCGCGGCGAACCACCCCCGGGCGGTCTCCAGCCGACGGGCACGGGTGCGGGGCGGCAGGACGAGGGAACGGGGCTTGCTCATGTCTGGACTGTAACGGGGAGGACGGGGGACGGCCGAGCGGGCTGCGCCCGTGCCGGGGCGGGGCCGGGCCTCCGTCCGCCGCGCCCGTGCCGTGCCGGATCGGGGCCCTGTCCGCTCCCCTCCGGGCGTGTGCCCGCACGACGGAGGGTGCCGGACGGCCGAGCGGCCCGTCCCCCCGGTGGGGGACGGGCCGCTCGGGACCGGCGGTGCGGATCAGCCCTCGGGCTGGGCCGCCGCCTTCTTCGTGGTGCGGCGGCGCGGGGCGGCCTTCTTCGGGGCCTCCTCGGACACCGTCTCCTCGGCGACCGCCGCCTTCTTGGTCGTGCGACGGCGGGCCGGGGCCTTCGGCTCGGTCTTCGGCGCGGAGGCCTCGGGAGCCTCGGCCACGACCGCCTTCTTGGCCGTGCGGCGACGGGGAGCCTTGGGGGCCTCCTCGGCCGGTGCCGCCTCGACGGCCTCGGCGACGACCGGCTCGGCCGCGGCCTTCTTCGTGGTGCGGCGGCGGGGGGCGGCCTTCTTCGGGGCCTCCTCCTTCGGGGCCTCCGCCACGACGGGCTCGGCGACGGCGACCGGAGCGGTCACCGAAGCGACGACGATGACCTCCGCGGGCGCCCCGGAGGTCGGGGACCCGGCGGGCCGACGGGCCGCACGACGCCGACGCGGCGCGGACTCCTCCGCGACCGGAGCGGCGACGGGCTCGGCGGCCGGGACCTCGGCCACCGGCGCCTCGGCGGTCACCGGCGAACCGGCCGGCCGACGGGCGGTACGGCGGCGACGCGGCCCGGGAACCTCGACGACCAGGGTCTCGACGACCGACGCCTCGACGACCGGGGCCTCGGCCGCGGCCTCGACGACGGGCTCGGCCACCGGCTCCGCGACGGCCTTCCTGGCCGTGCGGCGGCGGGGGGCCTTCTTCGGCTCCTCGGCCTTCGGCTCCTGGGTCTTCGGCTCCGCGACGGCGACCGGAGCGACCTCGACGGCCGGGGCCTCGGTGGACCGCTGGGCCATCAGGGCGACCGCGGCGGTCTCGGGCGTCTGGAACGACACGGTCTCCTCGACCGGACGCGCCATCCGGGCGCGGCGGCGGCGCGGCGCCGGCTCCGCGGCCACGGGGGCCCGGTCGACCGGAGCGGCCTCCGGACGGGCGGCACGGGCGCGGCGACGGGGGGCCTTCGGCGCCTCGGCGGCCGGCGCCTCGACGGCCTTCGTCTCGACGGCCTTCGTCTCGACGGCCTTCGTCTCGGGGGCGGCCGGGGTCTCGGCGGCCTTCGCCTCGGCGACCTTCGCCTCGGGGGCGGCTGGGGCCTCGGGGGCGGCCGGGGTCTCGGCGGCCTTCGTCTCGGCGACCGGAGCCGTCGTGACCGTCTGGCCCGCGACCGGCACGGAGCCCGTGCCGACACGGGTGCGACGGCGGCGGCGCGGGGTGCGCGGCCCGGCCTCGGCGGGGGCCTCGTCCGCCGGGGACTCGACGGCCGGAACCGTCGTCGGCGCCGGGGCGTCACCGAGGTCACTGCCGTTGCGGGTGCGGCGACGCTGGCGCGGGGTGCGCGTACGGGCCGGAGCCTCCTCGGTCCGCTCGGCGGGCTTCGGACCGCGGCCGCGGCGACCGCCGGGCTCGCCCAGGTCCTCCAGCTCCTCCGCGCCCAGACCCGCACGGGTCCGCTCGGCGCGGGGCAGGATGCCCTTGGTGCCCGCCGGGATGTCCAGCTCCTCGAAGAGGTGCGGGGAGCTGGAGTACGTCTCGACCGGGTCGTGGAAGTCCAGTCCGAGCGCCTTGTTGATCAGCTGCCAGCGCGGGATGTCGTCCCAGTCGACCAGCGTCACGGCCGTGCCCTTGGCCCCCGCGCGGCCGGTGCGGCCCACGCGGTGGAGGAAGGTCTTCTCGTCCTCGGGGGACTGGTAGTTGATGACGTGGGTGACGCCCTCGACGTCGATGCCGCGCGCGGCGACGTCGGTGCAGACGAGCACGTCGACCTTGCCGTTGCGGAAGGCGCGCAGCGCCTGCTCGCGGGCGCCCTGGCCGAGGTCGCCGTGGACGGCGCCGGAGGCGAAGCCGCGGCGCTCCAGCTGCTCGGCGATGTCGGCCGCGGTGCGCTTGGTGCGGCAGAAGATCATCGCGAGCCCGCGGCCGTTGGCCTGCAGGATGCGGGAGACCATCTCCGGCTTGTCCATGTTGTGCGCGCGGTAGACGTGCTGCTTGATGTTGGCGACGGTCACGCCCTCGCCGTCGGGCGAGGTGGCGCGGATGTGCGTCGGCTGCGACATGTAGCGACGGGCCAGACCGATGACGGCGCCCGGCATGGTCGCCGAGAACAGCATCGTCTGGCGCTTCGCCGGAAGCATGTTCATGATCTTCTCGACGTCGGGCAGGAAGCCCAGGTCGAGCATCTCGTCGGCCTCGTCGAGGACGAGGACCTTCACGTGCGAGAGGTCGAGCTTGCGCTGGCCGGCGAGGTCGAGCAGACGGCCGGGGGTGCCGACGACGACGTCGACGCCCTTCTGCAGCGCCTCGACCTGCGGCTCGTACGCCCGGCCGCCGTAGATGGCGAGCACGCGGACGTTGCGCACCTTGCCGGCGGTGAGCAGGTCGTTGGTGACCTGCTGGCACAGCTCGCGGGTGGGGACGACGACGAGCGCCTGCGGGGCGTCGGTCAGCTGCTCGGGCTCGGCCCGGCCGGCCTCGACGTCCGTGGGGACGGTGACGCGCTCCAGGATGGGGAGGCCGAAACCGAGGGTCTTGCCCGTGCCGGTCTTCGCCTGGCCGATGACGTCGGTGCCGGTGAGGGCGACCGGGAGGGTCATCTCCTGGATGGGGAAGGGGGTGACGATGCCGACGGCCTCCAGGGCCTCGGCCGTTTCGGGGAGGATTCCGAGTTCACGGAAAGTCGTAGTCAGGGTGCTGCCTCTTCTGTGAGACGCGGTGCGAGGCGAACGAAGGGGGTCGTACCGTGCCGGGATCTTCCGGGGGGATCGAGGGAGATCACCGCCGGGTGGCACGGGACCACTGCCGTCGCTCGAGCGTCGTACCGCTGAGGGTGACCCTTCCGCGGGTCCGCCGGAAGGGCTGTCGGGCCGGAGCCGATCGGGCCACCGACCGGGCATCCTCATTCATGAGTCGGCCCACCGATTACGTCCGAACGTGCGAAAGCATGTCCGCATACTCAGCAGGCGCCTTACCACTGTACCCCGGAATCGCGCATGTGTGTCGGGAGAAATCGCGATGAGGGCACGGTCACACTGACTGACCAGCGCCTTCCCGGGCCCCGCGGGCGGGCTATTGTGCGCTTCATGGAGACGCCTGACAACGCCACGCCCACCGGGATCGCCGCCAAGGACTGGGCGGAGGCTTCCGCCGAGCCGCAGTACCGCGCCGCCGTGATCGACCTCCTCGGCGCCCTCGCCTACGGGGAGCTCGCGGCCTTCGAGCGGCTCGCCGAGGACGCCAAGCTGGCGCCGACCCTCGCGGACAAGGCGGAGCTGGCGAAGATGGCCTCGGCCGAGTTCCAGCACTTCGAGCGACTGCGGGACCGCCTCGCCGCCGTCGACGCCGAGCCGACCTCGGCCATGGAGCCCTTCGCGAAGGCGCTCGACGAGTTCCACCGCCTGACCGCGCCCTCGGACTGGCTGGAGGGCCTGGTCAAGGCGTACGTGGGCGACTCGATCGCCAGCGACTTCTACCGGGAGGTCGCGGCCCGCCTCGACTCCGACACGCGCGCCCTCGTCCTCGCGGTGCTCGACGACACCGGCCACGGCAACTTCGCGGTGGAGAAGGTCCGCGCGGCGATCGACGCCGACCCGCGCGTCGGCGGTCGGCTGGCGCTCTGGGCGCGCCGGCTGATGGGCGAGGCGCTCTCCCAGGCCCAGCGCGTGGTCGCCGAGCGCGACGCGCTCTCGACGATGCTGGTCGGCGGTGTGGCGGACGGCTTCGACCTCGCGGAGGTCGGCCGGATGTTCTCCCGGATCACCGAGGCGCACACCAAGCGCATGGCCGCGCTGGGTCTGGCGGCCTGAGGCGTCCGCGCCGGCCGGACGGCGCCGATCGGCGCGGGCGGCGGCCGGATCGCCCCGGACGGCGTCCGAGCCGATCGCCCCGGACGGTGACCGATCGGCTCGGACGGTGACCGATCGGCTCAGACGGTGGCTGATCGGCGCATTCTGCGTGAGGCCGGGCGGATCAGCAGCGACAGCAGCACCGCCGCCACGGCCACGGCGCCGATCAGGGTGGCGAGGAAGTGACCGGGACCGAGCGCCCCGTGGGTCACGAGTGCGCCGAAGGCGCCGCCGAGCGTCCCGGTGACGAGGACGATCGCGCGGACGGGGAGACGATCGGGCAGCCGCTGTGCGGCGACCCAGGCCAGGGCGAGACCGAGCAGGGCGGAGCCGAGGGCTTCCAGGAGCACGGAGGATCACCTCGCGGGGGGTGCGGGGCGGGTGGTGCGGTCACAGGCGTCCTACCCCAGGCGTCCGAAACGCAATCCTTCCGTACCCCCTGACGTGGGAGTACGGGAGTACGGACACACGAAGGGCCCGGTGGACCGAAGAGGTCCACCGGGCCCTTCCCGTCGGATCCGGGGCTCAGAGCGCGCCGAAGCCCACACGACGCACGGTGGGCTCGCCGAGCTCCACGTACGCGATCTTCTCGGCGGGAACGAGGACCTTGCGGCCCTTCTCGTCCGAGAGGCTGAGCAGCTGCGCCTTGCCGGCCAGCGCGTCGGCCACCGCGCGCTCGACCTCCTCGGCGGACTGCCCGCTCTCCAGAACGATCTCCCGGGGCGCGTGCTGCACGCCGATCTTGACCTCCACGGCTATGTCCCTCCGAACGGTCAGCGTTGCGCGAATACCCGCGCCGTACGCTGCACACATTAGCCCGGTGAGGGGACCCGCACGGGTCAGCCGCCGCACGCCAGGAGCGAACAGCCCCCGGGAATGAAACCCGGAACGCGGCGCGCGGGAGGGCTCAGTGGCCCTCGGCGCTCAGCTGGCCGTCCGCCGGGTGCAGCGGGAAGCCCGCGATGCCGCGCCAGGCGAGCGAGGTGAGCAGCCCGACCGCCTTGTCGCGGGGGATGGCCGACTCGCTGGACAGCCAGTAGCGGGCCACGACCTGGGAGACCCCGCCGAGACCGACGGCGAGCAGCATCGACTCGTCCTTCGACAGGCCGGTGTCCTCGGCGATCACGTCGGAGATGGCCTCCGCGCACTGCAGGCTGACCCGGTCCACGCGCTCGCGTACGGCCGGCTCGTTCGTCAGGTCGGACTCGAAGACGAGCCGGAACGCGCCGCCCTCGTCCTCCACGTACGCGAAGTACGCGTCCATCGTCGCCGCGACCCGGAGCTTGTTGTCCGTGGTGGAGGCCAGCGCCGTGCGCACGGCCAGCAGGAGGGCCTCGCAGTGCTGGTCGAGGAGGGCGAGGTAGAGCTCCAGCTTCCCGGGGAAGTGCTGGTACAGCACCGGCTTGCTGACGCCGGCCCGCTCGGCGATGTCGTCCATCGCGGCGGAGTGGTACCCCTGGGCGACGAAGACCTCCTGGGCCGCGCCGAGCAGCTGGTTCCGTCGGGCACGTCGCGGCAGGCGCGTGCCCCGAGGGCGTGCTGCCTCTGTCTGCTCGATGGCGCTCACGCGGCCTCCCAAAAATCGATCCATGTGCGCTGTCGCGCCGCGCCGCCATCGTACTTTTGGGTAACCCGGCTGTGCGCGGTGCGAACGCAGAATTTCACGGACCGGACGCCCGGGTCGACAGTCGATTCAAGAATAAACCGAATAAATCGGCGGGAGTCGTGCGCTCAGCGGTAGTCGTCCTCGTCGAGGTTGACGACGCGGGCCTGTTCGGACGCGTCGGCCTCGTTCGCCGAGTCGCGCTCCAGATGAGTGGGCTCCTCGTCCTCGCGCTGCTGCAGTTCGGTGTGCTGCTCGGCAGCGTCGGCCTCCGGGATCTCCTGGTCCAGCACGACGTCCTCTTCCTCGGTGAAGGTGTCCGGCTCGGTCGGATCGACAGTCATGCGCTTCCTTCCGGGTACGGGTCGCGGCGCTCCCGATGGCCCTCTCTCCGAGCCTAGGAGTGAACGCGCCCGGCCGCACACGCACCTGTGACCCCACCCACACGCGTCGGCGCGTGATCGTCTCGTAATATTGCGGCCATGTCCTCGACCGAGCTGCCGGAAACCCGGACCGTCGCCGCACCGCCCGCGTCGCGGAACCGCACCGTACGGGTCGCCGACGGCGAGGAGCTCCGCTCCGTCTCGCTGCCCGGACTCACTCTCACCGTGCGCGCCCGGCCGGGGAACCGGCCCGGTCTGCCGCCCGCGCTGTACGTCCACGGCCTCGGCGGCTCCTCGCAGAACTGGTCCGCCCTCATGCCGCTGCTCGCGGACGACGTCGACGGCGAGGCGGTCGACCTGCCCGGCTTCGGCGACTCCGCGCCGCCCGACGACGGCAACTACTCGGTCACCGGGCACGCGCGCGCGGTCATCCGGCTCCTCGACGTCGGCGGGCGCGGACCGGTCCACCTCCTCGGCAACTCGCTGGGCGGCGCCGTCGCCACCCGCGTCGCCGCCGTCCGGCCCGACCTGGTCCGCACCCTCACCCTGATCTCCCCGGCCCTACCCGAGCTGCGCGCCCAGCGCACCGCCTGGCCCACCGCGCTGCTCGCGGTGCCCGGCGTCGCCCCGTTCTTCGCGAAGCTCACCAAGGGCTGGACGGCCGAGCAGCGGGTCAAGGGCGTCCTCGCGCTCTGTTACGGGGACCCCGGCCTGGTCACCGACGAGGGCCTCCGGCACGCCGTCGAGGAGATGGAGCGGCGCCTGGAGCTTCCGTACTTCTGGGACGTCATGGCACGCTCCTCTCGCGGCATCGTCGACGCGTACACCCTGGGCGGGCAGCACGGGCTGTGGCGGCAGGCCGAGCGGGTCCTCGCCCCGACGCTGCTCGTCTACGGCAGGCGCGACCGGCTCGTCTCGTACCGGATGGCCCGGAAGGCGGCCGCCGCCTTCCGCGGCTCGCGCCTGCTGACCCTCCCCGAGGCGGGACACGTGGCGATGATGGAGTACCCGGAGGCGGTCGCCCAGGCCGTCCGGGACCTGATCGCCGATGACGGCGGGAGCTGATCCGGGGCGTGGGACGACACAGTCGCAAGGGCTCCGCGCCCTCGGTGGCCGACACCGGCCGACAGGCGGGGGCCGGGACGGGACCGGGACCCGAGGCGTCCCCGGCGGGGTCGTCGCCCGGGACGGGCCGCCGCCGCAGGGCCGCGACCGCGACCGACGGCGGCCGGGACACCACCGGCCCGCAGGGGTACGGGTCCCCGGCCCAGGGCGCGCCGACGTACGGGACTCCGGCGCAGGGGACCCCCCGGTACGGTGCTCCGACCCAGGGGGCCCCGCGTCACGGGACCCCCGCGCACGGCACTCCCCGGGTCGGGGCTCCGCAGACCGGGGCTCCGGCGCAAGGCGCTCCGGAGCGCGGTGCGTCCGGGTACGGGGCGCCACGGCACGCCACGCCCGCCCACGGGACCCCCGTGCGCGCCGGCGGGGCCTCCAGCGGCCCCGCCTCCGGCACCCCGGCGCGCGGTGTCCCCGTCCACGGGGCGTCCGTACGGGGCGGTCATCCGCAGCACGAGGAGACCTCCGCCCCGCGCCCAGGGTCCTACGGCCCCCGCGGCGCCGCCCGGACCACCGCGCCCGAACGGGCCGGTGCCGAGGCGCCGTTCGTCCCCGCGCCGCGCCGGGAGAGCCCCGACGAGAGCCCGGAGCCGGAGGCCCCGGCCTCCCGGGGCGGGCTCGGCCGCACCTTCACCGGGATCGCGGCCGCCGCCGTCGCCACCGTCCTCGCCGTCGTCGTCGCCGGGCAGGTCACGGGCCGGGACGAGTCCTCGGCCGCCACCCGCGCCGCCGGGAAACCGGCCGGACGGCCCTCGGACGACACCTCCGCCTCCCGCTCCGACGAGCGGGCCGTCCCGGCGAAGCCGGTCCCCGTCGTCATCCCGCCGACGTACGAGCAGTTGCTGACCCGACAGTTCCCGATCGACCCGAAGCTGAAGGGCTCGGGGGAGTTCGAGACCGTGCCGGGGCTGGCGAGGGCGCCCGGCAAGGGGCGGCTGGTCCGCTACCGGGTCGACGTCGAGAAGGGGATCGGCCTCGATCCGGACCTCTTCGCCGACGCGGTGCAGAAGACCCTCAACGACGAGCGCAGCTGGGCCGGTCGGGGCGAGATGGCCTTCGAGCGGATTTCCAGCGGCGATCCGGAGTTCGTGATCACCCTGGCCAGCCCGGGGACCACCGGTGCCTGGTGCGCGAAGTCCGGCCTCGACACCACCGTCGACAACGTCTCCTGCGACTCGGCCTCGACCCAGCGCGTGATGATCAACGCGTACCGCTGGGCGAGGGGGTCGGTGACCTTCGGTCCGAAGGCGATGCGCGCCTATCGCCAGATGCTCATCAACCACGAGGTCGGACACCGTCTCGGGCACGGGCACGTCAGCTGCCGCACGCCGGGCGCCCTCGCTCCCGTGATGCAGCAGCAGACGAAGTCCCTGGACATCGACGGAATCAAGTGCCGCCCCAACCCCTGGGTGCATCCGGCGAGTTGACGCTCGGCCCCCGTCGAGGAGCGTCCGCGTCCCGAGACGGCGGTCCCGGGACGATGTGCATGCGCGTCGACGTCGCCCAGGCGTCCGTCCGCGCTCCCCGGCATGTCGCACCGCCGCGTCGTTCCCGACGGCGCCGCCCCGGAGCCGGCGCTCTTCGGCGCGGCCGGACACGCGGTCGCCGACATTCTCCGTGGCCGACGCGGCCCGGGCGATCTTCCGTTTTCGTTTTTCCCGCCACGCCCGGGTTCTTCGTTCCCGAAGGCGTCGTCCCCCTTTTTTCCAGGCCCTTTCTCCGCGCCTGCGGAATTCCCTTTTCCCTCTCCGCGGTCCACCCCGAGAGATCTTTTTCCGACGCGTCATTCGTCCGTCGTCCCGCGCGGCGCGGCAGCGGCCGCCGTCGGTGCCGTCCCGCCTTCCGACGCCATCGCCGTTCCCCTCGACCCGGTCCTCGCGGCGGAGCGCGGGAACGGCGCCGGGGGCCGGCCGCCGTCTGACGCTCCGTGAGCGTTCCGCCGCTTACCGCGACAGAACGCGACCGGGGTGGGAAAGTTACGTGCATTCACCCCTTCCGGTGGTGCGACGGACAACCGTCCGTCGCGTCACCGTTGTCTCCGCTTACGTTCTTCCCGCTGCGAGTCACCGGGCCGACGGTGACCGCCGTCAAGGGAGATCGGGGGTGCACGCGTGCGGATCGGACTGTTCACGGAGGGTGGCTACCCGTACGCCACCGGTGAGTCCGGACACTGGTGCGAACGGCTCGTACGCGGGCTCGGACAGCACCGGTTCGACCTCTACGCCCTCGGCCCCGCCGGCACCCCGCGGCCCCTGCCGCCGAACGCCCGCGTCGCCCGCACCGCCGACCTCGACGGCCCCGCCGGAGCCCCGGCCGCCCCCGGAACGCGGAGCCTCTGCGAGCCGCGCGCCGCCCGCCGGGCCTACGGACGCCACGAGCGGCGCCGCTTCACCGAGGCCTACCACCGGCTCGCCACCGGCCTCTGCGCCGAGGACGGCGGGGCCCCCTTCGCCGAAGGGCTCTACGCCCTCGCCGAACTCGCCCGCGAGCGCGGCGGACTGCCCGGGGCGCTCCGTTCCGACGACGCCGTCCGCGCCCTGGAGGCCGCCTGCCGCGCGCCCGGCGCACGCCGGGGCGCGGCCGCCGCCGGACTCCCCGACCACCTCGCCTTCGCCGAGCAGCTGGAGCGGACCCTGCGTCCCCTCTCCCTCGACTGGTACGAGGAGGACGCGCTCGGCGCCGCCGACCTCTGCCACTCCGCCGCCGGAGGCACCACCGCCCTTCCCGGCCTGCTGGCCAAACGCTTCTTCGGAACCCCCCTGCTCGTCACCGAGTACGGCGTGCCGCTGCGCGCCCACTACCTCTCCGCGGCCGGCGCCGACCGCTCCGCCCCCCTGTGCGCCCTGCTCGCCGCCCTCCACGGCCGGCTCGCAGGCGAGATCTACCGGCAGGCCGCCCTCCTCACCCCCGGCAACGCCCACGCCCGCCGCTGGCAGGAGAAGTGCGGCGCCGACCGGGCCCGCATCCGCACCGTCCACCCCGGCATGGCCGCCGAGCGCTTCGCCGAGGTCGGCGAGGACGAGGAGAGCGGCGACCCCGCCACCCTCGTCTGGGTCGGCCGCGTCGAACCCGCCAAGGACCTCGTCGGCCTCCTCCACGCCTTCGCCGAGATCCGGGCCCGCCAGTCCGACGCCCGGCTGCGGATCGTCGCCGTGCCCGAACGCGAACCGTGCGGCGGCTCCTACCTCACGTACTGCAAGGGGCTCGCCGCCCAGCTCTTCCCCGACGAGGCCCCCGGGGCGCACGCCGTCGGCGAGAACCCCGTCACCTTCGAGGAGCTCGGCGGGCCGGAGGCGCCCACCCTGGAGGACACGTACGCCTCGGGCGCGCTCGTCGTCCTGTCCAGCCTCGCCGAGGGCTTCCCCGCCAGCCTCGTCGAAGCGATGTTCTGCGCACGGGCCACCGTCTCCACCGACGTCGGCGCCGTCGTCGAGATCATCGGCGGCACCGGACTCGTCGTCCCCCCGCGCAACCCCCGGGCGCTCGCCGACGCCTGCCTCGCGCTGCTCCGCGACCCCGAGCGCCGCCACCGGCTCGGCGCCGCCGCCCGCGCCCGCGCGCTCGAACTCTTCACCGTCGAGCAGAACCTCACCGCGTTCCGCGGCATCTACCTCGAACTCCTCTCCCACGCGCCGGTGCGCCACCGCCCCGGGGACGGAGTCCCCTTCGCCCACCCGGCCGAGGCCCACGTGCCCGGCAGTTGGGTGCACAAGACCGTGACCGCGGGGACGGGAGCCCCCGATGCCTGAAGGAGGCACCCCCATGCGCGGCTCCGCCGCCCCGACGAGCCCCGGAGCCTGGGACGCCCGCTCCGAGGCGCTCCTCGGCACCCCCGCCCTCACCGCGGCCGGCACCCTCGACCTGCGCGCCCCCGCCCCCGAGGACCCCGTCGACGCCGCCCCCTCCGGGATAGCCCCGGCCCCGGGGACGGCCCCCGCGACGCCCCCGTCCCCCGGCACGTCCTGGGGCGCGCCGGGGGCCCCGGAGCCGGCACCGGAGGAGCCGCGGGAGGCCGCCCCGGAGGACGCGGCTGCGGAGGACGCGCCCCGGGAGGACGCGCCCCCGTCGGCTCCGACCGCCTCGAAGACCCCCCTCCCGGCCCCGAAAGCCCCCCGCCGGCCCCTGGAGCCGACCGACCCGGCCGGGCCGACCGAGCACGCCGACCCGGTCGACCCGCCCGAGCGCCCCGGCCCGGCCCGGGCCGGGGGCCGCGTCGCGGCCGGCGCGGGCGACGTCGCGCACCGTCCCGCGCCCGTGCCCCCGGGTGCCGGCGCGGAGGCCGTCGTCCGCCCCCGGAGCCGTCGCGGACAGGCCGATCCCGTGAAGGTGCTCATGCACCGCCACCGGGAGCTCTGCGAACGGGCCGTCGACCCGCTGGAGATCGCCGCGGGCCTCGAAGCGCAGGGGTTCACCGACCGGACCGCCGCACGGTTCCGGCACCGGGACGTGTTCTCGCTCGCCGAGGAGCTGTACGCGCGCGTGCCCCGGAGCCAGGAGAAGCCCGCGCCCGCCGCGGAACCGGAGCGGGCGCACGCGCCCTGGGCGCTCGCCGCCCTCGCCCCCGGCGGGGTCGCCGGGCTCACCGGGCTCGGACTCGCCCTCGGCCACGGTCCCGTGCGGCTCGCCGTCGGGGCCGCCGGAGCCCTCGCCCTCGGCGGGGCGCTGCTGCTCGCCGTCCGACAGGGCCCCTTCCGCGCCCCGGACGGGGGGACCGTCCCCGCCGCCCGGCTCTGGACCCTCTGGCTCCTGGCGTACGCGGTCGGCGGGGACGGCTTCCTGGACCAGGTCCTCACCGGCGGCCCCGACGGGCCCTGGGAGATCGCCCCCGCCCCCCTCCTGGGCCTCGCCCTCGCCGTCGCCCCCGCCGCCTGGGGCGCCCACCTCTTCGCGAGCCGGGCCCGCCGCCGGATCGCCGACAGCCGCGGCCTCGCCGACTTCGCCGCCGCCGCCCGGCCGCTGCTCCTCGGCACCGTGACCCTCCAACTCCTCGCCCTCACCGGCCTGCTCGTCCTCACCGGCTTCAGCTCCGGAGCCCTCGCCCTCGGGGCGCTCCTGCTGCTCGCCCGGCTCCACACCGTCCACGGCCACCCCGAGACGGCCGCCGCCGTCCTCGCCGCGGCCTGCGCCGGCGAGGCCCTCGCCCTCGCGAGCGTCCTCGCCGCCCGCCTCCCCCTCCCCGGCCTCGACGCGCTCGCCGCCCCGGTGCGCACCCTCGTCGGGGCCTGGGGCCCCGGGGCCGTGCCCACCCTCGTCTGCGGCGCCGCCGCGCTCGGCCTGCTGGCCCACGCGACCGGCGCCCTCGCCCGGGCCTCGGCCCACGCCACCCGGTGAGAACCAGCCGTGAACACCGCCGCGGGCTCGGCAGCCACAGCGACCCCCACCCCGACGAACCTCCCGCCGAGAACCTTTTCGCACCCGCGGAGCCGACGCCGCGGGCGCGTCCCCACCACCTCTCCCCTCACCCCGCAAGGAGACCGAAGACCATGACCCCTCGAACCCAAGGACCCGCCGGTCGGCACGAAGGGGCCGCGCGATGAGGGTGCTACTGCTCGGAGCCAACGGCTTCATCGGCCGCTTCGTCGCCGACCGGCTGCTCGCCGACCCGGCCGTCCACCTCACCGCGCTCGGCCGGGGCGACGACGCCGACGTGCGCTTCGACCTCGCCTCCGGCAGCCCCGGCGCGCTCACCCGCTTCCTGGACGCCGTCCACCCCGGGGTCGTCGTCAACTGCGCCGGGGCCACCCGGGGCGGCGCCCGCGAGCTGACCCGGCACAACACCGTCGCCGTCGCCACCGTCTGCGAGGCCCTGCGCCGCAGCGGCTGCGGGGCACGGCTCGTCCAGGTCGGCTGCGCCTCGGAGTACGGGCCGAGCCAGCCCGGCTCCTCCACGGCCGAGGACGCGATCCCGCGCCCCGGCGGCCCGTACGGCGTGTCCAAGCTCGCCGCGACGGAACTCGTCCTCGGCTCCGGGCTCGACGCCGTCGTCCTGAGGGTCTTCTCCCCGGTCGGCCCCGGCACGCCCGCCGGCTCCCCGCTCGGCCGCCTCGCCGAGGCGATGCGCCGCGCCATGCAGGCCGGGGACGGCGAGCTCAAGCTCAGCGGCCTCGGCGTGCAGCGGGACTTCGTCGACGTGCGGGACGTGGCGCGGGCCGTCCACGCCGCCTCCCTCTCCGCCGCCCAGGGCGTCGTCAACATCGGCACCGGCCGCGCCGTCAAGCTCCGGGACGCCGCCGCCGTCCTCGCCCGGGTCGCCGGCTACTCCGGCAACCTGCACGAGCTGGACGCCCCGCACGGCGTCCCGCAGCGCCCGATGATCGGCGCTCCCCGCACCGAGGGGACCATCGCCGACCAGCTGGCCTCCGCCCCGTACCCGTACCCCGACGGCTGCGGGCCCTGGCAGCAGGCCGACGTCCGCACCGCTCGCGACCGGCTCGGCTGGCGGCCCCGGATCAATCTGGAGGAGTCCCTCGCCGACATCTGGATGGAGGCGGCGTGTCGCATCTGACGACGCCCACGGCCACCGGGGCCGTCCAGGCGCTCGGCTTCGGGGTCCCCGGCTACGCCCATCCGCTGCT
Organism: Streptomyces sp. NPDC107498; assembly: GCF_055582805.1. Taxonomy (NCBI): domain Bacteria; kingdom Bacillati; phylum Actinomycetota; class Actinomycetes; order Kitasatosporales; family Streptomycetaceae; genus Streptomyces; species Streptomyces sp. NPDC107498. Next base: position 304,735 of record NZ_JBVJPE010000003.1, on the reverse strand, counting down.
CGCCCCCGTCGAGTGGGCCGAGTTGACCCGCCCCGGGACCCCGCTGCACTGGGCGGTGCTCAACGTGGCGGAGGGCCCCGGGACCCGCCCCGACCCGCACTGCCTGGAGGCGGCCGGGAAGCTGCGGAACGCCGGGGTGAAGGTGCTCGGGCACCTGGACCTGGCGCACGGCTCCCGGCCCTTCGGGGAGCTCGTCGCGGACGCCCACCGCTTCCTCGACTGGTACGGGACCGGCGGCTTCTACCTGGACCGGGCCCCCGCCGACCGGGCGGACCTGGCCGGGACGCGACGGCTCACCGCGGCCCTGGAGGCCGTGCTCGGCGGCGAGGCCCACCTCGTCCTCGGCCACGGCACCCATCCCCACCCGGGGTACGCCGAGGCCGCCGACCAGTTGGTGACCTTCGCCGGCTCCTGGGTGGACTACCGCTGGTCGCAGGTGGCGGAGTGGACCGCCGAGTACACGGAGGCCAAGTTCGTCCACCTCGTCCACGGGATTCCGCGCACCCACCTGGACGAAGCCCTGCGGATCGCCCGCTGGCAGGGGGCGGGAACGATCTTCTTCACGGACCGCGCGGGGCGGCCGGGACAAACCGCCCCATTCCAATCGCTGCCCGGCTACTGGGACGAAATCGTCTCGCGGATCGGAACGGGTGTCTCGGAATGAGAAGGGGCGTGGCAGTGTTACGGGGAGAACAACCGTACTGACATCCCGACCACCGGAGTCCCCGTGTCGCTGCCACCCCTGGTCGAGCCGGCCGCCGAGCTCACCGTAGACGAGGTCCGCAGGTACTCCCGCCACCTGATCATCCCGGACGTCGGGATGGACGGGCAGAAGCGGCTGAAGAACGCCAAGGTGCTGTGCGTGGGCGCCGGCGGCCTCGGTTCCCCGGCCCTGATGTACCTGGCCGCCGCCGGCGTGGGCACGCTCGGCATCGTGGAGTTCGACGAGGTGGACGAGTCGAACCTCCAGCGCCAGATCATCCACAGCCAGGCCGACATCGGCCGCTCCAAGGCCGCGTCGGCACGCGACAGCGTGCTCGGCATCAACCCGTACGTGAACGTGGTCCTTCACGAGGAGCGGCTCGAGGCCGACAACGTGATGGACATCTTCAGCCAGTACGACCTGATCGTCGACGGCACCGACAACTTCGCCACCCGCTACCTGGTGAACGACGCCTGCGTGCTGCTGAACAAGCCGTACGTCTGGGGCTCGATCTACCGCTTCGACGGCCAGGCGTCCGTCTTCTGGTCCGAGTACGGCCCCTGCTACCGCTGCCTCTACCCGGAGCCCCCGCCGCCGGGCATGGTCCCGTCCTGCGCCGAGGGCGGCGTCCTGGGCGTGCTCTGCGCGTCCATCGGCTCCATCCAGGTCACCGAGGCCATCAAGGTCCTGGCCGGCGTGGGCGACCCGCTGGTCGGCCGCCTGATGATCTACGACGCCCTGGAGATGCAGTACCGCCAGGTGAAGGTCCGCAAGGACCCCGACTGCGCGGTCTGCGGCGAGAACCCGACCGTCACCGAGCTCATCGACTACGAGGCCTTCTGCGGCGTCGTGTCCGAGGAGGCCCAGGAGGCGGCGCTCGGCTCGACGATCACTCCGAAGCAGCTCAAGGAGTGGATCGACGCGGACGAGAAGATCGACATCATCGACGTCCGCGAGCCGAACGAGTACGAGATCGTCTCGATCCCGGGCGCGCGCCTGATCCCGAAGAACGAGTTCCTGATGGGCGACGCCCTCCAGGACCTCCCGCAGGACAAGCGGATCGTCCTGCACTGCAAGACGGGTGTCCGCAGCGCGGAGGTCCTCGCGGTGCTCAAGTCCGCGGGCTTCGCGGACGCGGTCCACGTCGGCGGCGGCGTGATCGGCTGGGTCCACCAGATCGAGCCCGAGAAGCCGGTCTACTAGGACGGACGGAAGGCCCCGGACCCGCCTCGGCGGGTCCGGGGCCTTCCGCACGTGCCGGGGCCTTCCGCGTGCGCCGTGCCTTCCGCGCGGGCCGGGTCCGTCACTTCTTGCAGACCGTGCCCGAGGTCGGGACCTTGCCCGCCAGCAGGTAGTCGTCCACCGCCTTCTTCACGCACGCGCTGCCGCCGTTGTACGCGCCGTGGCCCTCTCCCTCGTACGTCAGCTCCACGCCGACGCCCTTGCCGAGCGCCTTCACCATGGCCCGGGCGCCCTCGTACGGCGTGGCCGGGTCTCCGGTGTTGCCGACGACCAGGATCGGTGCCGAGCCCGGCGCGGAGACGTCCGGGTGCTCCCACGCTCCCGGCACCGGCCAGTTCGAGCAGCTCGCGAGCGCCCAGCCCATGAAGTCGCCGAAGACGGGGGAGGCCTCGCGGAACTGGCCGAGCCGCTCCTTCGCCTGCCCGAGGGTGTAACGCTCCTTGAAGTCCACGCAGTTGATGGCGGCGTTCGCGGCCTGGATGTTGCTGTACGAGCCGTTCTCGCCGCGCCCGTTCATCGAGTCGGACAGGGAGAGGAGCAATCCCCCGTCACCGCCGTCGGCCGCGTCGAGCCCCTGCTCCAGATACGGCCAGAACTCCTTCGAGTACAGGGCCTGCGCGATGCCGTTGGTGGCCTGTGTCTGGGTCAGCTTCCGGTCGCCGATCCCGGGGATCGGCTTCTTGTCGAGGGCCGCGAGGAGGTCCGTGATCCCCTCCTCGATCTCGGCGACGCTGCCGCCCGGCAGCGTGCACTCGTCGCCGCGGTCCACGCAGTCCTGGGCGAAGTTGTCCAGCGCGAGCTGGAAGCCCTTCGCCTGGCCGAGGGCGCCCTCCTCGACGCCCGCGTCCGGGTCGACGACCGCGTCGAAGACGGCCCGGCCCACGTTCTGGGGGAACATGTGGGCGTAGACGCCGCCGAGTTGGGTGCCGTACGAGATGCCGAAGTAGTGCAGCTTCTCGTCGCCGAGGACCTGGCGCATCAGATCCATGTCCCGGGCCGCGTTCTCCGTGCCGACGTGCGGCAGGGCCGCGCCCGATTCCCGCTCGCAGCCCTTCGCGTACCGCTTCTGCGCGTCGGACAGAGTCCGCTCCTCCGCGGTGTCGTCGGGCGTGAAGTCCAGGGCGTAGTAGGCGTCGAGCTCCTTGTCGGTGGCGCACTCGACGGGGTCGCTGCGGCCGACCCCGCGCGGGTCGAAGGAGACCAGGTCGTAGCGGCCGCGCAGGGCCTCGTAGTCGGCGGCGAAACTGGGCAGGCCGGTGATGCCGGAGCCGCCGGGCCCGCCGAAGTTGAAGACGAGCGAGCCGATCCGCCGGGAGGCGTCACGGGCCCTGGCCCGGATGAGGGCCAGCTCGATCTTCTCGCCGTCCGGCGCCGACCAGTCGAGCGGCGCCTGGAGGAAGGAGCACTCCCAGGAGGCGCCCCCGGGCAGCGGCGAGGGCGCCGGCCCCCCGCCCTCGGCGGCGGACGGCGGCGGACAGGGCGCCCAGGACAGCTTCTGCGACGTCAGCGCCGAGATCCCGCTCGTGGCGGCGGACGGCTTCACCGCACCCGCCGTCCCGTCTCCCCCGTCCGAGCAGCCGGCGGCGAGCAGCACGGTGGTGGCGGTGAGCAGAGCGGCGCGCTGGGCGGCGGAGATCGGCATAGGCCCATCGTGGGCCGCCGCCCACGCCCCCGCGCGGGACGGAGGTCCAAGTGGGTGGCGGACGGCGGGGCCGCCCCTACAGGGCTTCCCGCTTGGTCAGCCAGTTGAAGCAGAGCCACCCCGGCAGCACCGGGATCCACAGGGTCAGCAGGCGGAAGAGGAGCACCGCCGGGGTCGCGACCTCCAGAGGCAGGTCCCCCACGGTCACCAGACCGACGGTCAGCGCGCCCTCGACCGCGCCGACGCCGCCCGGCGTCGGCGCCGCCGAGCCGAGCGCGTTGCCCGCGAGGAAGACGACGGCCACGCTCGCGTAGCTGATCGACTGATGGCCGTGCCCGAAGGCCTGGATCGAGGCGTCCAGGCAGAACACGAACGCGCCCGTGAGCAGCAGCATCCCGCTGATGCCGGTCAGCAGCTTCATCGGCCGCTGGAGCACGTCCAGCATGCGGGGCACCACACCGGCGAAGAGCGAGCGCAGCCGCGTCGACACGAACTTGCGCATGAACGGGATCGCCGTCACCACCAGGACGAGCACCGCGACCGTCAGGAGCCCGGCGATGACCGTCCTGGACGGGGTGAAGGACTGCGACTTCTCCGTGCCCGTCAGATAGCCGAAGGAGAGCAGGAGCAGGATGTGCGCCCCGAGACCGAAGAGCTGCGAGGCGCCGACGCTCGCCACCGCGAGCCCCGGGCGCACCCCCGAGCGCTGGAGGAAGCGGGTGTTCAGGGCGACGCCGCCGACCGCCGCCGGGGCGACGATCTTCACGAAGGAGCCGGCGACCTGTGCCACCACCGTCCGCGAGAACCCGACCCGCTCGGGCACGAAGCCGAGCAGGCTCATCGCCGCCGCCACGTAGCTGAGCGCCGAGAACAGCACCGCCGCCGCCACCCACCGCCAGTCCGCCTGGCTGATCGTCGACAGCGGCGTACGGGCGATCTGCGAGAGCAGGAAGTACGCGGCGACCGCGCCCGCGATCAGACTGACCAGGGTCCGCGGCTTGATCCGCTCCAGACGGACCGGCTCCACCGGGGCCTGCGGGCGGATCAGCAGCACCTGCTGCCGGATCTGCGCGAGCAGGTCCTCCTCGCGGGCCTCGTCCAGGGCGGTGTCGAGGGCCCGCTTCTCGGCCTTCTTGTCCGCCTTCTTCTCGGCCTTCGTCTCCGCCCGTACGGCCTTCCGGTCCGCCGCCGCCTCGGCCTTCGCGAGCTCCCGCTCGTGCTTGGCCGCCTCCGAGGCCGCGAGCACGGCCTCCCGCTCCCGCGCGGACCGCTCCCGCGCCAGCTTCCGCAGCGTCGCGCGCGTGGAGCGGCTCAGCGCGATGGGCTGGAGCAGCGGCAGACAGTCGGCGACGGTGTCCGGCCCGAGGACCTCGACGGCCGCGGAGACCGCCCGCTCCGCCCCCACCCGCAGCCCGAGGGTGGTGAGCAGCTGGGCGATGTCCATCCGCAGGACCAGGTCGCCGGCCGCGATCTCGCCGCCCCTCAGATCGGTGAGGATCACCTTGCCGGAACGATCCACCAGGATCGCGTCCCCCGTGAGCCGGCGGTGCGCGATCCGCCGGGACTGCAGCGCCCGGACCTGCCGCCAGGCGCTCCGGGCCAGCTCGTCGGTGATCTCGGCGTCGTCGAGCGAGTCCAGGTTCCGGCCGCCGATGTGCTCGTACACCAGCATCACGGCGTCCGGGCCGAGCTCCGAGGTGGCGATCAGCTTGGGCGCGTTCGCCCCGGCGGCGATCGCCGCGTACGCGAGGAGCGCCTCCTGCTCCAGGGCCTGGCGCAGCGAGACGATCGAGCGGCGGGTGGTGATCGTCCGCAGGGTGATCCGCCGCCACGCGCGGTAGAAGAAGCCGTGCGCCTGCTGCTCCCGGTCGACGACGGTGACGTCGAGCGGCGGCCCGGCCTCCAGGGTCACGATGTAGCGGCGGCCCCGGTCGGCGCTGTCCGCCGAGTCGGGCACGCCCTCGGCGCGCAGCGCGGTCACCGGCCGGAAGCCGACCCGGCGCAGACCGGCGAGGAGGGTCTGCCCGGTGGGCCGGACGTTCGGCGAACCGACGGCGTACAGCGTGCCGTACGCCACCGTCCAGCCGATCAGCACGGTCAGGATGATCGAGAGGGCGGTGGTGTAGCCGGCCACCAGCATCGTGAACGCGTCGAGCAGCAGCACCACCCAGAGCGACACCCGCCAGCGGGGCCTGCGGGCCATGCCGACGGCCGTCATGTACGCGATCACCGGCGCGAGGTAGTTGTGCACCGGGTCCGTGAGCCCGCCCCCGGACTGCGGCTGGGTCAGCGCGTCCTGGATCGTGCCCGGCGCGGCCTGGGCGACCCACAGGTCGGTGGCGAGGGTGACGCCGTGCGCCAGGACGGCGGCGAGGACCCCGTCCGCGATGCGCAGCCCGTCCCGTTTGATCAGCCGCTCGATGGCGAAGGCGACCGGCACGAGCAGGACGGCGATGGACGAGACGAGACCGGCGATCTTGACGAAGACGTCCGGGGTGCCGGTCGCACCCTTGTTGATGTCCTGCTCCAGGCCCGAGGTCGTGGCGTGGGCGAACGCGGCGACGGCGATGACGAGCCCGATGGCGAGCAGACCGACGAGCAGCCGCATGAGGTCGGAGGGCCGGTGGACGCGGGCGGCGAGCAGCGGCTCGTCGCCGGAGACCCGCTCGGGCACGTCGGGCCGGGCCCCGCCGGGAGGCTGCGTGTCCTGCCCCATCACCATGTCCGTCTCTGCCTGCGCGTCTCGTCCATCACGTTCTTGTACGTCTTGTACGTGTGCGTGTCGCTCTTGATCTCGTATCACCAGTCACCGCCCGCACGATGGTGGCACGAAGAGCTGCCGCGCGGAGGCATCAGGGCCATGTCGGTGGAGTGAGGCAGGATGGGGCGGATGAGCATGGAGGAGCCCGTGGGGGAGACCGGAGAACTGCCCGAGTACGCGGAGCGGGTGCTCGACCTCGCCGACGCGATCCCTCCCGGCCGCGTCATGACCTACGGCGACGTGGCCGAGTGGCTCGGCGAGGGCGGGCCGCGCCAAGTCGGCCGGGTCATGGCCCTGTACGGCGGGACGGCCCCCTGGTGGCGGGTGGTCCGCGCCGACGGCACGCTGCTGCCCGGCCACGAGCTCCGGGCCCTCGGCCACTACCGCGAGGAGGGCACCCCGCTGCGCGCGGCGGGCCCGGTTGCCGAGGGGCACGTACCGAGGATCGACATGCGCCGGGCCCGTTGGGACGGAACTCACATCTGAGGGAGCCGCCCCGGTCGGCCCGGGCGGAACGGCCCCGCGGGGGTGGAAGCGGTACGGAGTGCGGCTTGTCGGCGGCCCGCTTCGCGTAACGTCTTCGCTCGCGTCTCCCGAGGCGGCGGCCACGGCACACGGCCGCCTCACCCGCATCACCCCACCCACCAGGACCGGCGAACCACGTGAGCTCCTCCTCCACCACCCGGCGTACGCCGCCGCACCAGGGACAGCCGTACCCGGGTCCGGGACGGCAGCGGACCCCGGGCGCGTACCGACTGGTGCGCACCACGCCGGCCCCGCTGGATCCCCCTCAGCTGGACGCAGTCCAGCGGGAAGTGGTTGACCACGCCGGCGGACCTCTCCTCGTCCTCGCCGGACCCGGCACCGGCAAGACGACCACGCTGGTCGAGGCGGTCGCCGCCCGCATGGAGGGCGGCGCCGACCCCGAGCGCCTCCTCGTCCTCACCTTCAGCCGCAAGGCCGCCGTCGAACTCCGCGACCGCATGGCCGCCCGGCTCGGCGGCCGCCGCCCCCCGCAGGCGACGACCTTCCACTCGTACTGCTACGCCCTCGTCCGCGCCCACCAGGACGCCGAGCTCTTCGCCGAACCGCTCCGGCTGCTCTCCGGACCCGAGCAGGACCTCGCCGTCCGCGACCTCCTCGCCGGCCAGATCGAGCTGGAGAAGGAGGGCCGCGGCCGGGTCGGCTGGCCCGACGAACTCCGCGCCTGCCTCACCACCCGGGGCTTCGCCGACGAGGTGCGGGCCGTCCTCGCGCGCTCCCGCGAACTGGGCCTCGGGCCGGACGCGCTCGCCCGCTTCGCGGACCGGGTCGGCCGCCCGGACTGGAAGGCGGCGGCCGGCTTCCTCGCCGAGTACCTCGACGTCCTCGACCTCCAGGGCGTCCTCGACTACGCGGAGCTCGTCCACCGGGCCGTGCCGCTCGCCCGGGACGCCCGCCTGCCCGCGTACGACGCGATCTACGTCGACGAGTACCAGGACACCGACCCGGCACAGGTCCGGCTCCTGCACGCGCTCGCGGGCGACGGCCGGAGCACGGTCGTCGCCTTCGGCGACCCGGACCAGTCCATCTACGCCTTCCGCGGCGCCGACGTGAACGGCATCCTCGACTTCCCGTCCTCCTTCGGCGGCGCGGACGTCCGCGTCCTGCGCACCTCGCGCCGCTCCGGCGCCGACCTGCTCGACGCGACCCGGCTGCTCGCCCAGCGCATGCCGATGCCCCGGCTCCCCGCCGACAAGGTCCGCGCCCACCGCGCGCTCGCCCCGACGCGGGAGGGGGGACGGGCGGAGGCGTACACGTACCCCACGGCCTCGGCGGAGGCCGAGAACATCGCCGACCTGCTGCGCCGCGCCCACCTGGAGGACGGCGTCCCCTGGCAGGACATGGCCGTCCTCACCCGCGCCGCCGCCTCCCTCCCCTCCCTCCGCCGCGCCCTCACCTCGGCGGGCGTCCCCGTGGAGACGGACGCGGCGGACACCCCCCTCCGCCACGAACCGGCGGTGGCACCGCTGCTCCTCGCCCTGAGGGCGGTGGCGGGCGCCACGCCTTCGGCCCCGGCCGCGGACACGCCCTCCCCGGCCCCGGCCGTGGACATGCGTTCCGCCGGGGCGGAACGGGCGGGCACGACCGACGACGGCGCCGCACCCACCCCGGACAGCGAGCCCCGGGACGCCGCGTCCGCGCCGGACGGCGACCCCGCCCCCGCCGCGGCGGACACCCCGGGCGCGCCCGGCACCGAAGCGACCTGGCTTCCCGTGGAGACCGCGCTCGAACTCCTCGCCTCCCCCCTCGCAGGGGTGGACCCCGCCGACCTGCGACGGCTCGGCCGCGCCCTCCGCGACGAGGAACGCGCCGCGGGCAACAAGGTCCCGCCCCCCTCCGACGTCCTCCTGGCAAGGGCCCTCGCCGAGCCCGAGCGCCTCGTCGCGCACGACCCCGCCCACGCGCGCGGCGCCCAGCGCCTGGGGCAGCTCCTCCAGGAGACCCGCGCGCTGCTCGACGCCGGCGGCACCGCCGAGGAGGCCCTCTGGGTCCTCTGGCAGGGCACCCCCTGGCCCGGCCGCCTGGAGCGCGCCGCCCTCCGCGGCGGCCCCGCGGGCCGCAACGCCGACCGCGACCTCGACGCCGTCTGCGCCCTCTTCGAGACCGCCGCCCGCGCCGAGGAGCGCGTCGGCGGCCGGGGCGTCCTCAACTTCCTGGAGGAGCTCGACGCCCAGGACATCGCCGCCGACACCCTCACCCGCCGGCACACCCGCCCGGACGCCGTCCGTCTGATGACCGCACACCGCTCCAAGGGCCTGGAGTGGGGCTTCGTCGTCGTCGCCGGTGTGCAGGAGGGCCTCTGGCCGGACCTCCGTCGCCGGGGCTCCCTCCTCGAAGCGGACCGCATCGGCCGGGACGGCCTCGCCGAGCCGCTCAGCCCCGGCGCCCTCCTCGCGGAGGAGCGCCGGCTGTTCTACGTCGCCACCACCCGCGCCCGCGACCGGCTCGTCGTGACCGCCGTGAAGGCCGCGGCCGAGGACGGCGACCAGCCGTCCCGCTTCCTCACCGAGTTCGGCGCCGAGCCGAAGGACGTCCCGGGCCGTCCGCGCCGCCCGCTCGCCGTCTCCGCCCTGGTGGCCGAGCTCCGCGCCACCACCGTCGACCCGGAGGCCTCGCCCGCGCTCCGCGAGGCGGCCGCCGACCGGCTCGCCCGGCTGGCCGCGCTCACCGACGAGGACGGCCAGCCGCTGGTCCCGGCCGCGCATCCGGACCGCTGGTGGGGCCTGTTCGAGCCGACGCACAGCGCGGCGCCGCTGCGCGACCGCGACCGGCCGGTGGCGCTGTCGCCGAGCTCCCTGGAGAACCTGGTCTCCACCTGCGCCCTCCAGTGGTTCCTGGGCCGGGAGGTCAAGGCGGCGGCCCCGGCCACCGCCGCCCAGGGCTTCGGGAACGTCGTCCACGTCCTCGCCGACGAGGTCGCCTCCGGGCGCACCCCGGCCGACCTCGACGTCCTCATGGCCCGGCTGGACTCCGTGTGGGACGCCCTCGCCTTCGACGCGCCCTGGAAGTCGGCCCAGGAGAAGCAGCACGCGCGCGTGGCCCTCGAACGCTTCCTCAGCTGGCACGTCATGGACCGGGGCGGCCGCACCCCCGCCGCCTCCGAGCACGGTTTCGACGTGACCCTGGCGGCGGGGGAGTACGAGGTCCGCATCCGGGGCTCGATGGACCGCGTCGAGACCGACGAGCACGGGCGCGCGTACGTCGTCGACTTCAAGACCGGCAAGTCGGCCCCCACCCGTGACGAGGTCGCCCACCACCCGCAGCTCGCCGTCTACCAGCTCGCGGTGCGGGAGGGCGCCCTCGACGAGGTCTTCGGCGGCGACCGCCCGGAGCCGGGCGGCGCGGAGCTCGTCCAGCTGCGGCAGGCCGCCCCGAAGAAGGAGGGCGGCGACGCGCTGCCCAAGGTCCAGGCGCAGGAGCCGCCGGCCGGGGAGTGGGTCGGCGAGCTGCTCGCCAACGCGGCGGGCCGGGTCCTCGACGAGCGGTTCACCCCGAGCACCGGCCAGCACTGTGCGACCTGCGCCTTCCGGGCCTCGTGCAGCGCCCGGCCGGAGGGCCGCCAGGTCGTCGACTGACCCCGGCCGCTTCATCAGCCCGCCGGCCCGCGGCCCCGCCGCCCCGCCGGCCCACCGCGACCCACCGGCCCCCGGCCCACGCGGCCCGCCGACCCGCCGCGGCCCGCCGCCCCCGGCCCGGTCGCGGCCACGCGCGCGTGGGGCGACCCTGGTGGACAGGGGGCAGGGAACGCGAGGAGGCCCGCATGGCGTCCCACCGAAAGCTCCGCGTCGCGGCGGTCGTCTGCGCCGCCGTCGTCGTCACGGGACCCGCGCCGACCGCGGCCTGGGCGGCGACCGCCCGGGCCGGCGCCGTCCCGTCCGGGGTCGCGGCGCCCGCGCCCCCTCCCTCCCCGGATCCGTTCAAGGGCCTCACCGCCGACGAGATCGGCGACCGGGCCGTGACCGCCACCCGGTCCGCGACCTCCCTGCGCATGACCGGCCGGGTCTTCAGCGAGGGACAACCGCTCGACATCGACTTCGCCGTCGACGACAGCGACGAATGCACCGGCCTGATGAAGATCAAGGGCGGCACCGCCGAACTGCGCCGGGTCGACCACGTCACCTACATGAAGGGCGACGAGGCCTTCTGGCGGGCCTCCATGGCCTCCCAGGGCCTGCCGGAGGCACAGATCACGGCCGCCCTCGAACTGATCAAGGACCGCTGGCTGAAGATCGCCCCGGGACAGGCGGGCAGCCGGGGCCTCGGAGGCGTCTGCGACCTGAAGTCGCTCCTCGCCGACCTGGGCAAGGACCGGAAGGAGCGCAGGGGACTGACCCGGGGGCCGGACGGCAAGGTCGACGGGACCCCCGTCGCGACCCTGGTGAAGAAGAAGACCGGCGGCGAGACGACCACCGTGTCCGTCTCCGAGCAGGGCAAGCCCTACATCCTGAAGATGGTCAGGACCGGCGGCGACGAGCCGGGCACGGTGGTGCTCTCCGACTACGACGAGCCGGTCGACGTGAAGGCCCCGCCGCCCGGCGAGACCGTCGACCTCACCAAGCTCGACCAGGGCGCCCCCGCGTAGAACCGCAGGTGGGAACCGCGCGGGGCCGGAGTGTCGGTGAACCCCGCTAGCCTCTTCCGGTGACCGCGCACCTCACCGACCCCGAGCAGCTCAAGGAGCTGCTCGGCATCCCGTTCACCCCGGAGCAGACGGCCTGCATCACCGCGCCGCTCGCCCCGCAGGTCGTCGTGGCCGGAGCCGGCTCCGGCAAGACGACGGTGATGGCCGCCCGGGTGGTCTGGCTGGTCGGCACGGGCCAGGTCGCCCCCGAGCAGGTCCTCGGCCTCACCTTCACCAACAAGGCGGCGGGCGAGCTCGCCGAGCGCGTCCGCACCGCCCTCGTCCGCGCCGGCGTCACCGACCCCGACGTCATCGACCCGGAGAACCCCCCGGGCGAGCCCCGCATCTCCACGTACCACGCCTTCGCCGGACAGCTCCTGACCGACCACGGCCTCCGCATCGGCCTGGAGCCCACCTCCCGCCTCCTCGCCGACGCCACCCGCTACCAGCTCGCCGCGCGCGTGCTGCGCGAGGCCCCCGGCCCGTACCCCGCGCTCACCCGGTCCTTCCCGACCCTCATCACCGACCTGCTCGCCCTCGACGCCGAGCTCGCCGAGCACCTCGTGCCGCCCGAGCGGCTCCTCGCGTACGACTCTGGGCTCCTCGCCGCCCTCGCCGACGCCAAGCTCAGCAACGCCGAACTGCGCAAGGTCCCCGAGGCCTCCGCCGCCCGCCGCGAACTCCTCGACCTCGTCGTCCGCTACCGCGCCGCCAAGCGCTCCCGCGACCTGCTCGACTTCGGCGACCAGATCGCCCGCTCCGCCGAGCTCGCCACCACCCGGCCCGAGGTCGGCGCCATCCTCCGCGAGGAGTTCCGCGTCGTCCTCCTCGACGAGTACCAGGACACCTCCGTCGCCCAGCGCCTGCTGCTCTCCGGACTCTTCGGCCAGGGCCCGTCCGGCCGGAGCACCGGACACGCCGTGACCGCCGTCGGCGACCCCTGCCAGGCCATCTACGGCTGGCGCGGCGCCTCCGTCGCCAACCTGGACGACTTCCCCGAGCACTTCCCGCACGCGGACGGCAGCCCCGCGAGCCGCTACTCCCTCTCCGAGAACCGGCGCAGCGGCGGCCGCCTCCTGGACCTCGCCAACGGACTCGCCGCCCCCCTGCGGGCCATGCACGCGGGCGTGGAGGCGCTGCGCCCCGCCCCGGGCGCCGAGCACGACGGCAGCGTCCGCATCGCCCTCCTCCCCACCCACGCGGAGGAGATCGACTGGCTCGCCGACTCCCTCGCCCACCTCGTACGGACCGGCCGCGAGCCCGGCGAGATCGCGGTCCTGTGCCGCACCGCCACCGACTTCCCCGCCCTCCACGCGGCCCTCGTCGCCCGTGACGTCCCCGTCGAGGTCGTCGGCCTCTCCGGCCTCCTCCACCTGCCCGAGATCGCCGACCTCGTCGCCGTCTGCGAGGTCCTCCAGGACCCGGGGGCCAACGCCTCCCTGGTCCGCCTCCTCACCGGCCCCCGCTGGCGCATCGGCGCCCGCGACCTCGCCCTCCTCGGCCGCCGCGCCCGCCTCCTCGTCCACCGGGGCGGCGAGGAGACGGACCCCGAGCAGCGGCTCGCCGCCGCCGTCGAGGGCGTCGACCCGGCCGAGGTCGTCTCCCTCGCCGACGCCCTCGACACGTTCCTCGACTCCGGCGGCACCGACGACGGCCTGGCCTTCTCCGCCGAGGCCCGGGTCCGCTTCGCGCGCCTCGCCACCGAGCTGCGCGCCCTGCGCACCTCCCTCGCCGACCCGCTCATGGACGTGCTGCACCGCGTCCTCGCCGCGACCGGCCTGGAGGTCGAGCTCTCCGCCTCGCCGCACGCGCTCGCGGCCCGCCGCCGCGAGACCCTCGGCCAGTTCCTCGACGTCGCCGCCGGCTTCGCCTCCCTCGACGGCGAGGCCGGCCTCCTCGCCTTCCTCGGCTTCCTGCGCACGGCCGTCCAGTTCGAGAAGGGCCTCGACAGCGCGCTGCCGGGCGGCGAGAACACCGTGAAGGTCCTCACCGCCCACAAGTCCAAGGGCCTCGAATGGGACGTCGTCGCCGTCCCCGGCCTGGTCGCGGGCCAGTTCCCGAGCGCCCGGGCCCGCGAGTCGTGGACCTCTCAGCCCCAGGTGCTCCCGCACGCCCTGCGCGGCGACGCGGCCACCCTGCCGGAGATCGACACCTGGGACGCCAGGTCCCTCACGTCCTTCAAGAACGAGATGCGGGACCACCAGCACACCGAGGAGCTCCGCCTCGGCTACGTCACCTTCACCCGCCCCCGCTCCCTGCTCCTCGGCTCCGCCCACTGGTGGGGCCCGGCCCAGAAGAAGCCCCGCGGCCCCTCGGACTTCCTGCGCGCGCTGTACGACCACTGCGCGGCGGGCCACGGCGAGATCGAGGCCTGGGCGGACGAACCGGAAGAGGGCGCGGAGAACCCGTCCCTGACGGAAGGGGACGAGGACCGGGCCTGGCCGCTCCCGCTGGACGGCGAGGCCCTCAAGCGCCGTCGGGAGGCGGCGGAGGCCGTGACGAGCCGGTTGCGGGCGTACGTTCCGCAGGGCGACGGGGACGCCCCCGGACGGAGTCCGGGGGAGAGCGGGCACGAGTCCACCGGCACGGCGCCCGGCTCCCCGCCCCCCGACCCCGAGGACCTCTGGCCCGAAGAGGAGGAGCCCGTCTGGGACGAGGACGAGGAGGCCCTCCCCGAAGACGTCCACGCGGACGCGATCCCCGCCCCCAGGGCACCCGAGGCCCCGCCCTCGGAGCCGTACACCGGGACCACCCCGGAGGACGCCCGCACCATCGCCTCCTGGGACCGGGACCTCACCGCCCTCACGGCGGAGCTCAAGCGCGCCCGCGCGACCACCCGGGACGTCCTGCTCCCCGCGTACCTCTCCGCCTCCCAGGTCCTGCGCCTGGCCGCCGACCCCGACGGCTTCGCCCAGGAGCTGGCCCGGCCCATGCCGAAGGCGCCGCAGCCCGCGGCCCGCCGGGGCACCCGCTTCCACGCGTGGGTGGAGTCCCGCTTCGAGGAGCTCCCGCTGCCGTTCCTCGGCCCGGAGGAGCTGCCCGGCGGCGAGGACTTCGCGGGCGAGCCCGAGATCCTCGACGAGCGGGACCTCGACGAGCTCAAGGAGGCCTTCGCCCGCACCCCGTACGCCCGCCGCACCCCGTACCGCGTCGAGGTCCCCGTGCACCTCGCCCTCGCAGGCCGGGTCGTCCGGGGCAGGATCGACGCCGTCTACCGGGACCCGGAGTCCGGCGCGTACGAGATCGTCGACTGGAAGACCAGCCGGGACCGCACCGCGGATCCGCTCCAGCTCGCGATCTACCGGCTCGCCTGGGCCGAACAGCACGGCCTCGCGCCCGAGGAGGTGGCCGCCGCCTTCGTGTACGTCCGAACGGGTGAGGTCGCCCGTCCCGCCCGGCTGCCCGGCCGAGCCGAGCTGGAGGCCCTCCTGCTGGGCGGGGCACCCACGGACGCCGGATAGGCTCGGGGCATGAGCGAGACCCCGGACAGCGCCGTCCGCACCGTACGCGCGTACGTCGAGCAGCACCGTGCCGCCTTCCTCGGCGACCTGGCCGAGTGGCTGCGCATCCCCTCCGTGTCGGCCCGGCCGGACCTGGCCGGGGACGTACGGCGCAGCGCCGAGTGGCTCGCCGCCAAGCTCACGGAGACCGGTTTCACCACGGCCGAGATCTGGGAGACCGACGGCGCGCCCGCCGTCTTCGCCGAGTGGCCCTCCGAGGACCCGGACGCCCCGACCGTCCTCGTCTACGGCCACCACGACGTGCAGCCCGCGGCCCGGGAGGACGGCTGGCACACGGACCCGTTCGAGCCGACGGTGATCGACGGCCGGATGTACGCGCGCGGGGCCGCCGACGACAAGGGGCAGGTGTTCTTCCACACCCTCGGCGTCCGCGCCCACCTCGCCGCCACCGGCCGCACCGCGCCCGCCGTCCACCTCAAGCTGATCGTCGAGGGCGAGGAGGAGTCCGGCTCCCCGCACTTCCGCGCGCTCGTCGAGGAGCACGCCGAGCGGCTCGCCGCCGACGCCGTGATCGTCTCCGACACCGGCATGTGGTCCGAGACCACCCCCACCGTCTGCACCGGCATGCGCGGGGTCGCCGACTGCGAGATCGAGCTGTACGGCCCCGACCAGGACGTCCACTCCGGCTCCTTCGGCGGCGCCGTGCCGAACCCGGCCACCGTCGCCGGCCGGATCGTCGCCGCCCTCCACGACGAGCACGAGCACGTCGCGATCCCCGGCTTCTACGACGGCGTGACGGAACTCACCGACGCCGAGCGGGCCCTCGTCGCCGAGCTGCCCTTCGACGAGGAGGCCTGGCTGCGGACGGCCAAGTCCCACGGCACCCTCGGCGAGGCCGGCTTCACGACCCTGGAGCGGGTCTGGGCCCGCCCCACCGCCGAGGTCAACGGCATCGGCGGCGGCTACCAGGGCCCCGGCGGCAAGACGATCGTCCCCGCCTCCGCCCGGCTCAAGCTGTCCTTCCGACTCGTCGCGGGCCAGGACCCGGCCAAGATCGAGCTCGCGGTACGGCACTGGCTCGAAGGACTCGTCCCCGCCGGCATCCGGTACGAGATCGTCTTCGGCGCCCCGACCCGCCCCTGCCTCACCCCCCTCGACCACCCCGCCCTCAAGGCGGTGGCCGGGGCCATGAGCCGGGCCTTCGACGGCGCCAAGGTCCGCTACACCCGCGAGGGCGGCTCCGGACCGGCCGCCGACCTCCAGGACGTCCTGGGCGCCCCCGTCCTGTTCCTCGGCATCTCCGTCCCGTCCGACGGCTGGCACGCCCCCAACGAGAAGATCGAACTCGATCTCCTCATGAAGGGCGTCGAGACGACCGCGCACCTGTGGGGCGACCTGCCCGCCGCCCTCCACGCCGCCGCGCGCTGAACCCACACACCGATCCGGGGGAGTTGGAAGCACCTGTGAGCACCTTGAAGAACGCGCCGAGCGGTCCGACGCCCGTGCCGAGCGCCCCGGCGCCCGTGCCGAGCGTCCCGGCGGACCGCCCGATCTCGCTCACCGCCCCGAGCGGCATCGACCGCGCCGCCCACCACCGCCTCGACGAGGCGTGGCTGGCGGCGGCCTGGAGCCACCCCACGACCCGGGTCTTCGTGGTCTCCGGCGGCCAGGTGCTGATCGACGACCGCCCCGACGGCACCACCGAGATCGTGATGACCCCGGCCTTCGAGGCCCCGGTCACCGAGACCCACCGCTACTTCCTGGGCACGGACGCCGACGGCGTCTCCTACTTCGCCCTCCAGAAGGACTCCCTGCCCGGCCGCATGGACCAGTCCGCGCGCCCCGCCGGACTGCGCGAGGCCGGCCTGCTGCTCTCCGACCGCGACGCGGGCCTCATGGTGCACGCCGTGGCCCTGGAGAACTGGCAGCGCCTCCACCGCTTCTGCTCGCGCTGCGGCGAGCGCACGGTCATCGCGGCCGCCGGTCACGTCCGCCGCTGCCAGGCCTGCGGCGCCGAGCACTACCCGCGCACCGACCCCGCCGTGATCATGCTGGTCACCGACGAGCACGACCGGGCGCTGCTCGGCCGCCAGGTGCACTGGCCCGAAGGCCGCTTCTCGACCCTCGCCGGCTTCGTGGAGCCGGGCGAGTCCATCGAGGCGTCGGTGGCGCGCGAGGTCTTCGAGGAGGCCGGCGTCACGGTCGGCGAGGTCGAGTACATCGCCAGCCAGCCCTGGCCGTTCCCGTCCAGCCTCATGCTGGGCTTCTTCGCCCGCGCCACGTCCTCCGAGATCACCGTGGACGGCGAGGAGATACACGAGGCCCGCTGGTTCTCCCGCGAGGACCTGGCCGCCGCCTTCGAGTCCGGCGAGGTCCTGCCCCCGTACGGCATCTCGATCGCCTCCCGGCTGATCGAGCGCTGGTACGGCAAGCCCCTCCCGAAGCCGGGCGACGTGATCTGACCCGCTCCCCACCACGGAGAAGTCCCCGTCCGGCGCCGCCGGACGGGGACTTCTCCGTACTGCTCACAGACGGACGAGGTTGCGCTTGAGGCACCGGCCGAGCGGCCGCTCGACGAGACGGTGGACCAGGTACGACAGCACCAGCATCCCGAGCAGCACGCCGATGAGCAGCACCCACGGGGGGACGCGCGCCGCGAAGCGGGCGAAGAACTCCCAGCCGATGACCTCGTGCAGCAGGTACAAGGGGTAGGTCAGCGCCCCGGCGACCGGCAGCCATCCCCACCGGATGCGGGAGAGCCTGCCGGTGGCGACCAGCGCCATCGCCCCGAAGAACGCGGCGAGCACGACGAGCACGGGCCACGCCGGCCGGTCGCCGAGGAAGGTGAGCCCCTTGAACTTCTCGATGGAGGGCGCGAGCGAGGCGCAGTAGCAGAATCCGACGACGCCCCAGAGCATCAGGTTCGGACGGAACCGGTACATCAGGTAGAACGCCATGCCGGCGATGAAGAACCAGCTGTACTCGGGGATCAGGAGCAGGCGCAGGGGGCCGGGCGCGGCCGGGGCGACCAGGGCGGTGGCCGCTCCCCAGACGCAGCAGAACAGCAGCACCCTGCGGTACGTCAGCCCCCACCAGGCGAGCAGCGAGAAGAGGAGGTAGAAGCGGAGCTCGGCGAAGAGGGTCCAGTAGACGCCGTCGACGGGGTCCGCTCCCAGCGGCTCCTGGAGCATCGTCAGATTGGTGAGGATGTCGTTCCACGGCAGGTGGTGCCGCCCGCCGGGGATCACGGCGACGGTGACGGACGTGGCGAGGACGGCGAACCAGTACGCGGGGTAGAGGCGTACCACGCGGGAGACGAAGAAGTCCTTCACCGGCCGTCCCCAGCCGCTCATGCAGATGACGAAGCCACTGATGAGGAAGAAGAACTCCACGCCGAGATAGCCGTAGGAGGCGATGGGGAAGGTTGCGGGGAAGACCTCCTCGACCGGCGTCGGCCAGCCCTCCCCGAAGGCCAGGTAGTGGTAGGCGACCACCATGAGGGCAGCGGTGAGGCGCAGTCCGTCGAGGGCATGGAGGCGTCCGGGACCTCTGCCCGTGGAGTCCGTCGTGGGGCCCGGCGCTCTCCAGGAGGGGCGCGGTGCCGGGACGACAGGAACTATCTGGTTGAGCAAGGGGTATCCCGCCTTGATATGCAGTCGCAAATCTTGGTCGGGACGAGAGCGTAGAGGTGACGTCGGGGGCCTTGCAAAAGCTCGCAGGTATGTGACGCCCCTCACGGCGGGCTGGGTTCGGCAGGGTTCGCTCGGGCGAAATTCCTGCACAAAGGCCCCGCGGCCGGCTCTCGCCGGCCGCGGGGCCGCTGCCACTCCTCGTGGTCTCCTCGCGAACGTTTCGCGATCTTCACTCGGAGACCTCGCGATCTCCTCGCGATCAGACGCCGAGCGCCTGCTTCACCTGCGCGAGGCTCGGGTTCGTCAGGGTCGAACCGTCCGGGAAGAGAACGGTCGGCACCGTCTGGTTGCCGCCGTTGGCCTTCTCGACGAACGCCGCCGAGTCGGGGTCCTGCTCGATGTTGATCTCCGTGTACGCGATGCCCTCGCGGTCCATCTGGCTCTTCAGCCGACGGCAGTAGCCGCACCACGTGGTGCTGTACATCGTCACAGTGCCCTGCATGACCAGGCGCTCCTCTTGTTCGCGGACGGGTGCCGAGAGGGAGAACGCACGGCCTCCCGGCGTCATTCCCGGAACTCGTACGACCGGCGTCCCCCGCCTGTGGACGAGCCGCCGCACCGGTCCCGTCGACCTGGCAGCATGGCGGGGTGACAGCAGCAACGCACTCCACTCTCTTCCCACAGGTCCCGGAGACGGCCGACGCGGTGCTCGACGGGCTCGACCCCGAGCAGCGCGAGGTCGCCCTTGCCCTGAACGGACCGGTGTGCGTCCTCGCCGGAGCCGGCACGGGCAAGACGCGGGCCCTCACCCACCGCATCGCGTACGGGGTGCGGGCCGGCATCCTGCAGCCCGCCAGTGTGCTGGCCGTCACGTTCACCAACCGCGCCGCGGGCGAGATGCGCGGTCGGCTCCGACAGCTCGGCGCGGGTGGCGTCCAGGCCCGCACGTTCCACTCCGCGGCCCTCCGACAGCTCCAGTTCTTCTGGCCGAAAGCAGTCGGTGGCGAACTGCCCCGCCTCCTGGAGCGCAAGGTCCAGCTGGTCGCCGAGGCCGCGGCCCGCTGCCGGATCCGACTCGACCGGAACGAGCTCAGGGACGTGACCGGCGAGATCGAGTGGGCCAAGGTCACCCAGACCGTCCCCGCCGACTACCCGGCCGCCGTCGCCAAATCCCTCAGGGACGCCCCCCGCGACCCGGCCGAGATCGGCCAGATCTATGCCACGTACGAGCAGCTGAAGCGCGACCGCTCGGTGATCGACTTCGAGGACGTGCTGCTGCTCACCGTCGGCATCCTCCAGGACCGGCACGACATCGCCGACCAGATCCGCCGGCAGTACCAGCACTTCGTCGTGGACGAGTACCAGGACGTCTCCCCGCTCCAGCAGCGGCTGCTCGACCTGTGGCTCGGCGACCGCGACAACCTCTGCGTCGTCGGCGACGCCGGCCAGACGATCTACTCCTTCACCGGCGCCACCCCCGACCACCTGCTGAACTTCCGCACCCGGCACCCGGGCGCCACCGTCGTCAAACTGGTCCGCGACTACCGCTCCACCCCCCAGGTCGTCCACCTGGCGAACGGGCTGCTCGGCCAGGCCCGCGGCCGGGCCGCCGAGCACCGCCTGGAGCTGATCTCCCAGCGCGACCCCGGCCCCGAGCCGGTCTACACGGAGTACGCCGACGAGCCCGCCGAGGCCGAGGGCACCGCCCGTCGCATCCGCGACCTCATCGCCGCCGGCGTCCCGGCCGGCGAGATCGCCGTCCTCTACCGGATCAACGCCCAGTCCGAGGTGTACGAGCAGGCCCTCGCCGACGCCGGAGTGCCCTACCAGCTCCGCGGCGCCGAGCGCTTCTTCGAGCGCCAGGAGGTGCGGGAGGCGGGCATCGCCCTGCGCGGCGCCGCCCGCGCCGGGGGCAACGACTCGCTCCTCGACGACGCCGAGGACCTCCCCGCCCAGGTCAGGGCCGTCCTCTCCACCAAGGGCTGGACCACCGAGCCGCCCGCAGGCTCCGGCGCCGCCCGCGACCGCTGGGAGTCCCTCGCGGCCCTCGTCCGGCTCGCCGAGGACTTCGCCCGCGCCAAGCCGGGAGCCACCCTCTCCGACCTGGTCGCCGAGCTCGACGAGCGGGCCGCCGCCCAGCACGCCCCGACCGTCCAGGGCGTCACCCTCGCCTCGCTGCACGCGGCCAAGGGCCTCGAATGGGACGCCGTCTTCCTGGTCGGCCTCACCGAGGGCATGCTGCCGATCACCTACGCCAAGACCGACGAGCAGATCGAGGAGGAGCGACGCCTGCTGTACGTGGGCGTCACCCGGGCCCGGGTCCACCTCACGCTCTCCTGGGCGCTCTCCCGCTCCCCGGGCGGCCGGGCCAACCGGCGCCCCAGCCGCTTCCTCAAGGGCCTGCGGCCCGGCTCCGGCTCCCTCGGCGCCGTCGGCTCCGGCGGTGCCTCCGGCTCCGTCGAGCGGGGGAGCGGCCTCCGCCGGCGGGGGCCCCGCGGCCCCGTCCTGTGCCGGGTCTGCGGCGCCACCCTCACCGAGGCCGGCGCGATGAAGCTGATGCGCTGCGAGGACTGTCCCTCGGACATGGACGAGGGGCTGTACGAGCGGCTCCGGGACTGGCGGTCGGAACAGGCCGGACGGCTCGGCCAGCCCGCCTATTGCGTGTTCACCGACAAGACGCTCATGGCGATCGCCGAGCGCGTCCCCGTCACCGACGGGGAGCTCGCCTCCATCTCCGGCGTCGGCGTCCGCAAGCTCGACCGCTTCGGAGCCGAGGTCCTGGCCATCTGCGCAGGTGAGCAGGGCGGGGCGGACGGGGACGAGGCCTGAGGAAAACTCGTCGGAAAAATAGTTTGCGCCCGCCCCGTCAAGCCCCATAGGTTCTTAACCACGGAAACAGCGGCTTCTTCGAAGCCCTGTCTTCGTGCTGTACTTGTCCAAATAAACACGAGGGTCCGGCTCGCACCCGAGCCCTCCGAGACGCCGAGAGGAGGCGATTCCAGTGATCAGCTACACCATCCAGACCAGCACCGTCAGCACCGCCGGCTTCATCGGCACGGCCAAAATGACCGATCTCTCGGTCGTCTCCGCCTGCTCGCTCGGCCTCTCCGCCTCGGCCCTCATCGGCACCGGTCTGCCCGTCGCCGGCCTGCCCGTCACCGGTCTCTCCGGTCTCGGTGCGGCCGCCGTGGCTCCGCGCAATGAGCGACCGACCAAGGCACTGGAAGCAGGAGTAGCAGGCAAGGCCACGACCTATGGCTTTGCGGCGACCAGTGCCGGAACCCAGCAGCAGACGACGACGCACCACCACATGATGTGGGCCTTCCGTGGGCTCGAACCCTGGAGTGATCCAGTCTGATCCATGATCAGACCGGCGCCTTCAGGGCCGCGGAACCCCACCCGGGATCCGCGGCCCTTCTGTTTGTCCCCGAACGGGGACGACGGCGCGAAGGGGCCTCGGGAAAGACACCACCCGGTACCAGCCGAAACCCCGGCCAACAGGCCGGAACGACCAGACGAGGAAAGACCACCGTGCAACTCGAAGCGCACGCCCCGTCCGTACCGCATTCCGAATCGATCCCCCTGCCCGGCTCCACGGAGGACCCCGCTTTGACCCCCCTCACCGCGCTCACCGCGCTCGACGACGCCATCGAGAACCTCGGCGTCCCCGTACCGTGTCGCGCCTACGACCCCGAGGTCTTCTTCGCCGAGTCCCCGGCCGACGTCGAGTACGCGAAGTCCCTCTGCCGGACCTGCCCGCTCATGGCCGCCTGCCTCGCCGGCGCCAAGGAGCGCCGTGAGCCCTGGGGCGTCTGGGGCGGCGAGCTCTTCGTCCAGGGCGTGGTCGTCGCCCGCAAGCGGCCCCGTGGCCGCCCGCGCAAGAACCCGGTCGCGGCATGAGCGCCACCGGAACCATCGACCGCCCCCTCACGCACGATCCCCAGAAGCAGGCCCCGATGACCTCTTCCACCAGCGAGCCCCTGGGCTCCGCGACCCCAGTCTTCGCCCCCGCCGCCGCGTACACCGCGCGTCAGAACAGGACCCGTGAAATGCAACTCGCCCCCGAAGCCCTGGCCCGTGCCCATATGCACGAGCGACAGCGTGAGGCCGACGCGGAACGCCAGGCCGTGCGCCTGGTCGCCGCCCGGCGCATGCAGCGTCGCGCCGAGCGCGTCTCGCTGCGCGCCCGCCGCGCGCTCGCCATGGCCGTCATGCACTGAGCATCTCCGTGATGCCCTCGCGGGGGCCGGTCCGAACGGACCGGCCCCCGCGGTGCGTTGTCCGCACCACGACCTCACGCCGGGCTATCGTCACCAGGATGAACGAAGCCCGCGTCCCCCAGGAGCCCGTCACCTGCGCCCGCTGCGGCAGGACCGCCGACCCCCTCCCGGTGACCTGGACCTGCTCCGTCGAGAACGGCCGCCGCGAGTACTTCTGCGAGGAGTGCGCCCGCGCCAACATCCGCTCCATCGAGGGCCGCCTCGACTCCTCCTGGTGGTGAGCCCCCGCCCCCCTGCCGCCCCTCCCCCCACCCCCTCCCCGCCCCGCCCCGAACTCGCATTCGTACCGCGTGTGGTGGACTTCCCCGATGGCAGCTCTCGTCGATCGTCTTCTGCGCACCCTCGAACGGTTCAACGCCGCCCACCCCTGGGACCACAACGCCCACTACCACCGGTGGATCCTGCGGCAGCTGCCGCGCCGCATCGACCGCGCCCTGGACGTCGGCTGCGGCAGCGGTGACCTCGCCCGGCTCCTCGCAGGCCGTGCCGCGGCCGTCCGCGCCGTCGACGCCGACCCGGTGATCGTCGCCCGCGCCCGCGAGCTCACCTCCCCGGCCGCCCCCGTGACCTTCGACGTCGAGGACGCCCTCGCCGACACCGGGGACGACGGCGACCACACCGCCGTCACCTGCGTCGCGACCCTCCACCACCTGCCGCTCGCCCCGGCCCTCCAGCGGTTCGGGGACCGGCTGGCCCCCGGCGGGACCCTGGTCGTCCTCGGGCTCTCCCGCCCCGACACCGCCGGCGACCACCTCCTCGGCCTCCTCTCGATCCCCCTCAACGCGGCCACCGGCTGGCTCAAGAACCGGGGCCGCCCGGCACCCCGGCCCGTGGCCATGACCGCCGTGACCCACGACGCCGAGGAGACCCTCACCGAGATCGCCCTCGCGGCCCGGCGGATCCTCCCCGGCGTCCGGATCCGCCGCCACCTCTTCTGGCGCTACACCCTCGTATGGCGCAAGCCCGCCCCCTAGACGGGGTCCGGGTCCTCGAAGCCCGGCAGCCACTCGACGAGCTCGTCCCGCAGCCGCACCGTCGCGTTCAGCTGGCAGAGCACCCCGATGGTGCTCAACGTCACACGGTGGATCAGCAGATACGCGGGCGGCAGGTTCAACTGCTTGCCCAACTGGTGGGCGGGGGAGCGGGGATCGGCGATCCGGGCCGCCTGGGCGCGCATCCAGCCGCGGGTGAAGGCGAAGGCCTCCGCCTCGGCCGGCTCGATGATCGGCAGCAGGTACTCCAGGACCGCGTCCGGGTCGAGCGCGACGGACTCCTTGACGAAACCCTCCGCGCACAACAGCTCGTAGACGGTCTCGGCCTCGCCCGCGACCGTCATCCGCAGACAGGTGCCGATCGTCTCCGGCAGCCCGCCCGGCAGCCGGTCCACGGTGCCGAAGTCGAGGACGCCGAGCCGCCAGCCCCCGGGCCCCTCGTCCTCGCCGCCGGGCAGCAGCCGGAAGTTCCCCGGGTGCGGGTCGGCGTGCAGCAGGCCCGTGCGCGCGGGGCCGGAGAAGAGGAAGCGGGCGAGGAGCTGACCCGCCCGGTCCCGCTGCGCCGCCGTGCCGTCCGCGATCACCTCCGCGAGCGGCACCCCGTCCATCCACTCGGTCACGAGGATCTGGTCCGACCGGTGCACCACCGCGGGCACCACCACATCGGGATCGTCCGCGAACTCCTCCGCGTGGACCCGCTGCGCCTCCGCCTCCAGGGCGTAGTCCAGTTCCTCCGAGACCCGGTCCCGCATCTCGGCGATCAGCGGCTTGATGTCCATGCCCGGGATCAGCGGACCGAGCAGCCGGGCGAAGCGGCTCAACTGCGTCAGGTCCGAGAGCAACGCCTCCCCCGCGCCCGGGTACTGCACCTTCACCGCGACCTCGCGGCCGTCGTGCCACACGGCCCGGTGCACCTGCCCGATGGAGGCCGCGGCCGCCGGCTTGTCCTCGAACTCGAGGAACAACTCCCGCCACCCGGCACCGAGCCGCTCCTCCAGGACCGTGTGCACCGTGCGCGTCGGCATCGGGGGCGCCGCTTCCTGGAGCTTCGTCAGCGCCGCCCGGTACGGTCCGGCGATCTCCTCCGGCAGGGCCGACTCGAAGACGGAGAGCGCCTGCCCGAACTTCATGGCCCCGCCCTTCAGCTCGCCCAGGACCTTGAACAGCTGCTCGGCCGTGCGCTGCTGGAGCTCGCGGGCGACCAGCTCGGCCGATCTGCCGCCGATCCGCTTGCCCAGGCCCCAGGTGGCCCGGCCCGCGAAGCCCAGCGGCAACGCGGCC
Source organism: Streptomyces sp. NPDC107498 (assembly GCF_055582805.1). Taxonomy (NCBI): domain Bacteria; kingdom Bacillati; phylum Actinomycetota; class Actinomycetes; order Kitasatosporales; family Streptomycetaceae; genus Streptomyces; species Streptomyces sp. NPDC107498. The sequence continues at coordinate 279,577 of NZ_JBVJPE010000003.1, read as the reverse complement.
AACTTGGCGGTCCGGGTGACCGCCTTCCGGGGAAGATCAGACATGCGCCCCTCCAAAACCCAGACTGCCGTGCCGCGCAGGGCCGTTACCCCGCCATTGTGTCGTGCGCTTCCCCGGCCGCCGAGGCGCGCTCCCCTTCCGCTCCGCGAGCTGCCCCGCAAGGACAGGCCGGGTGGGGTCTCAGCCGCTCCGCCCGCCACTCCAGCAGCGGCAGTGACGCCTCCCAGCGGGTGCCCGTGCTCGCCGGGAGGTCCCCGTCCAGGAAGGCCAGCGCGTGCGCGGCGGCCAGCCCGGCGACCGCCGTGGCCAGAGCGAGGTCGCAGGCGGGCAGCGGATGCGGGGCGCCGGAGCGCCACTGGGCGAGCAGCCGGGGCGCCACCGGTTCCCGGTCCGTCCGCTCCTCCTGGAGGCACCGCGCGCAGGCCGTGCCGCCGGGCAGCACGAGCGGCCCGACCGTCCCCGTCGCCTCCAGGACGCCCGCGTACAGGTGAGGGGTGCCGGTGGAGATCCACGGCTCGGCGGGGAGCGGATCGGGGACGTACGCCCCGAGCCCGTCCCGCGGCGTCACCACGACGAGCGACAACCCGGGCTCGCCCGGGCCGCCCCGACCGCCCGGCCCCATTCCCCCCGTCCGCGTCCCGCGGCCCGGTTCCCGCGTCCAGCGGGTGACCAGGCGGCGGGCCGCCGTCGCGCGGCGCTCGCCGACCGACTCGGCGGGGAGGCCGCCCGGGGCCGTCTCCCAGGGCTCGACCCGGCCCGAGTCGAGGACCTCGACCGAGCCGACGCCCGCGGCGGCGAGCAGGGACGCCACCGTCGCCCCCACCCGGCCCGCGCCCCGGACCTGGACGCGCAGGGCCCGCCGGGCCGTCAGGGTCCGCGCCGCCCGCTCCGGCTCGGGGTGCACCACGGAGAGGGAGGCCAGGTCCGCGCGGAGCGGGTCGAGGGCCACGTCCACCGCGCCGGCGGCCGGACCCGCCTTCCCGGGCCGTCCGGTCGCGGCGTCCGTGAGGAGTCCGGCCGACTCCAGCCGGCCCAGGAGCGCCTCCAGGCGCCCGTCCGGCAGGCCGAGCGCCCGCGCCTCGGCGCGCAGCAGCGCGGTCCCGCGGGTGCCGTCGAGCAGTCCGAGCACCGCCCCCGTCGCCGGGTCGACCGGGTCGAGCACCACCGCGTGCGCCGGGGCGGCGCCGAACTGCACGCACTGCAGACTGCGCCACGCCCGCCGCAGTGCCGGTTTCACCATCGGATGCATTTCCCCGCCCCCGTTCGTCCCCATGCCCGTCCTCGACATCCGTCCTCGCCCATGACCGCATTCATGATCGACAGCGACATTCCGTCGCCCGAAGTGAGAATGCCCCGCCGCCGTGGTGGGCGCCGAAAGTTGTCCACAGGGCAGGGGGATTAGTCATTCGAATGGTGCGCGGTGGGGTCGGATCGTTTCCGAAACGACTCCCGGGGCGGGACTTCCCCCGTCGGCACCGGGTAACGTCGGGCCCGTGCCCGCCGACCCACAGCGCAGCGTGACCAGTGAACCGCCCCGCGGGGCGGGGACGAGCGCGGTCGAGGTCCGCAGAAGCCCGCGGCGGAGGAGAACCGTCTCGGCCTACCGCGAGGGCGACCGGACCGTCGTGCTCATCCCGGCCCGCATGTCGGAGGCCGAGGAGCGCCGCTGGGTGGGCGTCATGCTGGACAAGCTCGCCGCCCAGGAGAGCCGGAGCGTCCTCGGCGACCGGGAGCTCACCGAGCGCGCGCTGCGCCTCTCGGAGCAGTACTTCGACGGCCGGGCCCGCCCAGGATCGGTCCGCTGGGTGACCAACCAGAACACCCGGTGGGGCTCCTGCACCCCCTCCGAGGGCAGCATCCGCCTCTCCCACCGGCTCCAGGGCATGCCCGAGTACGTCGTCGACTACGTCCTCCTGCACGAGCTGGCCCACCTCCTCGTCCCCGGGCACGGGCCGCGGTTCTGGCGGCTCCTGGAGGCGTACCCCCGCACCGAGCGGGCGCGCGGCTACCTGGAGGGCGTGGTCGCCGCCGGGCGCCTGCCGCACCTCGCGGACGCCCGCGAGGAGTGACGGCGCCGTCACGCGCGTGCGCGTGGATTTCCCGATTCCGTACCGAACAGGACCTGGCCTGTCTCAATGTCGTGCCCAGCGGTTAGCCTGGCGCGAGCATTCGCCATTCGGGATGGGGGACGGTCGTTACGCATGGCCAGGGAATTCCAACGCGGCCACAAGGCCAAGATCAGTGATCTGACCGCAGGGACCGATCTGTACGTCGGTGTGCAGATCGCGGCCCCCGGACTGACTTTCGACATCAGCTGCTTCGGACTCGACGCGGACGAACGGCTCTCCGACGACCGCTACTTCGTCTTCTTCAACCAGCCGAAGTCGCCCGAGGAGTCCATCCAGCTGCTCGGCGCGCAGTCCGGCGACACCGAGTCCTTCCGCGTCACCCTCGACCGCATCCCCGCGCACATCCACAAGCTGTCGTTCACCGCGACGATCGACGGCGCCGGCCAGATGTCCCAGATCGGCCCCGGCCACCTGCGGATCGTGGCGGGCGGCGAGGAGGTCGCGCGCTACGCGTTCACGGGCGCGGAGTTCTCCACCGAGCGCGCGGTGATGCTCGGCGACTTCTACCTCAAGGACGTGTGGCGCTTCGCCGCCGTCGGCCAGGGCTTCGACGGCGGCCTGGAGGCGCTCCTGCGGAACTTCGGCGGCGAGGTCGCCGAGGACCAGCCGGCCGCCGCCCCGCAGCAGCAGGCCGCCGCCCCCGGTTTCGCCCCGCCGCCGCAGGCCGCGGCGCCCCCGGCCTTCGGCGCCCCCGCCGCGCCCGCCCCGGCCCCCGCGCCCGCGTTCGGCGCGCCGCAGGCCCCGCCGCCCCCCGCCCCGCCCGCGCCGCCGGTCCACACGCAGCCGACGATGGTCGCGCCCCTGGCCCCGGCCCCCGTGCCGCCGCCCGCCCCGGCCCCCGCCCCGTACGGGCAGCCGCCGCAGCAGCCGCAGTACGGCCAGGTCCCGGGACAGCCTCCCGCCCCGTACCCGGGTCAGGTCCCGGGGCAGCACCCCGGCCAGTACCCCGGTCAGGGCCGGCCGCCGCAGGCCCCGTACGGGCAGGCCGCGCCCGCCCCGTACGGGCAGCAGCCCCCGGCGTACGGGCAGCAGCCCGGCGTCCCGCAGGGCGTGCCGGCCACCGGAGCGGGGCTCGCCGCCGCGCTCGCGCCGTACAAGGAGACCGCCACCGGCGCCCGCTGGACCCCGCAGAACCAGCAGCTCATGCGGGTCGACCTGGCCATGGGCGGGGTGCCCGTCCTCGCCCGGCAGGGCTCCATGGTCATGTACCAGGGCAAGGTCGACTTCGGCTACAAGGGCGCGGGCTTCGCCGGCCGGGTCGTGGGCAACGCCACCGGCCAGGAGATGCAGCTCATGCGCTGCACCGGCCGCGGCCAGGTCTTCCTCGCCGAGGAAGGCGCCCATCTGCACCCGATCGAGCTCCAGGGCGACGGCATCTGCGTCTCCGCCGAGAACGTCCTCGCGTTCGACGAGTCCCTGCAGTACGAGGTCCGCCGCATCGAGGGCCACGGCATCCCCGGCGGCGCCCTGTTCACCATGCAGTTCCAGGGCACCGGCACCGTCGTCGTGAAGACGCACGGCGTTCCCGTCGTCCTGCCCGTCACGCCGACCACCTTCGCCGACTGCAACGCCGTCGTCGCCTGGTCGTCCGCGTCCCAGGTCGTCCTCTCCAGCCAGGTGCGGCTCCGCCGCAACGCCTACCCGGGCCACAGCGGGGAGACCGTGAACCTCCAGTTCCGGGGAGCCCCCGGCAACTTCATCGTCGTCCAGCCCTACGAGGTCTGAGGGAGCCCGTCATGAACCAGCAACTCGCGGGCTACGCCCCGACCCCCGTCGCGGCCCGGATGGAGAACCACGGCCGCACCATGCTCAAGGTCGCCATGGCCTCCGGCCAGGACCTGTACGCCCGGACCGGCTCGATGGTCGCCTACGAGGGCTTCGTCACCTACGAGCCCAACCCGCCCGCCGTCCGCCAGGTCGCCCAGCAGTGGGCTACCGGCGAGGGGGCGCCCATCATGAAGTGCTCCGGCGACGGGCTGCTCTACCTCGCCGACTACGGCGCCGACGTCGTCGTGATCAACCTCCAGAACGACTCGATCTCGGTCAACGGCACCAACGTGCTCGCTTTCGACGCCCACCTCCAGTGGGGCGTCGAGCGGGTCAAGGGTCTCGCCAAGTTCGCCGGCCAGGGCCTCTTCAACGTGGAGATCGCCGGCACCGGCTGGGTCGCGCTCACCTCGCGCGGCACGCCGATCGTCGTCGACTGCGGCCGCGGCGAGGACGAGACGTACGTCGACCCCGACGCGCTCGTCGCCTGGTCGCCCGCGCTCAAGGTCAAGGGCAAGCGCAGCTTCAAGGCGTCCTCCCTCATCGGGCGGGGCAGCGGCGAGGCATACCAGATGGCCTTCTCGGGCCAGGGCATCGTCGTCGTACAGCCGAGCGAGGACAGCACCGACCGCCTGCGGGCCCGGGGCTGAGGGGGAGCGAGAACACACCATGCAGAGCCCGCTTTTCAACCACGCCGAACAGCAGAGCCAGGAGCGGTACGTCATCCAGAACCCGCAGCTCCTGCGGGTCAGCCTGACCGGGCAGGACGACGTCCTCGCCCGCAAGGGCGCCATGGTCGCGTACCAGGGACTCGTCGACTTCGACGGCGAGTACAAGACCCCCGGCCAGCGCCGGGCCCAGGCCCGCACCGGCGAGGGCCTGGACCTGATGCGCTGCTCCGGCCAGGGCACGGTCTACTTCGCCAACCTCGCCCAGCACGTCCACATCGTGGAGGTCGAGCAGGACGGCCTGACCGTCGACAGCGCCTACGTCCTGGCGCTCGACTCGACCCTCCACACCGAGGTCATCGCGGTCGACAGCCAGTACGGCGTCTCCGGCTCCGGCAAGTACCAGCTCAACGTCTCCGGCCGCGGCAAGGTCGCCCTCATGACCTCCGGGCAGCCGCTGATGATGCAGGTCACGCCGGAGAAGTACGTCAGCGTCGACGCGGACGCGATCGTCGCCTGGTCCACCGGGCTGCGCGTCCAGATGCAGGCGCAGACGACCAACTCCAGCGTCCGCCGCCGCCGGGGCGACACGGGCGAGGGCTGGGAGCTCAGCTTCCTCGGCCAGGGCTTCGCGCTCGTCCAGCCGAGCGAGGTCATGCCCCCGCAGCACGCGGCCATCGGCCAGGGCATCGCCGCCCAGTTCGGCGCCGGCCAGCACGGCTCCCACGCCCAGAACCAGAACAACGCCTGGAACTGAGCACCCGCGGACGGGGGGCGGTCTCCACCGGAGACCGCCCCCCGTCCGTGCTCACGCCAGCCGCGCCAGCGTGCCCTTCAGCAGCTCCACCACCGAGGCGTCGGCCACCGAGGCCACCTCGTCGTACGCGAACCAGCGCAGGTCCAGCGACTCGTCACTGATCTCCGCCACCGCGTCCGCCGGGGCGAGCGCCGCGTACTGCACGTCCAGATGCCAGTGGCAGGGCGCCGGGATCGGGTGCCGGTCAAGACGCACCGGACCGCCCGGCAGCAGGCCGAGACCCGCGATGCCGGACTCCTCGGTCGCCTCGCGCAGCGCCGCCGCCTCCACCGTCGGGTCGCCCGGCTCGCAGTGGCCGCCCATCTGGAGCCACATGCCCAGCTTCTTGTGCAGGGTCAGGAGGACCCGCCCCCGCGAAGGGTCGATCACCAGCGCGCTGGAGGTGAGGTGCCCCGCCCCGCAGGGCTTGTACATGCCGTCCTGGTGCCGGGCGAGATGGTCCAGGTAGACATCGCGCAGCTCCGGCTGGTCCTCGTACCCCCTCAGGACGAGGACCGCGTCGTCGTGCAGGGTCACTCCTTGCCGTCCCCGTCTTCCGGCGCGTCGCCCCTGGCCGCCTCGCCGAGCATCTTGTCCAGCTCGGAGAAGTCGAGGTGCTCCCGGTGCACGAAGCCGTCGGGGTCGTCCAGGTCCGTCGCCGTCGGCAGCATGTCCGGGTGCTCCCACAGCCCGTCCCGGCCGTCGACCCCGCGCGCGTCCGTGAGCGAGGCCCACAGGCGCGCCGCGTCCCGCAGCCGCCGCGGACGCAGCTCCAGACCGATCAGGGTCGCGAAGGTCTGCTCGGCGGGACCACCCGAGGCACGGCGCCGGCGCAGCGTCTCGCGCAGCGCGTCCGCCGAGGTCAGCCGGGACTTGGCGGCCTCGTGGACCACCGCGTCCACCCAGCCCTCGACCAGCGCGAGCGCCGTCTCGAGACGGGCCAGGGCCGCCTTCTGCTCCGGGGTGTCCTCCGGCTGGAACATGCCCTGCTGGAGGGCCTCCTGCAGCTGCTCCGGGTGCGTCGGATCGAGCTGCCCGACGGCCTCCTCCAGCTTCGAGGTGTCGACCTTGATCCCGCGCGCGTAGCCCTCGACCGCGCCGAAGAGGTGCGCCCGCAGCCACGGCACGTGCGCGAAGAGACGCTGGTGCGCGGCCTCGCGCAGGGCCAGGTAGAGCCGCACCTCGTCCGAGGGCACGCCCAGGTCCCTGCCGAAGACCTCGATGTTCAGCGGCAGCAGCGCGGCGCGCCCGGCCGGCCCCAGCGGCAGACCGACGTCCGTCGAGCCGACGACCTCACCGGCGAGCGCGCCCACGGCCTGCCCGATCTGCTGGCCGAACATGGCACCGCCCATGGAGCGCATCATGCCGATCAGCGGGCCGGCCATGGCCTGCATCTCCTCCGGCAGGACGTCGCCCATCGCCGAGCCCACCCGCTCGGCGACCGGGTCCACGAGCTGCTGCCACGCCGGCAGCGTCGCCTCGACCCACTCGGCACGGCTCCACGCCACGGCCGTGCCCGCGCCGGAGGGCAGCGAGGTGACCTGGTCCAGCCACAGGTCGGCCAGCCGCACGGCCTCCTCGACCGCCGACTTCTCGGCCGGGCCCACGCTCGCGTCCTTGGTGCCGTCGGCGGTGCCCTGGGCCACCACCTGGCGCGCGATCTGCTTGGCCATGTCCCAGTTCACGGGACCGCCCGAGTGGCTCAGCATCTGCCCGAGCTGCTGGAAGGCCGCGCCCAGGTCGTTGGGGTTCATGGAGCCGAACATCGCGGCGAACGGATTGTCCGCGCCACCGGGGCCGCCCATGCCCGGCAGCCCGCCGAAGCCGAAGGGATTCGCGCCGAACGGGTTGCCGCCGGACCCCTGGCCACCTCCGGCGGGGTCCTTCTTCTTGCCCTCGTCGCCGTTCTCCGGCTCCTCCGGCGGAAGGCCGAATCCGAATGGGGTGTCACTCACAGGTTTCCTCGGCTCGTAGGGCCGCCGGCCTCCTGCCGACGGCGACTGCCCGACCAGGGCCTGATCGACAGGCCCCGCACACCACCAGCGTAGACATCCGGGCCGGAAATGGGCTCGGTGCTCCGCCGGGTCGTGCCCTGCGGCAGGATGGACGCCACCTGGTCCGTACGCGTCATGCGCGTACGTACTGAAGACAACCGCTGGAGACGCCCGGTGAGTTCCCCAGATCCACAGGTTCGCGGAGCGCGAAACCACTCAACCCGGTCCGCCGCGCGCGGCCCCGTCGTCGCGGTCACCGGCGCCGCTTCCGGCGTCGGTGACCTGCTCACCAGGCGCCTCGCCGCCTCCGACGAGATCAAGCGGGTCGTCGCCATCGACGAGCGCCGCGGCGAGGTCGACGAGGCGCAGTGGCACATCCTCGACGTGCGCGACCCGGCCATCGCCGAGAAGCTGCGCGGCGCGGACGTCGTCGTGCACCTCGCCGTCGACCTCGACCTGGAGACCGACCCCGCCGCCCGGACGGCCTACAACGTGCGCGGCACGCAGACCGTGCTCACCGCCGCCGCCGCGGCCGGCGTCCACCGGGTGGTGCTCTGCACCTCCGCCATGGTCTACGGCGCCCTGCCCGACAACGACATCCCGCTCTCCGAGGACGCCGAGCTCAGGGCGACGGCGGAGGCCACCGGCGTCGGCGACATGCTGGAGATCGAGCGCCTCGGCCGCCGCGCCCCCCGCGCGCACCCCGGCCTGAACGTCACCGTCGTCCGCCCGGCCGTCCTCGTGGGCGGTACGGACACGGCGCTGACCCGCTACTTCGAGTCGCCCCGGCTGCTCGTCGTCGCCGGGTCCCGGCCGACCTGGCAGTTCTGCCACGTCGACGACCTGGTGAGCGCCCTGGAGTACGCGGCCCTGGAGAAGGTCGACGGGGAGCTCGCGGTCGGCTGCGAGGGCTGGCTCGAACAGGAGGAGGTCGAGGAGCTCTCCGGGATCCGGCGCATGGAGCTGCCCTCCGCGGTCGCCCTCGGCACGGCGGCCCGGCTCCACCGCATCGGCCTCACCCCGTCCCCGGCGGGCGACCTCGCCTACACCATGCACCCCTGGGTGGTGAGCGTCGGACGCCTGCACGACGCCGGCTGGCGCCCCAAGTGGACGAACGAGGAGGTCCTCGCCGCGCTCCTGGAGGAGGTCGAGGGCCGTCACACGGTCGCCGGTCGCCGTCTGGGCCGCAAGGACGCGACGGCGGCCGGGGCGGCCGGCGCGACGGTGGCGCTGCTCGGCACGGCGGCGCTGGTGCGCCAGATGCGGAAGCGGCGCGGGCTGTAGCGACCCGGCTTGTAGGACCCTCCTACGGAGGGTCCCGTCCACAGGTCGAAAGGTCCCTTGACCCGATGTCGGAGCCGTGCGGCACCATGGGCTCATGGCGCAGACGCACGACCACCCCGGCGAGCAGGCCGCGGACGACCCGATCAAGCTGCTCGCGATCCGTGACACCCCGCTCTCGGTCGACGAGGTCTTCCGGGCCGTCGGGGACGACGCCGCCGGCGGCACCACCCTCTTCGTCGGCACCGTGCGCAACCACGACGGCGGCGCGGACGTCGACGCGCTGGGCTACTCCTGCCACCCGAGCGCCGAGGCGGAGCTGCGCCGCGTCGCCGAGAAGGTCGTCGCGAACCACCCGGTCCGCGCCCTGGCCGCCGTCCACCGCGTCGGCGACCTGCGCGTCGGCGACCTCGCGGTCGTCGTCGCCGTCTCCTGCCCCCACCGCGGCGAGGCCTTCGAGGCCTGCCGGAAGCTCATCGACGACCTCAAGCACGAGGTCCCCATCTGGAAGCACCAGAAGTTCTCGGACGGCACCGAGGAGTGGGTGGGGGCCTGCTAGAGCCCGTCGTCCCCCCAGACCATGTCGTCCCCAACGCCCGTCGTTCCCCGGGGCGGCAAGGCGGCGCGCCGACAGGGCGTAGTCGAACGCCCGATTTGCGTAACCGGCCCCCAAGGGCGAGCGTTGACCTCACGGATGAGACAGTCTGCTGATCAACTCACTGGGGATGGGAGGTCGGGATGGCAGCGCTGGCCTGGTTGCTGATTCCGCTTTTCGCAGTCGTCGGCGCGGCGATATGGGGAAGCTGGGCCCAGAGGAACAAGACCATAGGCGACGTGGCGGAACTCGCCGGCTACGCGCGCTTCCGGGACGCCATGGAGCGGTCCCACACCGCGATCGCCGATTCCGCCCGTTCCGAGCGCGAGCCGGCCGCGACGGCCTCCGCCGTCACCACGTCGCCGTCCGGCTGAGGCGGGGCCGCCTCGTACGGACCGCCCCAGGGGTGCACCCACAGGCGGGTCCCGTACTGTCGTTCCATGCCACGCCGCACCGCGACGATGCTCGCCTCCACCCTGGTCCTGATCTGCCTGCTCATCGCGGGCGTCCTGATCCCGGTGCCGTACGCGGAGATGAGCCCGGGCCCCACGGTCAACACCCTCGGCGAGGCCAGGGGGGAGCCGGTCCTCCGGATCTCCGGACGCAAGACCTACCCGACCGACGGTCACCTCAACATGACGACGGTCCGCGTCACCAGCGCGGACTACAAGATGAACGCCGTCGAGGCCGTCTACGGATGGCTGGCCCACGACAACGTGGTGGTGCCGCACGACACCCTCTATCCGGACGGCAAGACCGAGGAGGAGTCGAGCCAGGAGAACGCCGAGGAGTTCTCCCAGTCGCAGGAGAGCGCGAAGGTGGCGGCCCTGAAGGAGCTGGGCATCCCGGTGGTCGCCCGGGTCGTCGTCGCGACCGTCGTCAAGGGCGCCCCGGCCGAGGGCAAGCTGCACGCCGGGGACGTCATCAAGGCCGTCGACGGGGTGCCGGTCAAGGAGCAGGGTGACGTCGCCAAGCAGGTGACGAAGCGGAAGCCCGGCCAGGACGTCGCGTTCACGATCGTCCCCGCCAAGGAGGCGGCCGCCGCCGAGAAGGCCCACAAGGAGCCCACCGTCACCCGGAAGGTGGTCATCACGACCACCACGTCCGAGGAGGGCGACCGGGCCGTCGTCGGCATCCAGGCCGGCACCGACCACGTCTTCCCGTTCACGATCGACATCAACCTGGCCGACGTCGGCGGCCCCAGCGCGGGCCTCATGTTCGCCCTCGGCATCGTCGACAAGCTCACCCCGGAGAGCCTCACCGAGGGCCGGTTCATCGCCGGCACCGGCACCATCGACGACAAGGGCGAGGTCGGCCCGATCGGCGGCATCGAGATGAAGCTGGTCGGCGCGCGGAACGCGGGCGCCGAGTACTTCCTCACCCCGGCCGACAACTGCGAGGCGGCCGCCGCGGACACGCCCGACGGGCTCACCCTGATCAAGGTCGACACCATCGACGACGCCACGAAGTCGCTGGAGAAGCTCCGCGGGGGCGACACGAAGTCGCTGCCGAGCTGCTCGAAGGGCTGAGCACGCGCGCGTACGCGAGAGGGGCGCCCGGTCGTCGACCGGGCGCCCCTCTCGCGCGTGCGAACCGCACGAACCGTACGCGCTCAGCTCTCGAAGGTCGCCGCCAGCGCCTCGGCGAGCCCCGGCACCAGGTCGGGGCCGGTCAGCACCTCGGTCGGGGAGTCCTTCTCGCGCAGCCGGATCGCCGCCTCGCGCCTGCCGTTCCGCAGCACCGCCACGGTCATCCGGACCTCCTGGCGGTCCGGGTGCCCGGCGACCCACTTGGCGAGCTGCTTCTCGTTCAGGCCCTGCGGGACCTGGGCCTCGGCCGACGGGGGCAGCATGAGCCGCTCCACCGTCATGGCGCAGCCGGCCACGGCGTCGGGCCAGGCGATCGTGCCGAGGAACTCGTCGAGCGGCTTGCCGCGCGGGAGCTTGTCCTGCTCGATCGGGGTGTAGGCGGTGGCGTCGTCGCCCAGCCCGAGCTGGGAGGCGAGCTTGGGTTCCTGGGCGCGCAGCCGTGCGGTGTCGACCAGGGCGAACAGGCGGGCGGGCTGGTCCCAGCCGAGGCCCGACGCGTACTCGTCGATCTCGAGCACCGCGCGGGTGAGGGGGCTCGCGGCCATGGCCGGGCCGGAGGGGGAAACGTTGGACATGACCAATATCCTGCCTCCTCTTCCCCGGAAGGCGGGAACTAGGTAAAGCCTCAGTAAGTTGCACCAGTGGGCTCTACGATCGCGGGGCCTGCTTTCAGACGCATCAACATCGAGGGGCGCACGTTGGCTTTCCAGATGCCGGACCGTGGCCAAGGTCCGTCCGGGCCGAGGATGAGAGTCGGCCGGCCGTCACGGCGGGCCCGCACCCTGCTCATGACACTCGGGGTGCTGGCCGTTCTGGCCATGGCGTTCGTGATGTTCGCCGGGTTCTGGACGGACTGGCTCTGGTACCGCTCGGTCGAGTACTCGTCCGTGTTCACCACCACCCTGTGGACCAAGATCGGTCTCTTCCTGGTCTTCGGCCTGCTGATGGGGCTCGCCGTCGGCTTCAACGTGTGGCTGGCGTACCGGCTGCGGCCGCCGCTCAGCGCGATGTCGCTGGAGCAGCAGAGCCTCGACCGGTACCGGATGGGTCTGGCCCCCTTCAAGAAGTGGGTGCTGCTCGCGGTCACCGCCCTGGTGGCCCTGATCGCCGGCGCCTCCGCGTCCGGCCAGTGGCGCACCTGGCTCATGTGGGTCAACGGCGTGAAGTTCGGCCAGAAGGACCCGCAGTTCGGGCTCGACGTGTCGTTCTACGCCTTCGACCTGCCCTGGTACCGCTTCCTCCTCGCGTTCGGCTTCGCCGCCGCCGTCCTGTCGCTGGTCGCCGCCGCGATCACGCACTACCTGTACGGCGGGCTGCGGATCACCAGCCCGGGCGCGCGTGCCACCGCCGCCGCCACCGGCCACCTCTCGGTGCTGCTCGGCCTCTTCGTCGCGCTCAAGGCCGTGGCGTACTGGCTCGACCGGTACGGCCTCGCGGTGAAGTCGAGCGACTTCAAGGCCACGGGCAACTGGACGGGCCTGCGGTACGTCGACGCCAACGCGTACCTGCCGGCGAAGACCATCCTGTTCTGCATCGCCGTCATCTGCGCCCTGCTGTTCTTCGCGACGCTCTGGCGCCGCACCTGGCAGCTGCCGGTGATCGGCTTCGGCCTGATGGTCCTCTCCGCGATCCTGATCGGCGGTCTCTACCCGGCCATCGTGCAGAAGTTCCAGGTCCAGCCGAACGAGCAGGCCAAGGAAGCGCCGTACATCCAGAAGAACATCGACGCGACCCGCAGGGCGTACGCGATCGACGGGACGAAGGCCGAGAACTACTCGGGCAAGTCGACGGTCAAGGCCAAGGACAAGCTGCGGGCGGACGCCGACACGGCGGCCAGTTACCGCCTGCTCGACCCGAACATCGTGTCGCCGACGTTCCAGCAGCTGGAGCAGAAGCGGAAGTACTACCAGTTCCCGACCACCCTGGACGTGGACCGCTACGCCGGCAAGGACACCGTCGTCGGCCTGCGCGAGCTGAACATCCGGGGCATCCCGAAGCGGAACTGGATCAACGACCACTTCACCTACACCCACGGCTACGGCGCGATCATGGCCGCGGGCACGCAGACGGACGCCAACGGCTCCCCGGTCTTCACCGAGTCCGGCCTGCCGACCACCGGCCAGCTCCCGAAGTACGAGCAGCGGATCTACTACGGCGAGAAGACCGACCAGTACTCGATCGTGGGCGGCCCGCAGAAGGAGCTGGACTACGAGGAGAACGGCGAGAAGACCACCAGCTACAAGGAGAAGAGCGGCGTCAGCCTCTCCAACACCTTCAACCGCGCCGCGTACGCGGTGGCCTTCAGCGAGCCGCAGATCCTCTACTCGGGAGCCATCGGCGAGGGCTCGCGGATCCTCTACAACCGCACGCCCAAGGAGCGCGTCGAGGCCGTCGCGCCCTGGCTGACCATCGACGGCGACGCCTATCCGGCGGTCGTCGACGGCCGGATCCAGTGGATCGTCGACGCCTACACGACGACCAACGGCTACCCCTACGCCTCGCGCACCACGCTCGGCGACACCACGGCCGACTCGCTGACCGTCGGCAACCAGCAGCGCACGGTCGTCGCCCAGCAGAACCAGGTCAACTACATCCGCAACTCGGTCAAGGCCACCGTCGACGCCTACGACGGCACGGTGAAGCTCTACGAGTGGGACACCCAGGACCCGGTCCTGAAGACCTGGATGAAGGCCTTCCCGGGCACCGTCGAGCCGAAGTCCGAGATCAAGGGCGACCTGCTCGCGCACCTGCGCTACCCGCAGGACATGTTCAAGGTGCAGCGCGAGCTGCTGACCCGCTACCACGTCACCGACCCCGCGCAGTTCTACAGCGGCTCGGACGCCTGGCAGGTGCCGGACGACCCGACCAACAAGGACGGCAACGCGGTCCCGCCGTACTACCTGAGCATGAAGATGCCCGGGGACGCGCAGCAGCGGTTCTCGCTGACCACGACGTTCACGCCGAACGGGCGGCCCAACCTGGGCGCCTTCATGGCGGTCGACGCCGACGCCACCAGCAAGGAGTACGGCCGGCTGAGACTGCTGAGGGTCACCGAGGACGTGCCGGGCCCGGTCCAGGTGCAGAGCAAGCTCAACGGCCTGCCCTCCGTGGCCACCTTCGTGCGGGACATGAAGGGCGCCGACTCCGACATCCAGTACGGCAACCTGCTGACCGTGCCGCTCGACGGCGGGTTCCTGTACGTGGAGCCGGTGTACGCCCAGGGGCGCAACGCGCTCTACCCGCTCCTGAAGAAGGTCGCGGTGTCGTACGTGGACGCGGACCAGCCGGACGGCGACACGACCAAGGACACCACGGTGTTCGAGGACAACCTCACCAAGGCGCTCAACGCGGTCTTCGGGGTGGAGGCGCCCACCGCGCCGACGACCCCGCCGGGCACCACGCAGCCGCCCGGCACGACCCAGCCGCCGGCCTCGAACGACGCCGCCCTGAAGCAGGCCATCGCCGACGCCCAGAAGGCGTACGACGCGGGCCAGGCCGCTCTGCAGAAGGGCGACTGGACCGCGTACGGCAAGGCCCAGGAGGACCTCCAGGGGGCGCTCCAGCGGGCCGCGGACGCCGGGGCGAAGCTCAAGACGCCCGGGTCAGGCGGCTGACCTGAGGTTTTCCGTCCCCGCGTCGTGATACTGTGGTTTCACCGACGCGGGGTGGAGCAGCTCGGTAGCTCGCTGGGCTCATAACCCAGAGGTCGCAGGTTCAAATCCTGTCCCCGCTACTCAGAGGACAAGGGCCCGGATCCATAAGGATCCGGGCCCTTGTCGTGTGTCGACGTGCCGGGGGGTGCCGAAGGGCGGTAGGGAGGGGGCGAGTTGGCGTGAGTCGTGTTTGACTTGTCTCTCTGTGGGCATGTCGACAAAACGCTGAGTGACCTCACTGGCTGCGGTATACCAGGTGTGCTCGGGTTGCGGGTGGTGCGACGATGGTATTTATGGGGGACAGGGCAACTCTGTTGGAGACAGGGCGGTTTGTGCAGCGGCACGCCAGAAACGCCGCGGACGAGATCATCGAGGCAGTGGGGGCCGTCGATGCGGCCGTCGACACCACCGCCGAGACCGACGCCGAGAACGAGACCGAGACCGAGGCCCGGCACCGGCGGGCCGCCGAGCGCGGTGACCTCGCCTCGATGAGCGCGCTCGGCGCGCTGCTGCTGCGCCGCGGCGACCTCGACGGCGCCGAGCCGTACCTGCGCGGGGCCACCGCCGAGGGGGACCGGGCCGCCGCCAACAACCTGGGCGTCCTGCTCCACCAGCGCGGATACCCCGACGAGGCCGCCGGCTGGTGGCGGGTCGCCGCCGTCGCCGGCTCGGCCCCCGCCGCCCACGCCCTCGGCCGCCACCACCGCGAGCGCGGCGACGAGCCGGCCGCCGAGTACTGGCTCCGCCAGGCCGCCGAGCAGGGCCACGCCCTCGGCGCGTACGCCCTCGCCGACCTCCTGGAGCACCGCAGCGACGTCGGCGCCGAGCGCTGGCTGCGCGCCGCCGCCGAACAGGGCCACCGCGAGGCCGCCTACCGCCTCGCCCTCGCCCTGGAGCGCCGGGCCACCGAGACCACCCGCGGGCCGCACGAGACCGGCACCCGGCTCCGCGCCCCGGGCGCCGGGGCGGCCGCGCCCTCCGGCGCGGCCGCGACCGGCACCGCGACCGCCGTTCCCGGCCAGCCGACCGGCGCGGGCGCGGGAGAGGCCGCCGAGGCCGAGCAGTGGTTCCGGCAGGCCGCCGCGCGCGGCCACCGGCGGGCCGCGCTCCACCTGGGCGCCATCCTGGAGCACCGCGGCGAGCTCAAGGAGGCCGGCCGCTGGTACCTCAGCTCCGCCAAGGAGGGCGAGGCGAAGGCCGCCTGCGCCCTCGGCTTCCTGCTCCGCGACGCGGGCGACGAGGAGAGCGCCGCCGCCTGGTGGCTGCGGGCCGCCCAGGACGGCGACGGCAACGCCGCCAACGCGCTGGGCGCCCTGCACGCCGCCCGGGGCGAGCAGCAGACCGCCGAGCGCTGGTACCGGGCCGCCATGGACGCCGGCGACGTGAACGGCGCCTACAACCTCGGGCTGCTCTGCGCCGCCCAGGACCGCATCCCGCAGGCCGAGCAGTGGTACCGGCGCGCCGCCTACGCGGGTCACCGCGAGGCCGCCAACGCGCTCGCCGTCCTGCTCCTCCAGGCCGGCGACGCCAACGGCGCCGAGCCCTGGTTCTCCAAGGCCGCCGAGGCCGGCAGCGTGGACGCCGCCTTCAACCTGGGCATCCTCCACGCCGGCCGGGGCGACGACCGCACGGCACTGGTCTGGTACGAGCGGGCCGCGGCCGCCGGACACACCGAGGCCGCCCTCCAGGTCGGCATCGCCGCCCTGCGGGACGGCGACGAGCAGACCGCCGAGCGGCACCTGCGGTGCGCGGCCGGCGGCGGCAGCGCCGAGGCCGCCTTCCGGCTCGCCTCGGTGCTCGACGCGCGCCGCCCCGACCCCGGCCCCGCCGTGCTCGGCGCGTCCCGCGAGGAGAAGTCCGAGTGCGAGGAGTGGTACGAGCGGGCCGCCCAGCAGGGTCACCGGCGCGCCCAGGTGAGGGTCGGGATGCTCGCCGCCGGGCGCGGCGACCTGGCCGAGGCCGACCGCTGGTACCGCGAGGCCGCCGAGGCGGGCAGCCGCAACGGCGCCTTCAACCTCGGGCTGCTCCTCGCCCGCGAGGGCAGCGAGCGGGAGGCCGCCCTCTGGTGGACCCGGGCGGCCCGGGCCGGCCACGGCCGCGCCGCGCTCCGGCTCGCGCTGCTCGCGGCGCGCCGGGGCGAGCTCACCGAGGGGCGTCGCTGGTGCGACCGTGCGGTGGAGCTGGGTCCGGCGGAGGTCGCCGAGCGGGCGGCCCGGCTGAGCGAGGCGCTGCACCAGGAGCTCACCGCCTGAGGCGTTAACGGATTTGCGCTGGTGACGGGGGTCCCGTAGAGTCGTGTTTACCGACGCGGGGTGGAGCAGCTCGGTAGCTCGCTGGGCTCATAACCCAGAGGTCGCAGGTTCAAATCCTGTCCCCGCTACTCAGTGGCAACGAAGGCCCGGATCCATTCACTGGATCCGGGCCTTCGTCGTGTCCACGTGCCCGGGGCGCGAAGAAGCCCCCGCCGGAGCGGGGGCTTCCTCGGTGCGTCGTCAGGCCGTCGTGGCGCAGCTCGGGCAGACGCCCCGGTAGGTGACCTCGACGTTCGAGATCGTGAAGCCGAAGCGCTCGGTGTCCGGGAGGTCCGCCAGCGGGTCGCCGGCCGGGTGCACGTCGCGGATCGCGCCGCAGCGGCCGCAGACCAGGTGCTGGTGGGGCCGGTGGGCGTTGGGGTCGTACCGCTTGGCGCGTCCGTCGGTCGCGACCTCGATGACCTCGCCGAGGACGACCATCTCGCCCAGCGTGTTGTAGACGGTCGCGCGCGAGATCTCGGGCAGCTTCGTCACCGCGCGGGCGTGGACCTCGTCGGCGGTCAGGTGCACATGATCCCCGTCGAGGACCTCGGCCACGACGCGGCGCTGTGCGGTCATCCGCCAGCCGCGTCCGCGCAGTCGTTCCAACAGGTCACTCATGGGGGCCAGCCTAACAGCCGGGAGCAAGATCCCGAACGGGTGTGAGTTTGGATGTTCACTTGACTTAGACATTATCTAATATAGGATCAACATCGAGATTGGCCAGGGTCTCGTTCAGGGGCCGGGTCGAGGGACAGGATCCGCAGGGATGACGCAGGAGGCGCACGTGACGCAGGGACCGCTCACCACGGAGGCCGGGGCTCCGGTCGCGGACAACCAGAACAGCGAGACCGCGGGCGTCGGCGGTCCGGTCCTCGTCCAGGACCAGCTCCTCCTGGAGAAGCTCGCCCGCTTCAACCGCGAGCGCATCCCGGAGCGCGTGGTCCACGCGCGCGGTGCGGGCGCCTACGGCACCTTCACGGTGACCCGTGACGTCACGCGGTGGACGCGCGCCGCGTTCCTCTCCGAGGTCGGCAAGGAGACCGAGACCTTCCTGCGCTTCTCCACCGTCGCGGGCAACCTCGGCGCGGCGGACGCGGTGCGCGACCCCCGGGGCTGGGCGCTGAAGTTCTACACCGAGGAGGGCAACTACGACCTCGTCGGCAACAACACCCCGGTGTTCTTCATCCGGGACGCCATCAAGTTCCCCGACTTCATCCACACCCAGAAGCGCGACCCGTACACCGGCTCGCAGGAGGCGGACAACGTCTGGGACTTCTGGGGCCTCTCCCCGGAGTCGACCCACCAGGTCACCTGGCTCTTCGGCGACCGCGGCATCCCCGCCTCGTACCGCCACATGGACGGCTTCGGCTCGCACACGTTCCAGTGGAACAACGAGGCCGGCGAGGTCTTCTGGGTCAAGTACCACTTCAAGACCGACCAGGGCATCGAGAACCTTACCCAGGGGGAGGCCAACCGCCTCGCGGGCGAGGACCCGGACTCGCACCAGCGCGACCTGCGCGAGGCCATCGAGCGCGGCGACTTCCCCACCTGGACCGTGCAGGTCCAGATCATGCCCGCGGCCGAGGCGGCGACCTACCGGTTCAACCCGTTCGACCTCACCAAGGTGTGGCCGCACGCCGACTACCCGCCGATCGAGATCGGCAGGCTGGAGCTGAACCGCAACCCGGAGAACATCTTCGCCGAGGTCGAGCAGTCCGTCTTCAGCCCCGCGCACTTCGTGCCCGGCATCGGCCCCTCCCCGGACAAGATGCTCCAGGGCCGCCTCTTCGCCTACGGCGACGCCCACCGCTACCGCGTCGGCATCAACGCCGACCACCTGCCGGTGAACCGCCCGCACGCCACCGAGGCGCGCACCCACTCGCGGGACGGCTTCCTCTACGACGGCCGCCACAAGGGCGCGAAGAACTACGAGCCGAACAGCTTCGGCGGCCCGCACCAGACGGACCGGCCGCTCTGGGTCGGCTCCCCGGTCACCGGCGCGACCGGCGACCACGCCGCCCCCTCGCACGCCGAGGACGACGACTTCGTGCAGGCGGGCGACCTCTACCGCCTGATGTCGGAGGACGAGAAGGGCCGTCTCGTCGGGAACCTGGCCGCCTTCATCGCCAAGGTCTCGCGCGACGACATCGCCGAGCGGGCGATCGACAACTTCCGCAAGGCGGACGGTGACTTCGGCAAGCGGCTGGAGGCCGCGGTCCAGGCCCTGCGCGGCTGAGGGCGCTTGCCGTCGAGGGGGGCGGGTCGGACGTCCGTACGGAGGTCCGGCCCGCCCCCGCACGCTCAGCCGGCGATGCTGTGCACCGGGATCCAGCAGCGGATGATGTCGCGCACGGAGACGATGCCGACGGGGCCCCGGTCGTCGAGGACGACGAGGTGGCGGAAGCCGCCGCGCGTCATGGCCTCGGCCG
Source organism: Streptomyces sp. NPDC107498 (assembly GCF_055582805.1). Lineage (NCBI taxonomy): Bacteria > Bacillati > Actinomycetota > Actinomycetes > Kitasatosporales > Streptomycetaceae > Streptomyces > Streptomyces sp. NPDC107498. The sequence continues at coordinate 260,382 of NZ_JBVJPE010000003.1, read as the reverse complement.
CCTCCGCCAGGGTCCAGGTGGGCGCGGCGAAGACCACGTCCCGGGTGGTGTGGGAGCCGGCGGTCTCCCGGTCGGGGTCCTGGTCCCGCGCCAGGGAGTTGAGGACGTCGCGCTCGGTGAGGATGCCGAGCCCGCCGGCGTCGGTGTCGAGGACGATCGCCGCGCCGACGCGGCGGGCCGACATCAGCCGGGCGGACTGTCGGAGGGTGTGGGCGGGGCCGATGGTGAGGACCACGGTGCTCATGGCGTCACGGACGAGCATGGACGGAGCCACCTCCTTGGTGAACCCTTCAACGAGAAGGGATTCACAAGTTCACAAGCGGGGGGACTCTCAGAGTGGCACCGGGGCGCGGGGTCGACAAGGGGGCGCGCGAAGCTCCTCCGGGGCGCCTCAGGAGCGCTCGCCCTCCTGGTTCAGATAGCTCAGCAGCTCGCCGTGGAGCAGACCGTTCGACGCCGCCGCGTTCCCGCTGTGCGGGCCGTGCCGACCGTCCAGGCCCGTGTACGTGCCACCGGCCTCCTGGACCACGATCGCGACCGCGGCCATGTCCCACAGCGACAGCTCCGGCTCGGCGCAGATGTCCACCGAACCCTCCGCGACCATCATGTACGGCCAGAAGTCGCCGTACGCCCGGGTCCGCCAGCACGCGCGCGTGAGGTCGAGGAAGCCGTCGAGCCTGCCCTGCTCCTCCCAGCCGCTCAGCGAGGAGTACGCGAAGGAGGCGTCCGACAGGGACGAGACCTTCGAGACGCCCAGCCGGGTCGCCGAGGACAGGCTGCGGCCCGTGTACGCGCCGAGCCCCTTCGCCGCCCACCACCGCCGGCCGAGCGCCGGGGCGGACACCACGCCCACCACCGGCTGGAAACCGGTCTCCCCGGCCTCCATCAGTGCGATCAGCGTCGCCCAGACCGGCACCCCGCGCACGTAGTTCTTGGTGCCGTCGATCGGGTCGATCACCCAGCGGCGCGGACCCGAGCCCTCCACGCCGTACTCCTCGCCCAGGACGGCGTCGCGCGGCCTGGCGCGCTGGAGCTGTCCGCGGATCAGCTCCTCCGCCGCCTTGTCGGCCTCGCTCACCGGGGTCATGTCCGGTTTCGTCTCGACCTGGAGGTCGAGCGCCTGGAAGCGGTCCATGGTGGTCGCGTCGGCGGCATCCGCGAGGACGTGGGCGAGACGCAGATCATCGTGGTAATCGGCCATGGTCGGCACTCTATCCCCGACGCGCGGACCCGCGGCGAACCGTCCGCCGCGGCCCCTTGACAGAGGGTGGCCGCCTGCCGACGCTGGGCGGAGAACCGTTCCGTCCGGAGGTGAGGATGGCGAACGCCCGCGAGGCCCTGCTCGACGCCGCGCTCGCCGCGCTCGCGCACCGCCCCTGGTCCGCCGTGCGGATGGCCGACCTCGCCGCCGCCGCCCGGGTCTCCCGGCAGACCCTCTACAACGAGTTCGGCAGCAAGGAGGGGCTCGCGCGCGCCCTCGTGCGCAGGGAGGCCGACTCCTACCTCCAGGGCGTCCGGCACCTGCTCGCCGCCCCCGCCCCGCCCGAACGGAACCTCGTCGCCGTCGCCGAGTGGATCGTCGCCCGCGCCGCCGTCCGCCCGGTACTCCGCGCCCTGCTCACCGGCGCCTGGAACGAGCGGCTGCCCCAGCCCCGGCCGGCCCGGCCCGGCACCCGGCCCGCCCCCGTCCCCGCCCAGCGGCGCGCCGACGCCGGACCGCCCGCGCCCGGCGAACTCGTGGCGCAGACCGCGGCCTGCGCGGGGGAGCGGTGGGCGGCCGGCTGCGAACTCGTCGTACGGATCGCCCTCAGCCACGTCGTCGCACCGGCCCTGCCGGTGACCCCTCAGTGCGCGGACCCGGAGAGCTGGAGCCCGATGACCCCCGCGATGACCAGGGTGATCGAGACGATCTTGAGCGTGGAGACCACGTCGCCGAGGAAGACCATCCCGTAGATCGCCGTCCCGGCCGCGCCGATCCCCGTCCACACCGCGTACGCCGGACCCACGTCGAGCTTGCGCAGCGCCAGGGTGAGGAGGCCGAAGCTGCCCAGGGCGAAGGAGGCGAAGGCGATCGTCGGCCACAGCCGGGTGAACCCGTGCGAGAGCTTCAGGCAGACCGCGAAGCCCGTCTCCAGGACTCCCGCGATCACCACCAGCAGCCACGCCATCGTCAGTGCCTCCCACGCCGTCGGTGACTGCTTCGTCGCACTTGGTGCGATTATGCACTTACCGGCAGCGACCGGGAGTGAACGCCGGGGGCTCAGTCGCCCTCGCGTCGCTCCCTGGTCGCGAGCAGCCGCCGCAGCGAGACCAGCCGCGCCGGATCGGCGTTCCCCTCCGCCACGTACGCGTCGAGCCCGCAGTCCTGCTCGTCGTGGCTGCACGCGCGCGGGCAGTTCTCCGTGCCCGGCACGAGATCGGGGAAGGCGAGGATCACCCGGGACGGGTCGACGTGGTGCAGACCGAAGGAGCGCACGCCCGGGGTGTCGATGACCCAGCCGCCCTCCTTGTCGTTCAGCGGCAGCGCGAGCGCCGAGGTGGTGGTGTGCCGACCGCGGCCCGTGACCGCGTTGACCACGCCCGTGGTGCGCCGCCGGTCCGGCGGGACCAGCGCGTTCACCAGGGTCGTCTTGCCGACGCCGGAGTGACCGACGAAGGCGGTGGTGCGGCCCTTCAGGTGCTCGTGGACCCGCTCGGCCGCGACCCCGTCGACGAACTCCTCGCGGGTCGTCACCACATGGGGCACGCCCAGCGCGCCGTACATCTCCAGGAGCGCGTCCGGCGGCGCCAGGTCCGACTTGGTCAGGACGAGCAGCGGGGAGAGCCCGCCGTCGTACGCCGCCACCAGACAGCGGTCGATCAGCCGGGGGCGCGGCTCCGGGTCGGCGAGCGCGGTGACGATCGCCAGCTGGTCGGCGTTGGCGACGACCACCCGCTCGTACGGGTCGTCGTCGTCGGCCGTGCGCCGGAGCACCGAGCTGCGCTCGCCGATCCGCACGATCCGGGCCAGCGTGTCCCTCTCGCCGGAGAGGTCGCCGACCAGGGAGACGCGGTCGCCGACGACGGCGGCCTTGCGGCCCAGCTCGCGCGCCTTCATCGCCGTCACGCTCCGGTCGTCCACCAGACAGGTGAGCCGCCCCCGGTCGACGGTGAGGACCATGCCCTCGACGGCGTCCTCGTGCTTCGGGCGGATGCTGGTGCGGGGACGGGTGCCCTTGCGGTTGGGCCGCTGGCGGATGTCGTCCTCGTCGGTGTGCTTGCCGTAACGCCGCATGGTTCAGACCCCGAGCATTTCGGTCCACATCGTCGGGAAGTCCGGCAAGGTCTTCGCCGTCGTCGCCACGTCCTCGATCTCCACGCCCTCGACCGCCAGGCCGATGATCGCGCCCGCCGTCGCCATGCGGTGGTCGTGGTACGTGTGGAAGACGCCGCCGTGCAGCGGGCGCGGGCGGATGTGGAGGCCGTCCTCGGTCTCCGTCACGTCGCCGCCGAGCTCGTTGATCTCCTTGGTGAGCGCCGCGAGCCGGTCCGTCTCGTGCAGCCGCAGATGGGCCACCCCGCGCAGGGTCGACGGGGAGTCGGCGAGCGCCGCGACCGCCGCGATGCCGGGGGTCAGCTCGCCGACCTCGCCGAGGTCCACGTCGATGCCGTGGATCCGGCCCGTGCCGGTGAAGGTCAGGCCCGCGTCGGTGAGCTCGCAGGAACCACCCATCTCGGTGAAGATCCGACGCAGCTCGTCGCCCGGCTGGGTGGTCCGCTCCGGCCAGTCGGGGACCGTCACCCGGCCGCCGGTCACCAGGGCCGCCGCCAGGAACGGCTGTGCGTTCGACAGGTCGGGCTCCACGACGAGGTCCCGGCCCCGCAGCCCGGTGGGCCTCACCCGCCACACGTTCGGGGCGCCGCCGTGCTCCGGCTCGTCGACCCGGGCGCCGACCGCGCGCAGCATGTCGACCGTCATCCGGATGTGGGGGAGCGAGGGGAGCCGGGTGCCGACGTGCCGCACCTCGACGCCCTGGTTGAAGCGGGGCGCGGAGAGCAGCAGGGCGCTGACGAACTGCGAGGACGAGGAGGCGTCGATCTCGACGGTGCCGCCGTCCAGGCCGCCGGCGCCGTGCACGGTCATCGGGAGCGCGCCCCGGCCCCCGTCGTCGATCCGGGCGCCGAGCGCGCGCAGCGCGTCGATCACGCCGTGCAGCGGGCGCTCGTGGGAGCGGGGGTCGCCGTCGAAGCGCACCGGCCCGTCGGCGAGGGCCGCGACCGGGGGCAGGAAGCGCATGACCGTGCCCGCGTTGCCGACGTCGACGGTCGCGGGGCCGCGCAGCGGGGAGGGGATGATCCGCCAGGCCTCGCCGGAGCCGTCGGGCCCCACCCCCTCCTCGATCTTCACGCCGAGGGTACGGAGCGCCTCGGCCATCAGGAGGGTGTCGCGGGAGCGCAGCGGGCGGCGCAGCCAGCCCGGCTCGGCGGCGAGCGCGGCGAGGACCAGGGCGCGGTTGGTGACCGACTTCGATCCGGGCACGGTGACGGTCGCGTCGACGGCGCCGCGGGCGTACGGGGCGGGCCAGAGGTCGGTGGACGGGTCGGTGTGCGCGGAAGCTGCTGCGGTCATGGACTCACTGTACGGGGGAGTCAGATGCCCAGGAGCCAGCGCCCGCCGCCGATCAGGGCGGATATCGCGACCGTGTGGAAGAAGAACAGCCATACGCCCGCGGGCACCTGGGTGAGCCGCGACAGCTGGTCCGCGTCCGAGTCCTGGGTGCCGCCGCGGCGCCGCTTCGCCTGGAGCTCGAAGGCCGGGCGGACACCGCCGAGCAGCAGGAACCAGACCGCCGCGTACGCGAAGGCCGACTGGACGTCGGGCCCGGTCAGCCAGGAGACGAGGAGGAAGGCGGCGCCCGTCAGGACGACGGTGAGGATCCCGTACGCGTTGCGGACCATCACCAGCATCGCGAGGAGCAGGGCGGTCGCGATCCAGAGCAGCAGGGTGACGTGGCGGGTGCCGAGCAGGGCGGCGCCCCCGAGGCCGAGCAGCGGGGCCGCCGGATAGCCCGCGGCGAGGGTGAGGACGACGCCGAGGCCGGTCGGGCGGCCCCGGGACACGGTCAGTCCGCTGGTGTCCGAGTGCAGCCGGATCGACTCCAGGCGGCGGCCGGTGGCGAGGGCGACGAGTCCGTGACCGCCCTCGTGGGCGATGGTGATCGCGTTGCGGGCCGGGAGCCAGAGACGGCGGAGGACGACCAGGCACAGGGCGCAGGCGGCGGTGGCGTAGGCGATCCACGTGTCGGGAGCCGGCTGGGTGCCGAGGATCTCGGTCATGTGGCGGACTGCTCCTCGCTCGTGGTCGGAATCGTGGCAGTGTGGCACGTATGTGCGGACGATATGCATCGAGTCGGCGGCCCGAGGACCTCGTCGGTCTCTTCGGCGTCGAGAAGTGGGAGCCGGAGGAGACGCTGGCCCCCGACTGGAACGTGGCCCCCACCAAAGAGGTCTGGGCCGTTCTCGAGCGTCCTGTGAAGGACGCCGGATCCCCGCGCCCGGTTCGCCAGCTGCGCGCGCTGCGATGGGGACTCGTGCCCTCCTGGGCGAAGTCGCCGGAGGGCGCTGCCCGGATGATCAACGCGCGCGCGGAGACCGTGGACGAGAAGCCCTCCTTCAAGCGCGCCTTCCAGGCCCGCCGGTGCATCCTGCCCGCCGACGGCTACTACGAATGGGTGACCGGGGCCGCCGAGCGCGACCTGGAGGTCGAGGGGAAGAGGAAGCGGCCCCGGAAGCAGCCGTACTTCGTGACCCCGGCGGACGGCTCCGTCTTCGCGATGGCCGGGCTCTACGAGTTCTGGCGGGACCGCACCCTGCCCGACGGCGACCCCTCCGCGTGGTGGGTGACCTGCTCGGTGATCACCACCGAGGCCGAGACCGGACCGCTGGGCGTCGCCCCGGCCGAGGGCCCGCGCTCGCTCGCCGACATCCACCCCCGGATGCCGCTGATGCTGACCGAGGACCGCTGGGACGCCTGGCTCGACCCGGCCCGCACCGACCCCGAGGAGCTGCGCGGTCTCCTCGCCCCGCCGCCGGAGGGCCTGATGCGGGCCTACCCGGTCGGGACCGCCGTCAGCAACGTCCGCAACAACGGCCCCGAGCTCCTGGAGGAGTTGGCCGGACCGGAGGTCGGCACGCTGTTCTGACGCGCGGGCCGGACGGCAGGATGGGGACGTGACACAGTACGAGACCGTCCCCACCGACGCCGGTGAGGCCCGCATCACGTGGTACGCCGGGACGAAGCCCCGGACCGTCCTCGCCCTCGGGCACGGCGCCGGCGGCGGCGTCGAGGCCCGCGACCTCCAGGCCCTCGCCGGGGCGCTGCCCGCGCACGGCGTGACCGTCGCCCTCGTCGAACAGCCCTGGCGGGTCGCCGGGAAGAAGGTCGCACCCGCGCCGAAGACCCTCGACACCGGCTGGCGCGGCCTCTGGCCGTCCCTCGCGAAGCCCGGCCTCCCCGTCGTCGCCGGCGGCCGCAGCGCCGGCGCCCGGGTCGCCTGCCGGACCGGACGGGAACTCGGCGCGCTCGCCGTCCTCGCCCTGGGCTTCCCGCTCCACCCGCCCGGCAGGCCCGAGAGGTCCCGCGCCGAGGAGCTCCTCTCCACCGGCCTGCCCACCCTCGTCGTCCAGGGCGGCAAGGACCCCTTCGGACGGCCCGAGGAGTACCCGGCAGGCCCGTACGAGCTCGTGGAGGTCCCGTACGGGGACCACGCCTTCGCCGTCCCCCGGCGCGCGCCGCTGAGCCAGGACGAGGCCCTCGCCGGTCTCGTCGACGGCGTCACCGCCTGGATCACCGCCCTGCGCTGACACGCGCCCCGCGCACCGGGAATGCGGAACGGAGGGCCACTGTTGTGGAGAGCGTCGGTGTGAGAGCGAGAAGAGGGAGTCCGTCGCATGGGTTCGACCATCTGCCCGGAGCGTGCGCAGGCCGCTGACCTCGACTGGACAGTGCTGCCCGCGCCCAGGACCGCCCCCATTCGGGCGGCGGGCGGAGCGGTTCCTCGTCTATCCTCCGAAACGAGCGGGTCCGCCCTCGGGCTCGCCGCCGCGCTGGAGGAGGTGGGTCCGGTCACTGGGACCGACACAGGGACCGACGACGGCCCCGAGGAGACGACCGAGGAGCGCAACGCGCGCTTCGAGCGGGACGCCCTCGGCTACCTCGACCAGATGTACTCCGCCGCGCTGCGCATGACGCGCAACCCCGCGGACGCGGAGGACCTGGTGCAGGAGACCTACGCCAAGGCGTACGGATCGTTCCACCAGTTCCGCGAGGGCACGAACCTCAAGGCCTGGCTGTACCGCATCCTCACGAACACCTTCATCAACTCGTACCGCAAGAAGCAGCGCGAGCCCCAGCGCAGCGCCGCCGAGGAGATCGAGGACTGGCAGCTCGCCCGGGCCGAGTCGCACATGTCGACGGGCCTGCGCTCCGCCGAGTCGCAGGCGCTCGACCACCTTCCCGACTCCGACGTGAAGGAAGCGCTCCAGGCGATTCCCGAGGAGTTCCGCATCGCCGTCTATCTCGCCGACGTCGAGGGCTTTGCGTACAAGGAGATCGCGGACATCATGGGGACACCCATCGGTACGGTGATGTCCCGACTGCACCGGGGCCGCCGCCAGCTGCGCGGCATGCTCGAGGACTACGCCCGCGACCGCGGGCTGGTACCCGCGGGCGCCGGAGAGTCGAACGATCTGAAAGGCTCGGGCTCATGAGCTGCGGAGAGCCGCACGAGACGGATTGCTCAGAGGTCCTGGATCATCTCTACGAGTTCCTCGACCACGAGATGCCCGACAGTGACTGCACCAAGTTCGAGGTGCACTTCGAGGAGTGCTCCCCGTGCCTGGAGAAGTACGGCCTGGAGCAGGCGGTGAAGAAGCTCGTCAAGCGCTGCTGCGGCAGTGACGACGTCCCCACCGACCTGCGCGCCAAGGTCATGGGCCGGATCGACCTGATCCGCGCCGGTCACCTGGTGCCCGAACAGGACATCACGGAGAGCGCCCCGACGACGCAGGCCCCGCAGGAGTAGCTCCCCTCCGTACCGGGAACCGAGGCCGTCGCGCACCGCTCGCGGCGGCCTCACGCATACATCAGCTTGTATCACCCGATGGTGCGAATCACCGCGACCGCGCCGTCGCCGTCCGCCCGACTCGCTAGCGTGACGGGCGTGATGGGCGTGAAGGTCATTCCGCGAGCGGCCCGCGTGTACATCGGCTGCGCCCTGCTCGGCGCGGGGGCGTGCACCCTGCCCGCACTGCGACCCGGCGCGCCCGTCCCCTGGGACACGGTCGCGCTCCTCGCCGCCCTGTACGCGTTCTGCGAACTGCCCGCCCGCCGTCGGTTCGTCGGCCGCGCACTGGGTCGCCCCCTCCCCGTGGCCACCGGCTCCTTCCTCCCCGTCCTCCTCGCCGCCGCCCTGCTCCTGCCGCCCGCCGCCGCCGCGCTCACCGCGATCCCTGGCAGCCTCCTCGCCCGCGTCGAGGAACCCCCCGCCGCACCCCGCCGCGCCTGGCGGGCCGCCGCGGCGGCCCTCGCCGTCTGGGCCGCGGCCCGGACCGCCGCCGCCCTCGGCGGCCCCGCCGCCCTCGGCCGCGGCCCCGACGCCCCCGACCTGCCGTACGCGCTGCTGCCCGCGGGCGCCGCCGCCCTCGCCTTCTGCCTGGCCCTCACCGCCCTCGACGGCGGCATCCGGGCCACCGCCCGAGGGCTCCCCCCACGGACCGCCTGGCGCGGCCTCCTCGGCCGGTCCCTCACCCCGCACACCGTCCACGGCCTCGCCGGGCTGATGATGGCCGTCCTCTGGCGCAGCACGTACGGCCCCGTCGCGGCGCTCTTCGTGCTCCTCCCCATGCACATCTCCCACTGGGTCTTCGCCCAGTACCACCGCGAGCGCGCCGCCCACCAGGCCACCATCCGCGCCCTCGTCCAGGCCGTCGACATCAAGGACCGGTACACCCGGGGCCACAGCGAACGCGTCGGCCAGGCCTCCGTCCTGATCGCCCGTGAGCTCGGCATGGCCGAGGACCGCCTCGACGTCGTCCGCTTCGCCGGCATCCTGCACGACGTGGGCAAACTCGGCGTGCCCACCCGGGTGCTCACCAAGGACGGCCCCCTCACCCCCGAGGAACGCCGGGTCATCGAGCTGCACCCCGAGTACGGCCACGAGATGGTCCGCGGCATCGGCTTCCTCGGCGAGGCGCGGGCCGCGATCCTCCACCACCACGAACGCATGGACGGCAGCGGCTACCCGTACGGGCTCCACGGGGAGCAGATCCCCGAGTTCGCCCGGGTCGTCGCCGTCGCCGACGCCTTCGACGCCATGACCTCCACCCGCTCCTACAGCCGGGCCCGCCCGGTGCCCACCGCCCTCGCCGAACTGGAGCGCTGCGCCGGCGCCCAGTTCGACCCCCGGATGGTCACCGCCCTCGTCCGGGCCCTGGACCGGCACGGCTGGCAGCCCGCCGTCACCGCCGACGAGACGACCGGAGGCCCGGCGCGGACGGAGCCGCTCCCCCCGCCGCGCGCGTCCCGCCCCGCCCCCGCCAGGAGGCCCGCGTGAGACCCGGGACCCTCACCGTCGGCGCCGTGCGCGGCGCCGCGCTCCTCCTCGGCCTCGCCGGCTTCGGCAGCACCCTCTGGCACGGCCTCGACGAACCCGGCAACGCCCTCGCCTTCGGCACCCTCGTCGCCCTCGGCGAGCTCGCCCGCTGGGACGCCCCGCCCGGCACGGACGCGCGCCCCGCGCCCGAACAGCCCCGGGGGAGCGAACCCGCGCCCCTCGCCGCCGCCGGAGCCCTCGCGTACGCCCTGCTCGGAACCAGCGGTGGCACCGCCACCACCCACGGCGTCCCGCAGACCGTCGCCGTCGTGGTCGCCGCGGGCCTCGTCGGGATCGTCCCGCACATCGCCCGCGGCCGGGGCCCCGGGCCCGACCACCTCGCCCGCCGCGTCCTCACCGTCGGTTTCGCCGCGCTCTGCTTCCAGCCCCCCTACAACACGGGCGCCGTCACCGAGCACCTCGGCCGGGGCCCCGCGTACGCCCTCTTCCTGACCCTCCTGCTCGTCCTGACCGCCCTGTGCGACGCCGTGCTCGCCGCCCTCCTGCTCCGCGCCCGCACCGGATTCCCGTACGGTCCCCTCCTGCGCGACGAACTCCGCGCCTTCCTCGGCATCGGCTCCGCCGTCTGCGCCACCGGCACCGTCATGGCGCTCGGCGTCGCCGCCGCCGGACTCTGGGCGCTGCCCGTGCTCGCCGTCCCGCTCCTGCTCACCCAGGTCTCCCACCGGCGGTACGCGGCCGTGCGGACCGTCAACCGGCAGACCATCGCCTCCCTCGCCCGCGCCACCGAGGTCGCCGGCTGCACCCCGCCCGGCCACGCCCACCGGGTCGCCGCCCTCAGCACGGCCGTCGGACGCGAGCTCGGCCTCTCCGGAACCGAACTGGCCGTCCTGGAGCACGCGGCGCTCATGCACGACATCGGCCAGCTCTCCCTCGTCGACCCGGTCGCGGGCGGCGCCACCGCCCTCCTCCCGGCCGAGGAACAGCGCCGGATCGCCCTCCTGGGCGGCGAGGTCGTCCGCAGGACCGGCGTCCCCGAGGCCGTCGCCGTCGTCGTGGAGCGGCAGGCCGACCCGTACCGCGAGCAACCGCTCCCCGCCCGGATCGTCCGTGCCGTGAACGCCTACGACGACCTCGCGGGCACCGGAACGGACGAGGGAGCGGCCGCCGCGCTCGAGGCCCTGGAACGGCTCAGACTCGGCACCGCCCGCGACTATCACCCGGATGTCGTCGAATGCCTGGCCAGGGTCCTGGCACGGGGCGGAGCCGCTGGGGTGACCTCCGCCGTCCCTGGGTAACCCATGGGTAATGAGCGCGCGTCCGACCGGGCATGGTTGGATGCGAACAAGAGGGTGAAGCGACCGGCAGGCGGGAATCGTGAAGATCTTCGGGAAGGTACGGCATCGGCCCTCCGCCTCGTGGCGGCAGGCCACCGACCGCGCGTTCACGCTGATCGGCGACGGCCGGTACGAGGACGCGGGCGCACTGCTCACGCGCGCGGCGGATCTGGAGCCCTGGCTCTCGGAGTCCTGGTTCAACCTGGCGCTGCTGCACAAGTTCCGGCACGACTGGGAGCAGGCCCGGGCCGCCGGACTGCGCGCGGTCGCGCTGCTCGACAAGGAGAGCGGCGCCCCCGACTGGTGGAACGTCGGCATCGCCGCCACCGCGCTCCAGGACTGGCCGCTGGCCCGCCGGGCCTGGCAGGCCTACGGCCTCAAGGTGCCCGGCGCCGCCGCCGGCACCGGCGAGCCCGCCGGCATGGAGCTGGGCAGCGCCGCCGTCCGGCTCTCGCCCGAGGGCGAGGCGGAGGTCGTGTGGGGCCGCCGGCTCGACCCGGCCCGGATCGAGGTCCTCTCCGTCCCGCTGCCCTCCTCCGGCCGCCGCTGGGGCGAGGTCGTCCTCCACGACGGCGTGCCCAACGGCGAGCGGACCACCACCGCCGGCCCCTCCTACCCCGTCTTCGACGAGATCGAGCTGTGGGCGCCCTCGCCCGTCCCCACCTGGGTGGTGCTCCTGGAGGCGGCCACCGAGGCCGACCGGGACGCCCTGGAGCACCTCGCCGCCGAGGCCGGTTTCGCCGCCGAGGACTGGTCGTCCTCCGTGCGGCTGCTCTGCCGCGCCTGCTCGGAGTCGACCATGCCGAGCGCCGAGGGCGAGGGCGAGCACTCCGACCCGCACGACCACAGCGAGCCGGGCCACCCGGGCCCGCTCGGCCACCGCTCGCCCGGCGAGTTGTGGGTGCCCGAGCGGGAGTGCGGCATCGCGGCCCCGGCGGGCCTGGTGCGGGGCCTCCTCGACGGTTGGGTCGCGGACAGCCCGGACAGCCGCGAGTGGCGCGATCTCGAAGAGGTCTGCTGACCCGGGGCCCCGTAGGCTGTCCCTCGACGGAATCGGGTTTTCAGAAGGGCGCGGCCGGACATGGCGCAGCAGGAGACGGACGAGCAGACGATCAACGACGGCTTCGTCGTGGACACGGAGGACTGCGAGGCGCGGGAGCTCGCCTACCGCGAGCGCGGCACGGCCCGCCCGATCACGGTCGTCGGCAACCCCGTCCTCCACCGCGAGTGCAAGGACGTCACCGAGTTCGACGACGAACTCGCGAAGCTCATCGACGACATGTTCGCCAGCCAGAAGGCCGCCGAGGGCGTGGGCCTGGCCGCGAACCAGATCGGCGTGGACCTCAAGGTCTTCGTCTACGACTGCCCCGACGACGAGGGCGTCCGGCACACCGGTGTCGTGGTCAACCCGGTCCTCCAGGAGCTCCCGGCCGAACTGCGGGTCCTGGACGAGTCCAACGAGGGCTGCCTGTCCGTGCCGACGGCCTACGCCGAGCTGGCCCGCCCCGACTACGCGGAGGTCCACGGCCAGGACGCCCAGGGCAACCCGATCAAGGTGCGCGGCACCGGCTACTTCGCCCGCTGCCTCCAGCACGAGACGGACCACCTGTACGGCTTCCTGTACATCGACAAGCTCTCCAAGCGCGACCGCAAGGACGCCCTGCGCCAGATGGCCGAGGGCACCCCGCGCTACGAGACGGTCCCGAACGACTGATCTCCGAGCACGTACGGCGAAGGGCCCCGCACTCCGAGGAGTGCGGGGCCCTTCGCCGTACCGGCTAGAAGTCCTCGTCGAGGTCCACCGAGCCCTCGACCGCCACCTGGTAGGCGGACGGGCGGCGCTCGAAGAAGTTGGTCAGCTCCTGGACGCCCTGGAGCTCCATGAACGCGAACGGGTTCTCCGAGCCGTACACCGGCGGGAAGCCGAGGCGCTGGAGGCGCTGGTCGGCGACGCACTGGAGGTACTCGCGCATCGACTCGGTGTTCATGCCCGGCAGGCCGTCGCCGCACAGGTCGCGGCCGAACTGCAGCTCCGCCTCGACGGCCTCCTTCAGCATGTCCGTGACCTGCTGCCGAAGGGCGTCGTCGAAGAGCTCGGGCTCCTCCTTGCGGACGGTGTCCACGACCTCGAAGGCGAAGTTCATGTGCATCGTCTCGTCGCGGAACACCCAGTTGGTGCCCGTCGCCAGGCCGTGGAGCAGGCCGCGGGAGCGGAACCAGTAGACGTACGCGAAGGCGCCGTAGAAGAACAGGCCCTCGATGCACGCCGCGAAGCAGATCAGGTTCAGCAGGAAGCGGCGGCGGTCGGCGGCCGTCTCCAGCTTCTCGATCTTCTCGACCGAGTCCATCCACTTGAAGCAGAACTGCGCCTTCTCGCGGATGGAGGGGATGTTCTCGACGGCGTCGAACGCGGCGGCGCGGTCGTCCGGGTCGGGCAGGTAGGTGTCGAGCAGCGTCAGGTAGAACTGGACGTGCACCGCTTCCTCGAAGAGCTGACGGCTCAGGTACAGCCGCGCCTCCGGGGAGTTGATGTGCTTGTACAGCGTCAGGACCAGGTTGTTCGCCACGATCGAGTCGCCCGTCGCGAAGAACGCGACGAGCCGGCCGATCATGTGCTGCTCACCGGGGGTGAGCTTGGCGAGGTCGGCGACGTCCGAGTGGAGGTCGACCTCCTCCACGGTCCAGGTGTTCTTGATGGCGTCCCGGTAGCGCTCGTAGAAGTCCGGGTAGCGCATGGGGCGGAGCGTGAGCTCGAAGCCCGGGTCCAGGAGGTTCTTCTTCTCGGTGGAGCTCATTACTGGCAGGCCTCGCAGGACTCGGGGTTCTCAAGGGAGCAGGCGAGGGCGTCCGCGTCGGGGGCCGCCTGCTGGACGGGGATCGGGGCGGCGGCGGTCGTCGAGGCCTGGGCCGCGCGGGCGATCCGGGTCGCCGGGCGGGAACGCAGGTAGTACGTCGTCTTCAGGCCCTGCTTCCAGGCGTACGCGTACATCGACGACAGCTTGCCGATCGTCGGCGTCTCCAGGAACAGGTTCAGGGACTGGCTCTGGTCGAGGAAGGGGGTCCTCGCCGCCGCCATGTCGATGAGGCCGCGCTGCGGGATCTCCCAGGCCGTGCGGTACAGCTCGCGCACCTCGGCGGGGACCCAGGTGAAGCCGGCCACCGAGCCGTTGGACTCGCGCAGCGCCTCACGGGTCTGCGCGTCCCACACGCCGAGCTTCTTCAGCTCGTCGACGAGGTACGAGTTGACCTGGAGGAACTCACCGGACAGCGTCTCGCGCTTGAACAGGTTGGAGACCTGCGGCTCGATGCACTCGTAGACGCCCGCGATCGAGGCGATGGTCGCCGTCGGCGCGATGGCCAGGAGGAGGGAGTTGCGCATGCCGGTCGACGCGATCCGCTCGCGCAGTGCCGCCCAGCGCTCCGGCCAGGTGAGCTCCACGTCGTAGTGGTCGGGGTGCAGGACGCCCCGGGCGGTGCGGGTCTCGTCCCAGGCGGGGAGCGGGCCGTTGCGCTCGGCGAGGTCGGCGGACGCCTCGTACGCGGCGAGCATGATCCGCTCGGCGATCCGGGTGGACAGGGCGCGCGCCTCGGCGGAGTCGAACGGCAGCTTCAGCTGGAAGAAGACGTCCTGGAGGCCCATGGCGCCGAGGCCCACCGGGCGCCACCTGGCGTTGGAGCGGCCCGCCTGCTCGGTCGGGTAGAAGTTGATGTCGACGACCCGGTCGAGGAAGGTGACGGCCGTGCGGACGGTCTCGTCGAGGCGCTCCCAGTCGATGTCCGAACCCGACACGAAGGCGCCGAGGTTGACCGAGCCGAGGTTGCAGACCGCCGTCTCGCCGTCGTTCGTGACCTCGATGATCTCGGTGCAGAGGTTCGAGGAGTGGACGACGGTGCCGGGCTCGGCCGTCTGGTTGGCCGTACGGTTCGAGGCGTCCTTGAAGGTCATCCAGCCGTTGCCGGTCTGGGCCAGGGTCCGCATCATCCGGCCGTACAGGTCGCGGGCCGGCATCGTCCTGCGGGCCAGGCCCGCCGCCTCGGCCTTGCGGTAGGCGGCGTCGAACTCCTCGCCGTACAGGTCGACGAGCTCGGGCACGTCCGCCGGGGAGAACAGCGACCACTCGGCGTCGGCGTTGACCCGGCGCATGAACTCGTCCGGGATCCAGTGCGCCAGGTTCAGGTTGTGCGTACGGCGCTGGTCCTCGCCCGTGTTGTCGCGGAGCTCCAGGAACTCCTCGATGTCCGCGTGCCAGGTCTCCAGGTAGACCGCGGCGGCGCCCTTGCGGCGTCCGCCCTGGTTCACGGCGGCGACGGAGGCGTCGAGCGTCTTCAGGAACGGCACGATGCCGTTGGAGTGCCCGTTGGTGCCGCGGATCAGCGAACCGCGGGCGCGGATGCGGGAGTACGAGAGGCCGATGCCGCCCGCGTGCTTCGAGAGGCGCGCGACCTGGTGGTAGCGGTCGTAGATGGAGTCCAGCTCGTCCTGCGGGGAGTCCAGCAGGTAGCAGGAGGACATCTGCGGGTGGCGGGTGCCGGAGTTGAAGAGCGTGGGGGAGGACGGCAGGTAGTCCAGACGGCTCATCAGTCCGTACAGCGCGGCCACCTCGTCGAGGGCGCGGACGCCGTCGTCCTCGGCGAGGCCGCAGGCGACGCGGAGCATGAAGTGCTGCGGGGTCTCGATCACCTTGCGGGTGATCGGGTGGCGCAGCAGGTAGCGCGAGTAGAGGGTGCGCAGGCCGAAGTAGCCGAAGCGGTCGTCGCCGGCCGCGTCGATCGTCGCGTCGAGCCGCGCGGCGTGCAGGGCGACGAAGTCGGCGGTGCGGTCGGCGATGAGGCCCTCGCGGTGACCGACGGCGACGGAGGCCGAGAAGGAGACGGCGCCCTGGCCGGCGGCCTCGTCGGCGATGGTGACGGTGAGGAGCCGGGCGGCGAGCCGGGAGTACGCGGGGTCCTCGGCGATCAGGCCGGCGGCCGCCTCGGTGGCCAGCTCGCGCAGTTCCGCCTCGTCCGCCGCGGCGCTGCGGCCGCGGAGCGCGGCGGCGGCGACCTTGCCGGGGTCGGTGTCGGGGAGATCGGCGGTGAGGTCGGTCAGGGTCCGCAGGAGCACGGTCCCGGGTCCGTCGCTCTCGACCGCGGAAGCCTCGGCCGAAGCCGGATCGGCGGGCGCGATGGTCACGTGGGGGCTCTCCCTCGCTCGGCGGGGCGCGCGGGCGGGGGAGGCGGGCAGGCGGGCACCCCGTACGCGCGGGTGCGCCGCGTCCACCGGCCCACTCCGCGAGACCCGGACGTCTGTGGCACCCGGAACGGACGGACCGGGCGCGCTGCCGGAAGGTCTTCGGACTCACCGCGTACGAAACCGCACGAAGCACACCGTTGCGGGACAGTTCCGGATTCGCGCCGGATTCCCCTGCGTCGACAGCGAGGACGAGCATACATGTGGGGGGCGCCGCTCGTGGCACCCCCCACATGTTGTGTCGGTCTGGTGTGTCGGCCCGGGGTCACAGCTCCAGGGCGTACGTCCGCAGCACATGGCCGGGGACCGGCTCCCAGTCCCGTTCGGGGGTGCGGACGAAGCCGATCCGCTCGTAGATCCGGTGCGCCGAGACCATCTTGGCGTCCGTGGAGAGCACGAGCCGCGCGCATGCGGGGAGGGCCTGCGCCCGCTCCACGCAGGCGCGTACGAGCGCCTCTCCGACGCCCCTGCCGCGGGTCGCCGGCGCGACCACGAGCATCCGGAACTCGGCCTCGCCGGCGACGGCGATGTCCGCCCAGGCGGTGCCGCCGGGGGCGAAGGTCACCCCGCCGACGATCCCGCCGTCCGCGTCGGCGGCGACGAGCACCTCGCTCTCACGGGCCCGCCGGGCGGTGTCGCGGAGCACGTCCAGGTAGAAGTCGTCCTCGCCGTGCAGCAGCAGACCGTCGTTCAGATAGGTCAGCCCGGTGAGGTCACCGAGCTCCTCGTGCTCCTCGGGCCGTACCGCCCTGATCGTGAAGTCCATGGAGGAAGTCTGCCCCG